>CAYQYL010000126.1:0-2266 GCA_964421745.1 uncultured Muribaculum sp. | reverse complement strand
ATGTACTCGTGAGATCGACAAACGCTCGCCAGATTGTTGAGAGGTTCATTGACGACACACCGATTATTTTTGGCCCGGACCGCAATCTTGGCAACTATATAAACTCTGTGACAGGACGCAACATGAAGCTCTGGAACGGAGCCTGTCATGTGCACGAGCAATTCTCGGTCGAAAAACTGGCCGAACTCAAGCGTCAGCATCCGCAGGCCAAGGTGCTTGCCCACCCAGAGTGTCCGAAGCCGCTGCTGCTTCTGGCCGACAAAGTTGGTTCGACGGCCGCACTTCTGAAATATGCGACATCGGAACCCTACAAGGAGTTTATCGTAGCAACAGAGAGCGGTATCCTGCATCAGATGCAGAAGGAATGCCCCGACAAGACATTCATTCCGGCTCCGCCCAACGACTCGACCTGTGCCTGCAACGACTGTTCGTTCATGAAGTTGAACACACTCGAAAAGCTGTACAACTGCCTGCTGACCGAGCAGCCCGAAGTGACCGTTCCGGCCGATGTGGCCGAGCGTGCGCTCAAACCGATTAAACGTATGCTACAGATCAGCGAACAGTTAGGGCTGTAACACAATAATCAGACAAATCAACACCACAATGGAATACAATCATAGAGAAATTGAAAGCCGCTGGCAGCAGTACTGGAAAGACAATGCCACCTACCGCACCGAAATCAACAACGACAAACCAAAGTATTATGTGCTCGACATGTTCCCCTATCCGTCGGGTGCCGGGTTGCATGTAGGCCATCCGCTGGGCTACATCGCGTCGGATATTTATTCGCGCTACAAACGCTTGCAAGGTTTCAACGTGCTTCATCCGATGGGCTATGATGCCTATGGACTGCCGGCTGAGCAGTATGCCATACAAACGGGACAGCACCCTGAAGTGACAACACGTCAGAACATTGCCCGCTACCGCAGCCAGCTCGACAAGATCGGATTCTGCTACGACTGGAACCGTGAGATAAAAACCTGCGATCCGGAGTATTACAAGTGGACTCAGTGGGCTTTCATGAAAATGTTCAACAGCTATTATGACACCGCACTGCAGAAAGCGCGTCCGATCGGCGATCTGATTGCCCACTTCGAAACGAAAGGCTCGGCCGGCATTCACGCTGCGCAGGGCAAGGAGCTGCAGTTCACTGCCGAAGAGTGGAAGGCAATGACTCCAAAAGAACAGTCGGACACACTGATGAACTATCGCATAGCCTACCTGGGAAACACTATGGTTAACTGGTGTCCGAAACTCGGCACAGTGCTTGCCAACGACGAGGTGAGCGAAGGTTTGTCGATTCGCGGCGGATACCCTGTGGAACAGAAGCTGATGTATCAGTGGTGTCTGCGTGTATCGGCCTACGCACAGCGTCTGCTCGACGGCCTTGAAAAAATCGATTGGACCGACTCGCTTAAAGAAACGCAACGCAACTGGATCGGCCGCTCGGAAGGCGCGGAGATGCGTTTCCCTATTGCCGGACAGGATATAGATCTGGAAATTTTCACCACACGTGCCGACACAGTGTTTGGTGTGACATTCATGGTTCTTGCGCCCGAAAGCGCCTATGTGCGCCAGATCACAACGCCCGAACAGCGTCAAGCGGTTGAAGATTATCTGAATCAGGTTAAACACAAAACAGAGCGTGAGCGCATGATTGAAAAAACCGTCAGTGGTGTTTTTACAGGCGCCTATGCAATCAATCCACTGACAGGTAAAGAAATTCCAGTTTGGGTGAGCGATTATGTGCTTGCCGGTTACGGCACGGGGGCTATCATGGCCGTTCCGGCACATGACAGCCGCGATTACGCTTTTGCCCGCCACTTCTCGCTGCCTATTGTTCCGCTTATCGAAGGAGCCGACGTGTCGGAGCAGAGCTTCGACGCCAAGTCGGGACGCATGATCAATTCAGCTTCCGATGAACTGAACCTCAACGGCATGGAAGTTAAAGATGCTATCGCCGCCACCAAAAAATTCATAGAAGAAAAAGGTATAGGTAAAGTTAAGGTGAACTATCGCTTGCGTGATGCCATCTTCAGTCGTCAGCGCTATTGGGGTGAGCCCTTCCCTGTTTATTATAGCGACGGCATACCCTGTTTGTTGCCCGAAGACCAGCTTCCGCTGACATTGCCTGAAATCGACAAGTATCTGCCCACTGAAACAGGCGAGCCCCCGCTTGGTCGTGCCGAAAACTGGCAGACCCCGGAAGGATATCCGCTTGAACTGAACACGATGCCCGGTTTCGCAGGTTCGTCGGCCTACTATC
>CAYQYL010000125.1:0-2579 GCA_964421745.1 uncultured Muribaculum sp. | reverse complement strand
AAGGTGCTTGCCGACCTGGCTCTGAACAACCCCGCTGCTTTCAAAGCAATCGTAGCTAAAGTCAAAAACGCATAAGCTACCCGCTTTCCGCATACGGCAACAAACTGAGGCGCCCATTCTCTTGGAGCGCCTCAGTTGCTATTTTACGGCTTATGGCAACAAAGTCTGTTAAATACTTGCACATTAACCGTCAGCACAGTAATTTTGGTGTCATGAATTGTAAAACACTCTCACATCTTATAATTGTCATTTTGTCGATAACGCTGGCCGGATGCAACGACGACATTTTCGTGTCGCGCGAGCCCGATCGTCAGACCTACGAAGACGAGGCGACAATTGCGGGCGACGGCGGCACACACACATTCACTCTACAGTCTACGGGGTTGAAAAGCATCGAGGCAGTGCCCTATCAAGATTGTTTCATTTACTATTTCAATCACGACGGCGACGACATAGCCTCCGACAGTCCGGTCAACGAAATCTCACGCATAAGCTACCGTCTTATCGGATTTGAATTAAACATTGACATCGACGATGCCGGCTCAACCGTTACAGCTACTTGCAACGAAAACATTATTTTCGACACAACAATTTCGATATATCTCTCTTTAGAGTACAAATATTCAACCGTAACGCTGCAAATAAACGTCACCCCTGGCACTCAAGCCCAATTGGTCGACGTCGAATACGATTTCAGCAGCGTAAGTCCAAGCTACATTCCCCCCGTCCGTCAACACACATTCAACACAACCTACAATAATCCGACAGACAAACCCCTCGTTGCCGGAGTCAACCCCAAAAACTATGTGACAGCCACTGCTCAGTTGACAACCGGCGTCACTTGGGCAAGCAATCTGAGCGGCTCGGTTAAACTACCGACATTCAACGGCTCATCATGGAGCACCACCGACCGGAAGGAAATCCAACTCGGCCGACCATTCAATTACATACCGGCACGTTTCGAAACCGACGAAATCGTTTCAGTAACAGTTCCGCCCAATGAATCGATACGCGTAACAGTAACCACCAACTATATAGTAGCCGAAATCCCTATAGTGCTGACAATCCGGAGTCCATTCACCGACACACAAATCTGGGCGTACGGCAATTGTAAAACAACAGAACCCGTAAGCTATGAAATATCAACACAAACTATTCAGTAAGTTCAGTCTTGCGGGACTTCTGACAGCATTCGCAATCAACGCCAGCGCCGACACTATCCCACAAAACAACAAACCCGTCTGGCACATCGGCGCAGAGTTGACACCGTCGATGGTCGTGCGGGCCACAGATTTCCTCAAAGGCAACAATCTCGAAAACAAGTCAATCGACATGAGCCTGACTCCATCGGTTAAAGCCGGATTCAGTTTCAACCCAAACTCCCGTATCGGTCGCACCTATCCCGGGCTCTACCAAGGAATCGGCCTTGACATGCGCACATTCTTTGCACCGAAGCTAATGGGCACCCCTGTTTCTGTGTTTGTCTACCAGGGTGCCCCGTTCGCACGCTTCGGCAGCAGGCTGACGTTAGGCTACGAATGGGAATTCGGCCTTGCCTTCGGCTGGAAGTACCATCACGAAGAACTCCAGGACAACAATGGGTGTATCGGCACTCCCGTCACCGCCCACATGGGTGCCGCCCTAAAACTCCAATATTCGCTAACAGATCGCTTACTGCTGTCGGTAGCGCTGAAGGGCGCACACTTCTCCAACGGTAACACTGAGAGCCCCAACGGCGGCATCAACACCATCGGACTTGGCATCGGACTAACCTACATCCTTAATCCAACAAAACAGGACACACAGCTCGCCGCTCCTGCCGATGCCGACCGACCCGAATGGTTCTACGACATCATGGCGTTCGGCGCCGTGCGCAAACGCATCGTTTCCGTAAATCCGGTTAACGACGTCTGCCCCGGAAAATTTGCTGTAGCCGGACTGCAATTCGCGCCCATGCGCAAATTCAACCGCTGGTTTGCAGCCGGACCTGCACTCGATTTCCACTACGACGAGAGCGCAGGCATTGAACCCTATTATGCAGGAGGAATCGGAAACACAATCATATTCTACCGTCCGCCTCTGGGCAAACAGCTCTCACTCGGCTTGTCGGCTCATGCAGAACTCACCGCAGCCATTTTCGCAGTCAATGCCGGCATCGGCTACGAATTCATTTGCCCCGTAGGCGACAAACCTTTCTATCAGTCACTCACTCTGAAAGCTTTCATCACTCGAAAGCTATTCCTCAACATCGGCTACCGTCTTGGCAACTTCAGCCAGCCACAAAACCTGATGCTCGGCGTAGGTGTGCGCTTGTAAAAGCTCCTTAATAAGACTAAAAAAACATAATGCAGGCAATCAAAACTGCTATCTTCACGTTATTCACTACGAAATATTTAACTTTCCGCCACAAAGAATTACCAAATATATTTCGTATCTTTGTAAGCTAAAAATCATGTGTAGATACAGATGAGACAATTAAAAATCACCAAATCAATTACTAACCGCGAAAGCGCATCGCTCGACAAGTACCTGCAAGAGATTGGTCGTGAAGACCTTATCTCAGTCGAAGAAGAAGTAGA
>CAYQYL010000124.1:0-2797 GCA_964421745.1 uncultured Muribaculum sp. | reverse complement strand
ATGTGCGCGACATGTTACCCCAGCGTTTAAGTTTTCTGGCTTTGCGGTATTCAAATGCTCTTCCCATAGTTGGTATTATTATTTTGTTTTTTTATGTGCTTGTTATATATCAGCGGAGTTGAGCTCCGAGTTTCGATTTCAGATTTTCTGTGATTTTTGTCATCACCGCTTCAATCTGGTGGTCGTTGAGGGTCTTTTCATCGTCCTGAAGCGTGATTGCGATAGCGTAGCTCTTTTTGCCGGCTTCGAGGTTCGAGCCTTCGTAGACATCGAACAGCGCCACGTTGCGCAGCAGTTTCTTTTCGCTGTCGCGTACAACTTTTTCAACTTGCGCCATGGTGACAGCCGAGTCGAGCAACAGAGCCAGGTCGCGTTTAACGGGCTGTGTGCGTGGAAGCGGCGTGTAGCTGACGTTGCGCTTGGCTGCCAGTTTCACGAGTGTGCGCCAGTCGAGTTCGGCGTAGAACACCTCCTGTTTGATGTCGCACTTCTTCAGGTGGCGTTTGGCAACGGCGCCGCAAATTCCGAGCTGTTTGCCCGAGCGGGTTGTGACAGCCATAGCCTGCGACATCAGCGGACTCTCGGCTGCCGTGAATTCATATTCGCGCGGCGAGATGCCAAGGCGTGCCAGCACGTTGGCAACCGTTGCTTTCAGGTGGAAGAATGTGGCTTTTTCGGCCGGAATGAGCCAGTTGGGCTGGCGAACCAGTCCGGTGAGCCATATGCCGAGTTTTTCCCTTTCGGTGAACGCAGCCACAGGATTTTCTGTAGTGTATTCAACGGCCGGATTCATTGTGTACACGTTGCCGAACTCATAGAGCATCAGATCGGGCAACTTGCGGTTGGCGTTGTGCTCAATTGTTTCCAGACCGCCAAACAGCAGGTCGACGCGCATCACCGACAGGTCGGCGCTGAGCGGATTCAGCAGTGCGACAGGCTGATGCGAAGCGTCTGTCAGGCCGGAGGCTTCGTCGTAGTATGAAGCTGCCGTGAGCGAATTGTTCAATATTTCGTTGAAACCGTTGGCCGAAAGCTGGTTGCTGATAAGTTCACGCAACTGATTGCTGAGGTCGGTTTCGGTTTTCGACGACAGCGAGGCGTGCAGTTCGGTGGAGATTTCAACGTTGTTGTAGCCGTAGATGCGCAGAATGTCTTCCACCACGTCGCACGGACGTTGCACGTCGACGCGGTAGGTCGGGACAAGCAGCGAAACTCCTTCCGGAGTAGCTGCCGTGATTTCCATTTCAAGCGATTCGGCAATCGACTTGATCTCTTCGTCGGGAATATGTTTGCCGATCAGTCGTGTTGCATAATCGTAGTTGAGTTCGACGGGGAACGGCTTCACCGGCTCGGGATAGATGTCAACAACGTCGCCGCATATTTCGCCGCCGGCAAGCTCTTTGACAAGCAGAGCGGCCAGTTTCAGGCAGTAGACAGTAGCGTTGGGGTCGGTGCCGCGTTCGTAGCGGAACGAAGCGTCGGTGTTCAGCCCGTGGCGACGCGCGCTTTTGCGAATCGAAGTCGGGTTGAAGTAGGCGCTTTCAATGAATATCGAGGTTGTTTCTTCGGTCACTCCTGAGTTCAGGCCGCCATAAACGCCGGCCAGGCACATCGGGCGCTTGTCGCCGTCGCAAATCATCAGATCGGCAGCCGACAGTTTGCGCTCAACGCCGTCGAGCGTTGTAAACGGTGTCTGTTCCGGACAGGGTGTCACTATGATTTTCTCGCCTTCTATGCGGCTGAGGTCGAAACAGTGAAGCGGCTGACCCATTCCGAAAAGAATGAAGTTGGTGATGTCCACAATGTTGTTGATCGGGCGCTGGCCAATAGCTGTCAGCAGCTTCTTGAGCCACTCCGGACTCTCACCAACCCGGATATTGCGTATCGTCACACCGCTGTATCGTGGGCAGGCCGTTGTGTCGAGCACTTCAACCTGCACGGCTCCGTCCGGTCGGTCGGTCTTGAACGCCTGTGTCGAGGGGCGTTTCAGCGGCGACTTTGTTGCATGACAAGCCAGCCATGCAGCCAGATCGCGTGCCACCCCGTAGTGCGATGCCGCGTCGGCGCGGTTCGGCGTCAGATCCACTTCAAGCACATGGTCGGATGTCAGGCCGTAGAATTCGGCTGCCGGAGTTCCCGGAGCAACTTCCCGGTCGATCACAATTATACCATCGTGCGAGGTGCCGACGCCGATTTCATCTTCTGCGCAGATCATACCCATAGACTCAACGCCGCGGATTTTCGATTTCTTAATCTGGAATTCCTTGTCACCGTCGTAGAGTGTTGTGCCCACGGTTGCAACAACAACCGTTTGTCCGGCAGCTACATTTGGCGCGCCGCAAACAATCTGAGTCGGGCCGTTGCCGTCGCCTAAGTCGACTGTCGTAATGTGAAGGTGGTCGCTGTTGGGATGCTCCTCACATGTGAGCACCTTTCCGATTACAATACCGCGGAGACCGCCTTTTATTGATTCCACTTCCTCAACCGAGCCGGTTTCGAGCCCGACCGAAGTCAGCACAGCCGCCAGCTGGTCGGCTGTAAGATTGAAGTCGATGTAGCGTTTGAGCCAGTTATATGAAATATTCATGACGATAAAAAGAATTCATGATTACACCTACAGATGCGACAGCGCCCACACGCTCAATAATCAGCGTTTTGCCACGCCACACCTAATTTAACCGCAAATTTACTAATTTTTGTTTTATCACACACCCATTTCCGGTTTTTTATGCAACAACCGCGCACGGCTCTTTCATTTAAAATCTCTTGGTTATAACCTCGGCAGTTATATTTTATA
>CAYQYL010000123.1:0-3052 GCA_964421745.1 uncultured Muribaculum sp. | reverse complement strand
AGCGCTTGAAAGCCGAGGAACAGCGGTTGGTCGGTTGGTCAGCGAAGCGTGAGTTGTCGAAAATCAACTATCGCATACATACCGATGCCATCAAGCAAAACCTTATTCCGGCAGAGGTTACAAAAGCACAGGCGAGCATCATATATGCCAATGAAGCAGATGTGTTGAACGTGGCTATGTTCGGCATGACTGCAAAACAGTGGCATGAAACAAACCCCGATTTGAAGGGTAATATTCGCGACTACGCTTCAGTCAACGAACTAATTTGCCTCTCCAATATGGAGAGCCTTAACGCCGTATTCATTGAGCAGGGCTTACCCCAGTCGGACCGGCTTATAAAGCTCAACCAAATAGCAATCCATCAGATGAGCGTGTTGGAGAACAGCGATATAGATCGTAGATTATTGAAATAGAACAATCCAATTTTTCTCACCCCAAGCAACTCTCACAAGTTTACTTGTATGTTCATGTGGAAGTACGTGCGGCCGATGAGGGGGCCGCACGTGAAAAAGTTGCGTAAGCTATTTGCGGATTACTGGGCGCGACGCTGTTTCGGAGGGTTGGCCGGTTGCGGTGCGGGGCCAGCCGTCGGAATCCCATGTCACCTGATCGAGGTAAACTTTGCGACCTGCTTCCGGATCAGCGGCGTCGAAACCGTGGTAGAGCATCCAGTATTGACCGGCATCATCGGTGACGAAGTTGGCATTATGCCCCGGGCCAATGACTTTTTCGCTGCGTTCAAGCATAGGTGAAAACCCATTTTCGAGCGAGGGTTTTCCATCCTTGTCGACATACGGACCGAGCAAATTCCTTGAGCGTGCCATTACAACATGGTAGGTGCTGTGTTCTCCTTCGCAGCATGTTCCGGCCGAGCCTATGAGATAATAGTAGCCTCCGTGTTTGAATATGTTTGTTGCCTCAGTGTGTGTGCCTGCAATGCGAATCGGCGACGCGCCCTCTTTCACCGACAGTGCATCGTCGGCCAGTTCAATGGCATAGATTCCACGGAAACTGCCCCAGAAAAGGTAGTGTTTGCCGTTTTCACCGAAATAAATCGGATCGATGCTGTTTTTCACCCCGATTTCTTTGCTGATGAATAGTTTGCCTTTGTCTGTGAACGGACCTTCGGGAGAGTCGGCCGTTGCAACTCCGATTCCGCATCCCCATTCACCACCCCAGCGCGATTTAGAATAGTAGAGCACATATTTGTCGCCTATGCGCTGAATGTCGGGTGCCCAGATACGGCCGTCGGGCACCATTTGCGGCCTTGTTTCGTCGGTGAATGCCGTGCCTACAAATTCCCAGTCGACAAGGTTGTCCGATTTGAATATCGGCAAATTCGGTATGTTTTCGGTAGCGTAAAGATAGTATGTGCCGTTGTCGGCTCGAATCACAGTCGGATCCGGAGCGCTGCGGTTAATAACCGGATTGCTATATGTGGTCGTGGTTTCACCGTTCATAGCGGCAGAAGCAAAAAGCATGGCTGCCACTATTGGCAACGATTTCGAAATATGCATGATCTGATAAATATTTTGTTGAAATGAAACGATGTTCAAAATTACCTCTTTTCTCCAGAACACAATGTCACCATTCCCGACAGTTGTGTAGTGGATCGCGCTGAACGGCAAAAAACAGCCACAATTTTAGTGCGTAATCTTGCACAAATTGTACAATGCAACATATTTCGCAACCAATGCATAATTTTTTATAGTCTTTTATGAACATTGTTATTAGTTTTGCTGTACAAAAAATCACAATACCATCTCAACACCATGAACATGATAACCAAAACCACCGCAGCCGCCGTGCTCGCTCTGAGTGCTGCCACAGCCCAGGCCGAAGGGGTGAAAGTTGAACATCTCGGCACAAATAATACGCTTGTGCGCGTAGTGGCCGACGGCAAATATCTTATACTGCCGGTCCAGGAGTCGAACGACGAAGCCACAGTCAACGTCATAGTCGACGGCAAACTTGACCGCACTATTAACGTGCGCCTGGCTAAATCAAAAGTAGACTACACAGTTCCTCTCGACATAGAGCGATATGCCGGAAAAAATGTCATCCTGAATGTTGTCACACAGCAGAACCGTTCGTCGGTGCGCGAAGCCAAAGGCGATGTGTGCTGGAACAACTTCGACGTGACAGACTCTTTCGACACAACCAACCGCGAAAAGTTCCGCCCGGTTTATCATCACACTCCGCTCTACGGTTGGATGAACGATCCAAACGGTATGTTCTACAAAGACGGTGTCTGGCATCTTTATTACCAGTGGAATCCCTACGGATCCAAGTGGCAGAACATGACATGGGGACACTCATCGTCGACCGACCTTGTCAACTGGAAACACCAGCCAACCGCAATCGAGCCGGACGGTCTGGGAACGATATTCAGCGGAAGTTCGGCTATCGACCGCGACAATACCGCCGGATTCGGCAAAGATGCCGTAGTTGCAATGTACACACTTGCCGGCGTCAGCCAGATACAAGGTTTGGCTTACAGCAACGACAACGGTGAAACTTTCACAGTCTACAACGGCAACCCGACATTGACGCTTGAAAGCGAAGCACGCGACCCGAACATGTTCTGGAACCCCGAAACCAAGCTGTGGACTCTGGTGCTCGCCCATGCGCTAGACCGCGAGATGCTCATCTTCACATCGCCCGACATGAAGCAATGGACCCTGCAGAGCAGTGTTGGCAAAGGCCTTGGTGCACAGGAAGGCGTGTGGGAGTGCCCCGACATGTTCCAGCTTCCTGTCGACGGATCCGATGAGAAAAAATGGGTGTTGTTGTGCAACATCAACCCCGGCGGACCTTTCGGCGGCAGTGCAACCCAATACTTTGTCGGCGACTTCGACGGAAAGACTTTCACTCCCGACACTGATGCCAACGGAAAAGTGCCTACTAAATGGCTCGACTACGGAAAAGACCATTACGCAACTGTCAGCTTCAGCGACGCCCCCGACAACCGCCGCACCGCCATTGGCTGGATGAGCAACTGGCAATATGCGGCCGAAGTGCCCACCATGCAGTTCCGCAGCGCCAACACTCT
>CAYQYL010000122.1:0-3194 GCA_964421745.1 uncultured Muribaculum sp. | reverse complement strand
GTCAACACCGGCTGCAACCTTCCCGCCCAGATCGACATCCACGCCACCGAGGGCGACGAGTACCACTTCCTGTTTGTGGCCAAGGGCGGCGGTTCTGCCAACAAGACTTATCTCTATCAGGAGACCAAGGCTCTGATCAATCCCAAGACCCTTATCCCCTTCCTTGTGGAGAAGATGAAATCGCTGGGCACAGCTGCCTGCCCTCCCTACCATATCGCTTTCGTGATCGGCGGCACATCGGCTGAAATGAACCTCGCCACCGTAAAGAAAGCGTCTGTGAAATATTACGACAACCTGCCAACCACAGGAAACGAATATGGACGTGCGTTCCGCGACGTCGAACTTGAACAACGCCTGCTGAAAGAAGCTCAGAAAATCGGCCTCGGCGCACAGTTCGGTGGAAAATACTTCGCCCACGACATTCGTGTGATCCGACTGCCCCGCCACGGAGCATCGTGCCCTGTCGGTCTTGGCGTGAGCTGCTCGGCCGACCGTAATGTCAAAGCAAAAATCAATGCCAAAGGTCTGTGGATCGAAAAACTCGACACTAATCCCGGCGAACTCATCCCGGAAGAAATGCGCAATCAGGGCGAAGGTGCTGCTGTAAAAATCGATCTCAACCGCCCCATGAGCGAAGTTCTGGCTGAACTGACAAAATATCCGGTCAGCACACGCTTGTCGCTAAACGGTACAATCATTGTTGGCCGCGATATAGCACATGCTAAAATCAAAGAGCGCCTCGATGCCGGCGAACCTATGCCCGACTATCTGAAAAATCATCCTATCTATTATGCAGGCCCCGCTAAAACTCCCGAAGGAATGCCTTCAGGCTCATTCGGACCTACAACAGCGGGCCGCATGGACTCCTATGTCGACCAGTTCCAGGCTGCTGGTGGCTCAATGGTGATGATTGCCAAAGGCAACCGTAGCAAGCAGGTAACCGATGCATGCCATAAACACGGCGGCTTCTACCTCGGCAGCATTGGCGGCCCGGCAGCAATCCTCGCCCACAACAGCATTAAGAAAGTTGAATGCCTTGAGTATCCCGAACTGGGCATGGAAGCAATATGGAAAATCGAAGTTGAGAACTTCCCCGCTTTCATTCTTGTCGACGATAAAGGTAACGACTTCTTCACAGAAATAGCTAACCGCTGCGCCGATTGCCCCATAGCGAAATAATAGAAAAACCGCTGCTCTAAAATAGGCAAATCTTTTTGGACTGCACTCTGAAGGTTAAAGCATCAAACCTTTGGAGTGCCGTTCTATTTTTATGGAGTGAAACCTGTGATTTTATTCAACGCCTTCAGAAAGAAAACGCAGAAAACGCCTAAGAATGAAATCACTAAAGCAAAGCGACTTAAAAAAGAATATTATTAACAGAAAAATGCAGACATACAATGTGAGTGAGGAACTCAATGATTGCCAGTCCTGCAACACCCACTCCTTATAAATAACATATTAGCCTATCGAACTCATTGTTGGCAAATATTTATATATAGCTGTAAATCAAAAGGATGCTCCGTGGAGCATCCCTACTTTGCAGACGTATCACCAACTTGGATATACCGTTCTAGATTGCGGACATATCTCTAATTTTGATACACCCGATTTATTGGTCTTTACCTTTTATGGTTAATGGGCAAATATCTTTGTTGGCTTTGAGCCATAAGTATTAACTATGTAAGATCCTGCTGCGGGGAGAGAAATGAGAGAGCCATCGGCTACTCCCTGCGCAACAAGTTGTCCGGTAACATTGAAAACCTCAACTTTTAGCGAGCCCTCAGCCTCAACACGAACTCCAAGTCCGTTCACAATCACTTTTACATCATTGCAATCGGCAAACGCATCTTCGATACCGGATGTGCCGTAGGTGATTCTCATTTCTGCAGGCGAACCCGCCGGAACCGATACATATGCTTTGTTTCTGGGAAGATACTTCTCTGCTGATGTAACAAAACCAAGCGAACCGTCTGACATCGTACCAAGAACTCTCATTGTTGCAGGATCATTAGGAGTCAGATTCTTGTGCAACAAGCTTGTGTTGTTGAAATACACACCTTTAAGAAGGTTGCCGTCGATTGCAGTTGCTGTCCCTCCGAGATCTAACCGGTTGTCTGCTGCCGATTGCGATGCACATTTGAACACAATAGGTGTTGCACGAGGTACGACTCCTTCTATCTCAACAAGATTCACATAGTTATCTCCTACCTCCGACACATAGTAGGCAGTCATTCCTTCAGAGTGAAAAGAAAAAGGAAAATCAGCATATAATGATCCAAAATAGTCGTTTCCTTCCTGAAACTCCGGAGTTAATCCAAAATAATTTGTACCGTCGGCAGTCATCGGATGAAAGTACCAACGGTGGTAATTCGAATTACCGTTTGAGGTAACGTAACCACGGTCATCATCTTCCTCGGTTGCATCACCGATGTAGCGCACCATACCGCTGTTGCTCCCGTAGACTGAGTAAATTCCCAAATTTTTGTTGTACAGATAAATTGTTACAGGATAATCGATCATTGATTTCACACCCGTGCCCTGGGTCTGCAGGTCGAATGTACGGCCTTTCCCGTCAAGGTCCTTCACATAGATAACAGTCGATGGATCGGAAACCGTACGTTCATATCCTTTCCAAAGCTGAATTGCACCCAACTCGGCAGTAGTAGCCTGAAAATTCAATTCACCCTTGTCGTCGAGCACGTAAATATATCGACCCGACATGTAATTCTGCACACGGTAGTAGCCATCGCCATCGATTAATGCCGAAGCCGACATTGCAATTGCCGAAGCTAATATTGCTGTAATGATCTTTTTCATGTATTTTGACAGAATTTTCAATGCATCGATGCTCATATTCGCACGTTTGCATTAACATTAATAATCATTGGAATTCAGAACCACAAAATTACTACAAATTTGTGAGTTTCAAAATAAAACGTATGTTAACGTTGTTACAACTATATATCAATAGGCAAATCCCAATTAACCCGGGCTATTTGAAAAAACAACGGGGCCGTGTCGTTGACACGGCCCCGCCTGTAAAATATTGCAGGAATTATTCTACTACGCAGATTGACACACGGTTCATGGCCGGAGTGCTGTAGGGCTGGTCTTCAGCTTCGCCCATGCTCTTAACCACGATACGGTCGGCTGCAATGCCATAGCCGTTTTTCAGTGTGTTGGCAACAACTTCG
>CAYQYL010000121.1:0-3469 GCA_964421745.1 uncultured Muribaculum sp. | reverse complement strand
TTCCCAACTGAAGCCAAGTTTGTCCATTGCTCCGGGGTGTAGGTTCTCGACAAATATATCGCATTCTTTTATAAGTTTGGTAAGAATTGCTTTACCGTCGTCTGTTTTGGCATCAAGCGTAAGAGATTTCTTATCACTGTTGAGCTGCAGGAAATAATAGCTCGGTTCGTTGGGATCGAACTGCAATTCTTTACGCGTTGCATCGCCCACACCAGGACGTTCGATCTTGATTACGTCGGCGCCAAGCCAAGCAAGCATCTGTGTACACGAAGGACCTGATTGAACTTCTGTAAAATCTACCACTTTAATACCTTGTAAAGGAGCTGTGTTCATAGTTGTATATTTTAAATTAATAATAAAGTAATTATCATTGTTACTCTTAAATAACATCATCCCAACTCTTAGAGTTCAAAACTGTAATGTTAAAAAGCACTCGGATAATTCATATAGTAGACTGAGCGTCACATTAATTATTCGTTGCTTATATTAAATTTTTTGAATATTTAACGTGAGTTCTACACAAGAATCAAGAGGTAGGCGGCAATAGAGAGATAGAACACATCATCCAAAACAGAGTTCCTGTACTTTACAGATGTAGTTTCACTGAGGCAGTCAGCGAACGCGGCAGCGACGGTCCGTAGATATAACCTGAGTCGCGCAGATAGCCGCTGTCGAAATCTCGCTGGTAGCTGTTGAATATGTTTGTTATGCCTATCGACGGTTCTATGCAGGCCGAATGGAAAATCTTGAACTCGTATGAAAATTTCAGATTGGCATCGAAGAACCGTGGAGTTATTTTTGTACAGTCGATGTCTGTGCCCGAACCCTCCATGTGCTGTACGAGCATCGTACCGGTGTAGGTGGCCGACAGGGCAGCACGGAAGTTTTTGAACAATTCGCCTGTCAGAGTCAGGTAGCCGTACAGATCAGGCGTGCGGAACATTCGTCGGACAGGTGCGACTTCCGGATTCTCGCTCCAATGTTCCGGTTGCTTGTAGCGGCTGCGCTGCCATGTCAACCCGGCCTGAAGTTGCCAGCGTGGTGAGAAGACAGCTTTAGCCTCGATGTTTGCCCCTGTCACAGTTGCGCCTCCGCCATTGTAGCGCTCAAGCACGGCATTGCCCGCTGCGTCGGTTTGTTCGAGTTTGCGCAATGCAAACACATCATATAGTCCCGTGTAGAATCCCTCAATCATAACGTTTGCCTGAACACGCCCAAGACGCATATAGAAATCGGCCGAGGCACTCAAACTCCGGCTGCTTTCCTGCTTGAGTCCCGGCGCGAGAATTGTGACCACGCGCTCGCCTCCCACAATGGCAATGTGCAGGTCTTCGTCGTAGGTCTGAGGCGAACGGAAACCGGTGGAGTAGGACAGTCGGAGATTGACCTGATCCGAGGGGTTGAAACGCACGTTGGCTCGTGGCGAAACAATCGGGTGTGAAATCATAGAATGTTTATCGACACGCGCTCCGATGAGAAAACCCCATCTGTCGTCGCGCCATTCGTTCTGCACGTAACCGCTGTAGATATTCACCCTCTGTTTCAGGTTGTGATCATATCCAACGGTTACGTCGTTCAGGAAGTTGTAGTTATACTCCAGTCCGCCTATCAACTCGGCAGGCATGAACAACAGTTGGCTGAAATTGTGGGTGTACTGTGTCCCGGCAGCAACAACCAGATCGTGGGTGCGACCGTAGGCATCCGGATCCTGTTCGCTGCCATAGTAACTTTTACGACGTGTGTTCTGCAGCGCTGTGAACGCGTTCAGGTGGCCGGTGCGGGCGCTGTTCCACCAGTCGAACGACACTTCACCACCGTTAATATTGTGCTCTACCTCTTCGGCAATCCAGGCCTGATGTGGCGGAATGTCGAGCTGATCGCCTCCGCGGCGGTACTCGTGCGTTCCGTGATACTCCATTGTCAGGCGTGTGTTGTCGCTCGGACGCATGAATGCGCGCAATCCCATTGTTTGCGACTTCAGTGTTGCAACTTCTGTGAAACCGTCGTCGTTGTGGTCGTATCCGTCGCGCAGGCGGCTTTGCCCGTAAACAGTCAGGCCTATCCGGTTATTTGGGCCGACAACCGATGCGTTGAACGTTGTGTTGTTGTCCAATGCTCCGGTAAAGCCCATCGACATCAGCTGGTGGGCAGCTTCGGCGTAATTCGCTGTCGGTTCTTTGGTGATGATGTTTATCGTGCCACCGATAGCCGAAGAACCGAACAAAGCCGAACCTCCACCGCGCATGATCTCTACGCGATCAATCATATTTGCCGGAATCTGTTCAAGGCCGTAAACTCCGGTCAGCGCCGAGAAAACCGGTCGCGAGTTCATAAGAATCTGCGAGTAATGACCGTCGAGTCCGTTAATTCTAACCTGTGTGAACCCGCAGTTCTGGCAGTCGTTCTCAACTCTGACTCCTGGCTGAAAATTAAGTCCGTCGGCAAGCGAACATGCATTTATAAGATTGAACAGTTTGTCGTTGAGCACACTCACCAGCACCGGTGAGTTGCGTCGCTTTTGTTCGCTCTTGCTCCCTGTCACAACAACCTGGTCGAGCATGAACGCGTCGGGTTGAACTTCAAAGTTCACTTCGTATGTTTTACCGTTCTGAACAGTGATAGTTTTCTGCTGGGTTTTATATCCGATCGATGAGGCGACGATTGTGTATTTGCCTGGTTTCAAATTAAGCAATGAGTAGTGCCCCGAAGCATCTGTCATGGTGCCTATTGTGGTGCCGGATATTGAGATGTTGTAGTAAGAGAGGTGCT
This sequence comes from uncultured Muribaculum sp., assembly GCA_964421745.1. Classification (GTDB taxonomy): domain Bacteria; phylum Bacteroidota; class Bacteroidia; order Bacteroidales; family Muribaculaceae; genus Muribaculum. The sequence continues at coordinate 700 of CAYQYL010000121.1, read as the reverse complement.
CGCCGGTCGATGCGTCAACAACATGTCCTGTGATATTGGTGTCAGACGGGGTAGCTGCTGCGCACACGCAACAGATGGCCGACATCAGTATGAATGCCGGCATAAATAAAAATTTATGCATTTAATGATTTTGTGTAGGAATGAAAAATGTTATATGTTTACTTCGATTGTGATCATATAACATGCTGGCGGAGCGCGCAGCAGATTCAGTTCCGACAGGTATTGATTGACAAAGGTTCTTTCTTTCGATGTCAGCAGAGCCACAACATTCAAAACCGGTGCTGTAGGTTCAGCCGACGATATTACTGTCAGTAGGGGTGAGGCGTTAAGTGCAGCAATTGTGTTTAGCGATTGCTGGCTGTGGGTGTGTTGCGACGACGGCAGATAAGGGTGGGAGTGGACAATCGTGTAATCGCCTATGGTATGTGAGTGCAGACACAAGGTGTTGCCGCAAACAAAGAATGCGAAAACACTGAGCATGAATGCTGCAAACAGTTTATAGGCCGGATGACGCTCCATAATGAAGAAACCGGAACCCGGCCGTCGGTCGGATTCCGGTTATTTTGTAGTTCGGATGTTATTTTTTAAAATGCATTAACGATGCCCATGAACGAAGCTGCTTCGAGAGCTGCACCGCCAATCAGACCACCGTCAACGTCGGGTTTGGCAAACAGTTCGGCTGCATTAGAGGGTTTGCAGC
>CAYQYL010000120.1:0-3683 GCA_964421745.1 uncultured Muribaculum sp. | reverse complement strand
TTTCACTCGGGTAGTGCTTTAACAATTCAACCGTGTTTCTACATTGACCCCAAAAAAGCAAGGTGGCCTCACGGTCACCTTACTCATAGCTTGTTGCTTGTTGAATATCTATTCTGTCTTTATTGGAAAGTTACGTATGAAAAAGTATTACTTTTACCTTTGATTTCTCTATGATGTCAGTCGTGGTTATTAGTTTGTTTGATTAACTAAGTTGAATCTGCATTGTCAGCTTTTGTTTCTTTTGCCGACGTCACAAAGTTATAATTAGTTTTCGATATTTCAATAGGCCTGACTATATGTTTTAAAACATATTTCTACGTTTTATTGCTTCGATCAGGTAAAATAGCGCAAAATTCCACACAAAACAATACTAAAAAAATAATATATCGTTAAGAGAGCCAAATTTAGAACAATCCGTTTTGTGTTAAATTCAGTTAAATACCAAATATAACTATCATTTTGACAAACCACTACCTATTGTAAGCAAATTAAACCACAAAATTTGACATTTTGCAAGCAAGTCACATAGTTTCATTTCATAAATACGCGACTGCATACAGATTGGCACTATCTTTTTGCTGTCTGCTGGCAAGCCCTTCTCAACAGCTACACACCGATAAACACACTAATCACTGGAATTCAGGTAGTCCGAATTATTATTGCAGATAAATGTTAAAAAAGTTGTTGTGGTGTAAAAAAAAACTTACCTTTGTCGCCGTCCAAAGCCAATTTGACCATTATGTCAAAGAACTCGATCAGATTCACAAAAATGCACGGCCTCGGTAATGACTATATTTACATAGACTGCACCGAAGCGAATCTGACCTCCCCCAAAAAATTAGCTATCGAAATGAGTCCGCGCCACACTTCAGTTGGCTCGGACGGTATTATTCTTATCTGTCGTTCAGATATAGCGGACTTTAAAATGCGTATTTTTAATGCAGACGGTTCCGAAGCCATGATGTGTGGCAACGGTAGCCGCTGCGTAGCAAAATATGTCTACGACCACGGAATGACAGACAAGACCGAACTGACTCTCGAAACTCTTGCCGGAATAAAAACAATAAAACTGGTGAAAGACAATACGGGAGAAGTTACCGGTGCAACGGTCGACATGGGAGAGCCGGACTTCTTTTGCAAAAGCATTCCGGTGGAGTATTCCAACGACAAAATGGTTGAGGCTACGGTTTCAACTACCTCCGGCGACGTTGTCCTGACGGCAGTGTCGATGGGTAATCCCCACGGTGTAGTCTGGGTTGATTCAGTTGCAGAGGCGCCGGTGAAAACACTTGGCCCGGAACTTGAGAATCACCCAATGTGGCCCAACCGCGCAAACATCGAATTCACACACATTGTTTCACCAAACGAGATTGAAATGCGTGTCTGGGAACGCGGCAGTGGCGAAACAATGGCATGCGGAACAGGCGCTTGTGCATGCGCTGTCGCCGCAATGGCCACCGGCAGATGTGAACGACAGGTCGATGTCAAACTTCCCGGAGGAATATTGAAAATTTTCTGGAACCCGGAAAATAATCATGTCTATATGACAGGCCCCGCCGTCACTGTTTTTGAAGGAATTTACAACCCACATTATATCCAGGCAGAAAATGCCCGGATCGATTATTGCTGATTCACTTATTATAATATGTACGCAAAGCGTTAACGGACTCTAACCTATGATCAAAATTAATCAAAACTTCACAAAGCTGCCTAAAGCCTACCTGTTCACAGAGGTTGGGCGGCGAGTGAACGCCTATCGCGCCAGCCACCCCGAAGCAAAAGTGATTTCGCTCGGCATAGGCGATGTCACGCTGCCACTTGGCCACGCTGTGACGGAGGCCATGAAAAAGGCTGCTGACGATTTATCGTCCGGTGAAACTTTCCACGGCTACGGACCTGAACAGGGCTATCTCTTCTTGCGAGAAAAGATAGCCCTCTTCGATTATGCCAACCACGGAGTGGATATCGCACCCGATGAGATTTTTGTTAGCGACGGTGCTAAAAGCGACACAGGCAACATCACCGATCTACTCGCCCCTGATGCAACAATTGCGCTGACCGACCCGGTCTATCCAGTGTATGCCGACACAAATGTTATTGCCGGGCGTGCGGGCAAACTGAACTCCGACGGGCATTGGAGCTCGATAGAATATCTGACATGCAATGCTGCCAACGACTTTACGCCCGAACTTCCGGGAAAAGTCCCGACAGCAATCTACCTGTGCTACCCTAACAACCCTACAGGTACATCGCTAACGCGCCTACAACTCAAAAAATGGGTTGACTATGCATTGGCCAACAACTGCCTGCTGCTGTTTGACGCAGCCTACGAAGCCTACATACAACGACCCGACGTTCCTCACAGCATATATGAAATTGAAGGCGCACGGCAGGTTGCTATTGAATTCAGGAGTTACTCTAAGACAGCCGGCTTCACCGGAGTCAGATGCGGCTACACAGTTGTGCCGAAAACACTAAAGGGTGCAACTGCCGACAGGGAGGAAGTCAGTATGAATGAGTTGTGGTTGCGTCGTCAAACTACTAAATTCAACGGAGCGTCGTACATTGCTCAACGTGCTGCCGAAGCCCTCTACTCGCCTGAGGGGAAAAAGGAAACAGCCGAACAGATAAACTACTACATGCAGAACGCACGCCTGATTCTGGAAGGGCTAACCCGTATTGGCCTGACTTGCTTCGGAGGTGTAGACTCACCCTACATATGGGTGAAAACGCCCGCCAACACTGGCTCCTGGGCATTTTTCAACCAGCTACTTGAAAAATGCCAGATAGTTTGCACTCCCGGTTGCGGTTTTGGTCCGGCCGGCGAAGGTTTCGTCAGATTAACGGCTTTCGGTTCACGCGAAAATACCGAACAGGCAATTGCCCGAATGACCGACCGTCTGGGTCGACCTAACTATTGATTTTAGCATATAATGATAATAAACCATTTAAATACAAAGTAATATGTCAAAGTTGAGATTTAAAGTTGTTGAAGAAGCATTCGACCGCAAGGCCGTTCCTGTGGATCTTCCCAAAGAACGCGCCGAAGAGTACTATGCCAAATATGTGTTCAACCGCCAGAAGATGTTTGAATATCTTCCAAAGGCTACATACGACACTCTCGTCGATGCAATTGACAACAAGCGGCCATTGCCACGCGAAGTTGCCGACTCAGTTGCTGCCGGAATGAAAAAGTGGGCTATCGACAACGGCGCCCGCCACTACACACACTGGTTTCACCCTCTCACCGACGGAACCGCTGAAAAACACGACTCCTTCGTTGAACACGACGGCAAAGGCGGCGTTGTTGAAGAATTCAATGGAAAATTACTTGTTCAGCAGGAGCCTGACGCATCGAGCTTCCCCAACGGCGGCATCCGCAACACTTTCGAGGCTCGCGGTTATTCAGCCTGGGACATTTCTTCGCCCGCTTTCATTCTTGACAAAACACTGTGTATCCCAACAATTTTCATTGCGTACACAGGCGAATCGCTCGACTATAAGACACCGCTGCTCCGCGCCCTGAACGCGGTTGATGCAGCTGCAACTGCCGTGGCACGCTACTTCGATCCAGAAGTGAAACACGTAACATCCTATCTCGGATGGGAGCAGGAATATTTCCTTGTCGATGAAGCTCTTTATTCGGCCCGTCCCGATCTCGTGCTCACCGGACGCACTCTTAT
>CAYQYL010000119.1:0-3867 GCA_964421745.1 uncultured Muribaculum sp. | reverse complement strand
TCCCCTGAGAAGGAGTGAGGAGAAAAGCCGTTGCACTTATTATTGGAAACTTTGTTGTTACGCTCGTATGTTACATTCTCACAAATACCATTTTCATTATTGGTGCAAAGAATACACTGCCGGTGTCCGCTATCCTCGGCGTTCAACTGCATTGTAGCGTGAAGCGTAGTGCCTGAACCTGCGAAGAAGTCGAGAACAATGGAATTGTTATTTCCACCAATTTGAATAAAATGAGAAACAAGTTCAATTGGCTTCGGATTTGAAAATAATTCAGGCACTCCTAAAATTTCATTATTAACAAGTCTTGCAGAATTATCGGTCGTACCATGCTCCAACAATAAATTTGGTTGTGCAGAAGTAGTGTCAGCCTGCTCAAATTCGTATATCTTTAGCAAAATTTTTTCTCCATCGTATATAAACCTCCTCTTCTTTTCGAGTTCACGAGCCTTTTGCTCACCAATCTGCCACCGTTTACCCTCTCTCGGAGTATGACCCAAAATTTCAAATTTCATAGAGTCTCGTTGATAGGCTCCGGCGTCTTTCTTCTCTATAACAGTAGTACGGTAATAGCCCAATTCGTCTTTGAAAGGGAACGCTCTTTCTGAGCTGCTTTTTATACGAGGATTTATTTTAGCATCTGCTGATTTTTTATAGCATAAGTTGTAATCACATAAACTACTAACTTCAGCTCCTCGCACATTTGATGTTGTAGATTTTTTACGCCATAAAAAAATTGAAACAAAATTTTGGATACCGAAAATTTCATCGCAAAGTAGTTTTAGGTTGGCTTGCTCATTATCATCTATTGAGATGAAGATAACACCTCGCTCAGAGAGAAGTTTCTTGGCTATGCGGAGCCGCTTTGACATAAAGGAGAGCCATTTTGAGTGTCGATAGCCGTCCTCAGTGTCAACATAGGAGTCGTTATAAATAAAATCTTTGTTGCCTGTGTTGTATGGCGGATCAATATAGATTACATCAATCTTTCCGGTGTGGGTGTAAGCAAGAGTTGAAAGGGCTTCGAGATTGTCGCCCTCAATCAGTATATGATTGGGCGCATCGGCACCACCCTCAGTGAGTGCCTTAGATTTATCTTCGACGAGAACAGGCAACTCATCGCGCAGACGTTCTTCTACATCCTCCGGCTTATCTTCCCATACAAGCCCGTAAGTCTTTGTTTCGTTTAGTAAGCCGAGTAAAGCCGACCGTTCTTCATCAGTCAGCCCCTCAATAGAGCGTATGCGTTCAGCAAGTTTTATTTTGTCAGTCGCTTTCATGGCGATTTTAATTGGTTGTAATAAAAATGAGGACATTCGAGTAGCATCTGAAGGCCGACCTTATCGAGCTTTGCTCGCTTCGCCACTGCGAAGAACGCCTGTAACGACTACAAGGATGTTCTCAAAGGGTTTCGGCTCTCGCCGTATGTCTTGGCAGAGCCAAGCGGCAAGCTGGTTACTTTTTCTGTTTACTGATTCTTTGCTGAGGCAAAGTGACCGAAGGTCGATGAGGTCATTTTCAGATATGCGTTACTTAAATGCAAAAGTAGCAAATATTTCTGATATAAAAGTTAGAGTACTGCACTAAATAATATTTTTCTTTTTAATGATATATTTGGTGATTTACAGTGGTTTATGTTTCTATTGATGGGGGATTGCAAAGGAGGGGGTAGTTGGCGGAAGTGTTTTTTGCCTGGTGTGGCTGGCGCTTGTATGGTTCGGTTTGGATTGCTGAGGGGCTGCGGGTGGAAAGTCGTTGGGGTGGGGTGTTGGGTTGTTGGGGCTTTTTTTGTACCTTTGTAGGCGCTTTTACTATATATTATGAAAATATTAGTTACCGGTTGTAATGGCCAGCTTGGCCAAGAGATGCGGGCCGTGCTTGAGGAGCTGGTTCCGGGTCGAACTGTTTATACGGATATTCAGGATCTTGACCTGACTGATGCTAAGGCGGTTGATGCGTTTGTGACGCGCAATGAGTTTACACATATCGTGAACTGTGCGGCTTACACAAACGTTGAAAAAGCTGAGGAGGAGAAGGCTCTGTGCACACAGATTAATGTCGATGCGGTGAAAAATCTGGCGAATGCTGCTTCTAAAATCGGAGCGCGCATTCTGCATGTGTCGACCGATTATGTTTTCGACGGCAAGTCTTGCCGACCCTACAAGGAGAGCGATAAGGTGAATCCGTTGTCGCAGTACGGCACTTCGAAGCGGCTGGGCGAAACGGCTTTGATTGCGCTTGCGCCGGAGTCTATCATTGTGAGAACAGCGTGGCTGTATTCCCCTCACGGAAACAACTTTGTGAAGACTATGTTGCGCCTGGGCGCCGGTAAGATGCCGCTTTCGGTGGTTACCGATCAGGTTGGTACGCCAACATACGCACGCGATCTTGCGCGTGCCATTGCACGTATTGTGATGTCGCGTCAGTGGGTGCCCGGTATTTTCCATTACACAAATGCAGGCGTAGCGTCGTGGTATGATTTTGCAAAGGCTATTTTCCGCATTTCGGGCAATAACTCAGTAAAAGTCAGTCCGATTCCGGCCGAGGATTATCCCACGGTTGCTTCGCGTCCCTATTATAGTGTGCTCGACACACAACGTATAAGGGCTACTTATGGAGTAGAAACACCCTATTGGGAGGAAGCGCTGGCCGATTGTCTGGCGCGTTTGGAACAAAACTAATCAATATTGAAGTATGTCGCAACTTTCTGATGAAATAAGCCGCAGACGCACATTTGCAATCATTTCGCATCCCGACGCCGGTAAGACTACATTGACAGAGAAACTGTTGCTTTTCGGTGGTGCAATACATGTGGCCGGTGCCGTGAAATCAAATAAAATCAAGAAAACCGCTACTTCCGACTGGATGGAGATTGAGAAGCAGCGTGGTATATCGGTTGCTACTTCGGTGATGGGCTTCAACTATGGCGACTATAAGATTAATATCCTCGACACACCGGGTCACCAGGATTTTGCTGAGGACACCTATCGTACGCTTACCGCCGTCGACTCTGTAATTATTGTTGTCGACGTTGCAAAAGGTGTCGAGCAGCAGACACGACGCCTGATGGAAGTGTGCCGGATGCGCAACACCCCCGTTATCATTTTTGTTAATAAACTCGACCGCGAAGGGCGCGATCCCTTCGACATTCTCGACGAGCTGGAAGCCGAGCTGAAGATTGCAGTGCGTCCATTGTCGTGGCCAATCAATATCGGAGCGAAATTCAAGGGCGTTTACAATATTTTCGAGCATTCGCTTGATTTGTTCACACCGAGTAAGACTCAGGTGACTGAGCGTGTTGAGATTGAGAACGTGAACGATCGTCGCATCGACGAAGCTGTCGGTGAGGCAGATGCGGCCAAATTGCGTGCCGATCTGGAATTGATAGAGGGTGTCTACCCTGAATTCGACACCCAAGCTTATCTCGAAGGAAAGCTCGCTCCCGTGTTTTTCGGCTCGGCACTGAACACGTTCGGTGTCAAGGAACTGCTCGACTGTTTCGTGCAGATTGCGCCTTCGCCGCGTCCGACAGTGGCCGTGGAGCGTACCGTAAACCCCGAAGAGGAGGCTTTCAGCGGTTTCGTCTTCAAAATTCATGCCAACATGGATCCAAACCACCGTTCGTGTATCGCATTTGTCAAGGTATGCTCCGGTAAATTTGAGCGAAACGCAAACTACAAGCAGATACGCACGGGAAAGAGTATGCGTTTTGCGGCTCCAACTGCGTTTATGGCTCAGAAGAAGAGTATTGTCGACGAGGCGTATCCGGGCGACATCGTAGGTTTGCCCGACACAGGTAACTTCAAGATCGGTGATACTCTCACCGCCGGCGAAGGGCTGCACTATAAGGGCTTGCCAAGTTTCTCGCCC
>CAYQYL010000118.1:0-4025 GCA_964421745.1 uncultured Muribaculum sp. | reverse complement strand
TCTTGCGCTTTATTTTGTCGGGGTGACTAGACTCGAACTAGCGACCTCACGCCCCCCAGACGCGTACTCTAACCAACTGAGCTACACCCCGATTTTTGGAAAGCGTTGCAAAGGTAGACCTTATTTTTGGTTTTGCCAAACTTTTCATTGTTAAAGTTTGGCAAGTTTTACATATATTAACAATTCAACTTAATCTTTGGTGCCGTAAGCAAGGTCGCCGGCATCGCCAAGCCCGGGAACGATGTAGGAGTGATCGTTGATCGACGGATCGACCGCACCGAGCCACACAGTGGTATCGTCGGGCATGTGAGCCTTGATGTACTCAACTGCAGCCTGCGAAGCTATCACCGATGCAATGTGCACTTTTGCCGGGGTTCCTTTGGTGAGCAATGCCCTGTAGCTCAGTTCCATCGAAGTGCCGGTGGCAAGCATTGGATCGACAAGAATCAACGTCTTTCCGTCGAGCCGCGGCGAAGCGATATATTCGATGAAGACATCGAAATTTTCTTTTTCGCGATACTTGCGGTAGGCCGAAACGAAAGCATTCTCAGCATTATCGAACGTGTTGAGAAATCCCTGATGAAAAGGAAGTCCGGCACGGAAAATAGTGCCCAGAACAACTTGGTCGGCAATCACATGACAGTCGGAAACACCCAACGGAGTCTGTGTGGGCTCAACCTTGTAGTTGAGTGTTTTTGAGATTTCGTAAGCCATCAGTTCGCCTATACGTTCCAGATTGCGGCGGAAACGCAGACGGTCGGTCTGGACAGAGGTGTCGCGCAGCTCTTTCATGTACTGGCTCAGTACGGAGGGTGTGGTGTCGAAGTTTATTATTTCCATGGCGATAATCTTTTCTGTGTAACGAATATTCTTTGGAAAAGGTTTAGCAGGTTGCTATCAGATCGTAGAACTCTATGCCGGGCGCAACATGACGCCAGCCGAATCCCAGCCGTCCGGCAGCCTCGCAGTTGGCCAGACTGTCGTCGAAAAACACTGTTTCGTCAGGCTTGATGCCGAATTTTTCCACCACACGTTCAAATATTCGTTGTTCCGGCTTGGCACAATGTTCTTCGAACGAGGTTACAATGCCGTCGAAATAGTCTTCGCGATTTTTGCCGGGCAATTGCCGGAACTGTTCGGCAAGCACACTGTTCCACATTATAGGGTTAGTGTTCGACAGCATGTAAATATTATATTTGTCGCGGAGCGATTCGAGCTGACGCAGACGCTCAACGGGAATACCGGTGATAAACCGGCAGAAAGCACGGTCGATCGTAGCGTCGTCGGCGTTGGGATCGGAAATGTGGCGACGCACTTCGTTGCGGAATTCGTCGGGTGTGACAAGTCCTTTCTCCAAATCCATAAAAAAGCCTTTCTGGGCAGCATCGCCCAAAAAATCGCCAATATTGTCCCAGCCCATTGCGCGGAAGGCATCCTCGCAGTCGGTGCGGCGTATGTCGCATATCACGCCGCCAAGGTCGAAAAGCAGATTCTTAATCATTGTCCGGATTTTTTTGCAAAAATAGCAAATTTTCGTCTTTGTTGGCCAGCCATTTACAATCCTGCGAAAAAAAATATCTGTTGACACACCGAACTTTCCCGGCCGAACGGTGTTTTAATAGTACATAGCAAAATTACTTTTTCCATTGCAAGAAATGTGATAATGATTGGTTTATTAAACAGGTAAGGAGAAGTCGTGAGACCTCTCCTTTCTTGTTTATATTCATGAGTGACTTTATTTTATAACGACACAAAAACATTACGGTATGAAAACAGAAAAACGATTGCTCTGGGGCTACATCGACCGCCAGGGCAACTATATAATAGAGCCTCGGTTCGACGATGCAGCCGATTTCAGCGAAGAACTCGCTGTTGTCCGGACAGACTATCTACGGGGCTACATCGACCGTCGGGGCAACTACATAATAGAACCGCGTTTTCAGAGCGCCGACAGTTTCAGCAACGGTATGGCTCGGGTAATGACAGAGGGCAAATGGGGGTTTATCGACCCTATGGGCAACTACATAATTAAACCATTGTACGACAGCGCATCGGAGTTTCACCAAGACCTCTCAATGGTAAAAATCGACGGAAAATACGGCTATATCAACCGTGCGGGTGCCTGGGTAGCTGAGCCTGTCTATGAATACGTGGGCGAGTTCCACGAAGGTCTTGCCTGGATGAAACTCAATGGCAAATATGGCTACCTCGACCTGGAAGGACGCCGTGTCATCGAACCACAATTCGACAACGCCAACGACTTCTGCGACGGTCTGGCTGTAGTGATGACCGGTGATCGATTTGGCTATATAGATCCGTCGGGACAATTCGCATTGAAACCTGTTTTCGACCGCGCCGGCAACTTCCACCACGGAGTAGCCAGGGTGAAGTCCGACGGCCGGAGCTATTGCATAGATCGATCGGGAACTTCTGTGCCGGAACCGGAATTCACAGCTGAACCGATTGTTTATAACGACGGACTGGCACCGAAAGCTGACAGTAGCGGAAAATTCGGCTTCATCGATGCTTCGGGCAACTTTGTCATACCGCCTGCCTACACCCAGGCGGAACCGTTCTGCGAAGGCTATGCTCGGGTCCGCACCGGCACACGCTCCAAATGGGGCTACATCACCCTAACAGGGGCTCCGGCCTTCAAAGCAAAATTCACTCAGGCCGAACCGTTTTCTTCGGGTGTTGCCCGTGTTCTGGTCGATGTGGAGTTTTGTCCGCACGTGCAACAACCTTGACACACATTCAATTATTTACCAGGTTCGTAGACAGCCGCGCCTATCCTTGAGTCGGCACAGCCGTAGTAGAGAAACCATTTACCTTTGTGGTAAACAAGCCCCTCGATGAATACTGTCCCGGCGGGATATTGACCGCTCTTTTCGAAATCGGATTCAGGAACGAAGAATGGCTCATCGAGCCGGGCAATCAGATGTGTCGGATCGTTGACGTCGAACAACGCCTGTCCCCCACAATAGGTGTTGGCCGTGTAGGCCGGATCGCGTCGGTCGTTACCGGCATTTTTTCCATTATAGAGCAACAGAATTCCCTTATCGGTGATGACAGCCGGAGGACCGCACTCGGTGAAAGAGCTGTCGAATTTTCCGTCGCGAGGCACAATCAGTTTAAGCAGTTCGCCATTTTCGTCGAGCATCGGTGTCCAGTCGACAAGATTGTCGGAAGTTGCAACGTTCACGAATCTTTCACCCCAGTACATCCAGTACTTGCCGTTTATTTTGGCAATCACCTGTTTGTCGCCGTCCAAACGTGTCACTATAGAAGCCGACTTGGTGAACATGTCGGCAAAACGTCCGTTGTAGGCTTTGCTGAATGCGGGTCCATGCTTGGTCCAGTTTTTTAGGTCGGGTGAGGTTGCTACAGCCAGACGTGCCACCTTACGGTTCCATTGCGTGTACATCATCACATAAGTGCCGTCGGCGGCGCGTGCAACACGAGGGTCTTCGCAGCCCCCGGGAATTTCACGCTCGGCCTCGCTGTCGTTGCAAGGAAAAAGCACGGGCACTTTACTGTAAGTAAAGGTCTTTCCGTCGGCCGAAGCAGCATAGCCTATTCGCGATGTGCGCTTGCCGACACCCTTGGCCGAATTATCCTCCGAACGGAAAAGAACCACAATGCTGTCGCCACAGGCAACGGCTGCCGGATTGAAAACATCGCTCTCCATCCATTTAACCTCCTCGCCCCGCATCGGGCAGAAAAAACTAACCGTGGTGTCGGGCACAATCACAGGCCTGTCGCTAAGACGCTCAAAATTGAGCCAAGCCCAGTTGTCGGGTATCTCATTGGTGGTCGACGATGTCAGCACAACGATTGCAAAAGCCGCAGCGCCCACCCATTTCAAACTACTAAACATAATACTTGATTGGTTGAATTCTAATTAACCGAGTTATACTCAACTACAAATTTCGTAACTATACATGTCTTTCACAAATATCCGCTCAGAAATTCGCAGATTCTACCTGCAAGTGCAAAATTAGGCAATAAATTTAAAGAACTCGGCG
>CAYQYL010000117.1:0-4397 GCA_964421745.1 uncultured Muribaculum sp. | reverse complement strand
TGGGAAAAACCGATGTTCAAGGAAATCGAGAAAGCTATCATCAACTCCGAACCCGGAATCACTCCGGAAAACAACGGTGAAGTGATCCGTCTGGGCATACCGCCGCTGACCGAGGAACGCCGCAAAGCTCTTGTGAAGCAAAGCAAAGCCGAAGCCGAGAATGCGAAAGTGTCGGTGCGCAATGCTCGCCGCGATGCAATCGAAGGCCTGAAAAAAGCAATCAAGCAGGGCATGCCGGAAGATGTTGAAAAGGATGCCGAAAACAAAGTTCAGAAACTCCACGACAAGTATCTGAAAAAAATCGACGACCTGTTCGCCGCCAAAGAGAAAGAGATCCTGACAGTATAACATCGCACATAACAGACAGGGGAGTTGCGGAAAATACAAACAGATGCGACTCCCCTGTTTCATAATTACAGGGAATTATCATGAAAAAATTTTTGACCGGACTGGTGGCATGCTGCCTGACAGCACCAATAGCCACCGCACAGATAAAGACAATAGAAGCATCGGACGGCTGGGACATTTACAAAGCGGGCAACTACCGCTACGGTCCGTCGTTCATCACCAACGACGATGGCTCGATCGATGCCTGGTTTGCTGCTCCGGGCGATGAGTATGACGACTGCCTGCTTGTCGACTACAATTCGTCGAGCACACCGCAACAGATAAAAGCATCGTCGTTCATCTCACAATACTTTGAAATCGACCGTCCGTTTGTCGGGGTGTCAGTCTATAGCCCCACATGGGGGCAGTCAGGCCAGTCGGCACGAATGTCGCTCTACAAATGGGCCGGGACTCTGACAGCCACACGAAGCACCACTCCTGTGGCGCAGACCGTTCACTCCGGCTACGGTGACAATGCGCTCATTTCCGTAACCACTAAAGACTACAAACCACTCCCGGCCGGACAATACGTGCTGATTCTGGACGAAGCCTCGACCACAGCCGGAGTTTATCTCTACACCAAAGCCAACCCGGAATTCAAAGGCTCGGCCTACCTGCGCCTGACAAAAAAGGAGGGGTACGCAATCCGCGGCTTCATACTCTACAACAGCAAGTGTGCCCACCAATACTGGGATCAGGCCTCCTACCAGCACAGCGACGACGGTGGACGCACCTGGACACCCGAGAAAATGGTGCTCAAACCAACACGCAACACCCGCGACGAGTACTCGATTTGCGATCCAGGTGTAGCCTACTGGGGAGGGTATTATTACGCCGGCTACACGTCGACCGACAATCCTGCCGGAATCGAAAACCACCTCTACATGGCGCGAAGCACCTCGCCCGAAGGTCCGTGGGAAAAATGGAACGGTTCGGGCTGGGGAGGTGACAACGTAGCCCCGGTTGTCGAATACGAACGTACCGGCGGCTGGGGCATCGGCGAACCGTCGCTCGTGGTGAAAGACAATACAGTCTACATGTACTATACTTACGATGCCGGTATGCCCACAACACGTGTGGCCACAGCTCCGGCCGATTCTGAAAACTGGCCCGGCCAGCTGACACAGCACGGCACCGCAATCACCAAACAGCCCGGAGCTGACCACTGCGATGTGAAATATGTCGACGCAGCCAAACGCTTCCTGGCAGTGAACACAGCCAGCCGCATGACAAAAAACGCCTACATACAGATGTGGCAGTCGGAAGACGGCATCCGCTTCGAACGCATCGGCGACGGCCGTATGCAGGGCATCATCTTTCCCTCAGGGCTCCACAACTGCGGCCTCAACGGCGATGCACGCGGTCATATCGACATCAGCAAGCCCCAGCACATAGCCTTTGCCTACGGCCTCGATGCCAACGGCAATTCAGCCTGGGCCTCGTGGAGCACATTCCTCCAGCCCATTAGAATCGAGTGTGACATCCAGTCGGGCATCACATCGGTGTCGGCTGACACGGACGCTCCCGTGCGCATGTTCAACATGAACGGACTCGAAGTCGACCCGCAGACCGCCGCGCCAGGCCTCTACATACGCCGCCAAGGCTCACACACCGAAAAAGTAGCGCGCTAACCCACAATCACACTCAGGGGGGTATATGTCACACCGGCATATACCCCCCTGCTGCGCGTAACCGATCCTATACCCACATTATTTGTGGCACCGCCACGCGGTGCATACAGTCGGTCAACGGTGAGTCGCTAAACATGGGTCAGGTAGCATCAATGTTACACCCTGAAAGTAGGGACGCCTCCATGGAGCGTCCTCCTAATTATCAATGATATAGCAGTTTGCTGACAGAATTTAGAATTCCTTGGAAATAGGGAGGATGCTCCATGGAGGCATCCCTACAAGTCGGGTAAGGCATTTATTTCGACACACCCTGCGACATTGCGGGCAAATCTCCGATATGATTTTAACGCCGGTGGGTGCAGGTTGGCGGATGCAACAAGGGTGAGCTCCGCGGTTGCGAGGCTCACCCTTGCCTGATTGTCTGCGACGCCTCCAGGCGCCGGTGTGCATCACTTTTGTTGTATCATGTGGCTTATCTGATGACTACCTTGCGCACCTTCGTGCCTTGGCGCACTATGTAGCAGCCGGGTGCCAAGCCGTTGAGCGTGTCGCCTATTTTCAGACCTGCGATAGTGTAAACCTCAACGACAGCGTCGTCGGCATCGGCTCCAATCTCGTCAATGCCAGTGAGCGCTTCCACATTTTCGAACATGTTCCAGGGCGCGATCTGCGCCAGTTGCTCGGCCGAGCAACCAATGTAGAGCGTAGCGTTCCGGTAAGCTTCATCGGCAAACAATTTTGCCGATGCCTCAATGGGGCTGTCAGTTTCGTATGTTACGGCAGTTAGTGAGGTACATTTGCCGAATACTTCTTCGCCAAAAGCAGTAACCGATCCTGGAATCGTCACTGAAGTCATGGAATTGCAATTGTAGAATGCACCGTTACCTATTGTTGTCACTGAATTTGGTATGGATAATGAGGTGAGGCTCCAACACTGCGAGAAAGCATATTTCTCGATTGAGTTAATCGAGTCGGGAAGTTTTATTGAGGCTAGACTGTTGCAACCACTAAATGTGTATGACTCAATTGAAGTCAATGAATTAGGAAGCTCAACAGAGATCAGTTGACTGCAACCATTGAAAGCATTGTTTCCGATTGAAGTCAGCGTGTCAGGGAATTTAATCGAAGTAATACCCACGCAACCATTGAAAGCATTGCTTCCGATTGAAGTCAACGTGTTAGGGAACGCAACCGAGGTAATGCCCACGCAATATTGTAAAACGCCCTGAAAAACGCCCTCGTCAATTGCAGTGACAGTATAACCATTCACTTCAGTAGGAATTTCGAGATGTCCTTCCGGCTTTTCCCCGTAATAGCCAATCACTGTGCAAGTTTTGGTTGCGTCATCAAAACGATATTTGAGTTTTGTGTCAGGGATTGTCCCGATCGGCTTAACATCTTCAAACAGATTCCAAGGAGTTACCTGTGCCAGTTTGTCAGCCGGACAGTTGGTGTAGAGCGTAGCCTTCTGATAAGAATCAGAAAACATGTTTGCTGGCGCTTCAATTGGATTGTAAGTATCGTAGGTAACCACTGTTAACGCCCTACATGTGGAAAAAACATTATTTCCAAAGGATTGAATCGATGCAGGAATAGTAACAGAAGTCAGGCTTTTACAACCGTTGAAAGCAAACGCACCAATTGAAGTCAATGAGGTGGGTAACGTAACAGATGTCAAGCTTTCGCACCCTTGGAATGCACATCCTTCTATTGAAGTCAATGTATTGGGTAGCGTTAAGGATTTAAGTCCAGTACAACTGTTGAATGCAAACTCACTGATTGAAGTCAATGAATTTGGAAGAGTTAATCCAGTGAGACTAAGACAATAGGCAAAAGCATTACTACCGATTGAAGTCAATGAGTTGGATAACGTAATAGAAGTCAGGTTTTTACAACCGCTAAAAGCAAACGCACCAATCGAAGAAACCGAGTTAGGTACGACAACACAATTTAGGCCTGACCATCCATAAAAAGCAAATTGGCCTATAGCTTTAATGGAATTTGGAATTACCAAGTCAGTAATTTCTTTTCCATTAATATAAAGATGTCTAGCCCAATATAATGGATTAGAAAAACCGTTCACAAATTCTATTTTACAAAAATCTGCAAGACTTGAAATTTCAACTCTTTTCAAATTACTACACAAATAAAACGCAGATTGTCCCGAATAAGTCAACGAGTTCGGTAATGTAACTGAGGTAAGCCCTTCACATTGGTAGAAAGCTTTTTCGCCGATAGCGGTGACGGCATGTCCGTCCACCTCCGCCGGGATTACGAGATCGCCTTCGGGTTTATCGCCCTTGTATCCCACAACAGTGCATGTTTTGGTGAAGTAATTGAAACTGTACATGAGTTTAGTTGCCGGATTAATTTTGATTA
>CAYQYL010000116.1:0-4456 GCA_964421745.1 uncultured Muribaculum sp. | reverse complement strand
ATCACCATAAACGGCCAGAAAATGGGCAAGTCGCTGGGCAATTTCATCACCCTCGACGAATTCTTCACCGGTTCGCATCCCAAGCTCGAACAGGCCTATTCGCCCATGACAATCCGCTTCTTCATCCTGCAGGCTCAATACCGCTCGACTGTCGATTTCAGCAACGCCGCCCTGCAGGGTGCCGAGAAGGCTCTCAACCGTATGCTCGACGGCTATCGCCGCATTGCCGACCTGAAGCCGTCCGACCGATCGACCGTAAATGTCGCCGAACTAGAGGAGAAGTGCTACGAGGCTCTCGACGACGACCTTAACACACCGATCGTGATAGCTCACCTGTTCGATGCATGCCGAATGATCAACCTCATCAACGACGGCAAAGAGCAGGCCACACAGGCCGACATCGACGCTTTGCGCCGCCTATTCGACACATTCCTGAGCGGCATACTGGGCATACGCCTTGAAATGGCTCAGGGGGGCGCACAGGAACAGTCGGTCAAGCCGTTCGAAGGTGCTGTCGACATGCTCCTCGACCTGCGCATGAAAGCCAAAGCCAACAAGGACTGGGCCACCAGCGACCAGATACGCGACCAGCTCACCGCCCTGGGTTTCAACATAAAAGACACCCGCGACGGCTACGAATGGAGCCTTAAGAGCTAATGACCACACGCGAATTTGCCCACACCATAATGGGCCAGCTACCCTATTCGCCCACCCAGCAACAGGTGGAAGTGATAGCGGCGCTGGCCCGTTTCTGTTCGCAACACACCCCGCAGGAGTCGGTATTCCTGCTAAACGGCTATGCCGGAACAGGAAAGACTTCGCTTTGTGCGGCGCTGGTGCGTGCGCTCGCCGGCGTGGGCATCGGCACTGTGCTGCTGGCCCCGACAGGACGCGCGGCAAAAGTGTTCGCCGCATTCGCCCAACACCCGGCCTACACAATCCACCGCCGCATATACACCTCGGGCGGAAACGGAATCACCTCGGCTCGCGCAATGCGTGTGGCCGAAAATCGCTCGCGCAACTGTGTGTTCATTGTCGACGAAGCTTCGATGATCGGAGGCGACACAATGACCGGCAATCTGCTCGAAGACCTTGTTCACTACGTCTACTCGGGCATAAACTGCCGCATGATTTTGCTCGGCGACACCGCCCAGCTGCCACCCGTAGGGTGCGAAAGCTCACCGGCCATGAATGCCTCCCTGCTCCACTCAATGGGTCTGAGGGTCACCCGCGCCACAATGACCGCCACCGTGCGACAGGCTGCCCAGAGCGGCATACTCTACAACGCCACATGGCTGCGCCGTGCTATGCGCCGCGACCCGTTGCCCGAACCCGTGCTGTATGTAAGCCCGTTCGGCGACATCGATGTGCTCGACGGCGACATGCTGGCCGACAGCGTGGAAAAAGCCTACTCCCGGGCCGGCATCATGAGCACAATAATCATCACACGCTCAAACGCACGCGCAGCCGAATTCAACCGTGCTGTCCGCGCCGTCATACTAGGTGCCGAAGAGGAACTTGTGCCGGGCGAAGTGCTTCTGATTGGCAAAAACAACTACTTCTGGGCACGCGACAACAAGGGACTCGACTTTCTTGCCAATGGCGACATGGCCGTTGTCGACACCATTTACGGCACCGAACGGCGCTACGGCTACCGGTTTGCCGACGTGCGGCTGACTCTCCCCGATCGCGAAATGTCGTTCGACTGCAAACTGATGCTGTCAACCCTGCTCACCGATCAGCCCTCGCTCACCAACGCACAAACCGTAGAACTGTTCGACAGCATAGCCGCCGACCCGGACCTTGAAGATCCCGACGCCCCGGCCGACGCCCCACCCAAGGAACTCACGCTGGCTCAACGCTCGTCGCTGGCAATAAAGAGTCCCTACCTGAACGCGCTACAGGTGAAGTACGGCTACGCAGTCACCTGCCACAAAGCCCAGGGAGGCCAGTGGGCCGACGTATATGTTGATCTGAGCTACATACCACCCGAAGCAATGGGCATGGAATTCTACCGCTGGCTCTACACATCGGTCACCCGCTCAACAACCCGGCTGCATCTGATTTCGCCAACCGTTGAAATAAAATAAACTGTTCCATAAATTATGATGTTAAAAACATCAACAAAAAATAGGCAGTTACAAAATAAAACGCTAAATTTGCAACGCAAAAGCGCAAAATAACCCGAGGAAAGGTGCCGGAGTGGTCGATCGGGGCGGTCTCGAAAACCGTTGTACCCTTGCGGGTACCCAGGGTTCGAATCCCTGCCTTTCCGCAGACAAACAGTTGTGAGTCAACGACTTGCAACTGTTTTTTCGTAGAAAAGCAGGATGAGAACCCTGGGGTTCGTTATCGCGTCAGCGCTTTCGTAGCGAAGCGTAGAAAGAATCCCTGCCTTTCCGCCAACAAAAAGAGCTACAAGTCAACAACTTGTAGCTCTTTTCTCTAAACGAGGTATGTTCGGGTCAGTCGTGCCTTGTCCACATCATTATATTGAAACCCTATTAAAGTGTAATTTTTATACATTTAATTTATTGTTTGTTCACACATTATAAAATAAAGATAAGAGGCTGCGCCTATTATGACACGGACACAGGCTCAATTATATTATTAATTATTAGTCATTGTAATACAGTTGTCTATCTCCGTAAACGATGGCATTCCTAAAGCGTTGCCAATTAGATGACATACGGGGATAATATTTATTACCGATTTTTACATACATGAACGCACCTTTTTTACACAAATCAGCATTAATATTCATTTTGCGAGCCTTATCTATATCTCGGTAGTACAAATCTACAGACTTAATTCTCTGATAATCATCGCTCGAAACAGGGTCTGATTTGAATTGTTGCCTTGAATCTAGTTTTTTCTCTTCCTCCTTTTTCTGATAGGTTGATTGATTAGTGGAATTGCTATTAGTATTAGACGAGTATGAAGAATTTGAATTGCTGCTTGCAGATGAGCTATTAGATGGAGTTGCAGTAGCAGAAGACTTGGAACTTATGTCATATCCATATCTTGCGAACCAACTTTCTTTATCTTTTTGCCGTTGTTCCGCACGCCACTTTTTATCTTCTTCCATTTGTTTCCGTTGTTCTGCAAGAATATCATATCCATTTTCTTTCGCCAATTGTATTGCCTGTCCCTGTAATGCTCTATATTCATCAAGGGTATAATTAGAGCCATCAGGCTTCTTATTATATCTACAGAACTGCTGATACTCTTGCATCTCTTGCGATAATACCTGTTGTATCGCAAAATTGGGGTCTATTAGTCTATTTAAATCTTCTTGGGAAAGTTTTGAGGGATCAATCACAACACCACTTGGAGACATTCCATGATTTTGATGATATTTCACAAGTTCAGCCTGTTGGTACATCGAATACGCTTCAGCACCAGCTTGTAGTACAGTGCCTGCGATTTGAGCCCACATTTGATTACGCTTCTCTTTTTTTATAGCGATGGATTGTTCTACTGCCGAAATACATTCTATAACTTCATCACGCAAGCCAGGATTTATTTCTGCATTTAACCTGTATAATGATTCATTTAAATCCTTAAGTGCTTCCTTATGCTTCCCCAAATAGTATGAGCTAATTCCTCTAAGGTAGAATAACTCAGCATTCGGTTCTGCCTCCAATAAGAAGGACGCTTTTGCTTTTGATAGTTTATACTCTCCTTGACTCAGCAAGGTATATACATCATCTAATGCCTTCTGTTTTAGATACCACCCTTCAAGCTGATAAAGGTTTAGAGAATCAACAGGAACGCTAGAGGTAAGATAAAATTTACTATTTGGAATATCAGTTTCAGCGGTATATCCAATAGCAAGCAGTACTCCAGCCATACCAACAAAAGGTGCGCATGCTGGCGTCAATTCTGCGAAAGTTATACCTTCTGTGAAAGACAAACCGATCCATAAACCTGCTCCAACAACTCCTTCTGAATAACCTAATAATCTTGATAGATAGCCTACCGTTTCACCCTTTCGAATAGCTCCGATAGTAAATGGTTCGTAAATATTTTCTTTAGAAACTATGTCAACTCGTAGTGGCAAATTATTGTGACGAGCCTTATATTTATAAGGCAATGTCACTTGTTGTAAGTCAACGGTTTTTTTGGGACCTATTGCAAGAATGTCAACGACATCCCCTGGATGTTCTGTTTCAATGGTCACAGTAGTTGAGCGACCAAATCGGATTGTCGAGCAAGAACTTAGTGTCATTGCGACAATGAGCATAAAGATTAATTTGTAGCCTTTCATCTTCTTTTTGTTCTCACTCAACCCAATGAGAATTGTTAAATAAAAGAGGCGTGGGCTGCTATGCCACGCCTTTAGATGAAGGTGGTAGGAATACCTTTGAGAATAGATGTGGATATAACAGCTCCACGCCTTATGACGTGGAGACAGTTACGACCTCTCTTGTTCTCGATGGTAAGTTTCCTACGC
>CAYQYL010000115.1:0-4516 GCA_964421745.1 uncultured Muribaculum sp. | reverse complement strand
CGGCTTCTCGGTGTTCACCGGTGTGGGCGAACGCACCCGCGAGGGCAACGACCTGTTGCGCGAAATGATTGAGTCGGGCGTAATCAAATACGGCGAAAAATTCACCGAAGGCATGGAAAAAGGCGAATGGAATCTCGCCGATGTCGACATGAAAGAAGTAGCCGATTCTCAGGCAACACTTGTGTTCGGCCAGATGAACGAACCCCCGGGTGCACGTCTGCGTGTGGCTCTGTCAGGACTGACTGTTGCCGAACAGTTCCGCGATCAGGACGGCGGTGGTAAAGACATCCTGCTTTTCATCGACAACATTTTCCGCTTCACACAGGCCGGATCTGAGGTTTCAGCCCTTCTTGGACGTATGCCCTCGGCCGTAGGTTATCAGCCTACACTGGCTTCGGAAATGGGTGCCCTGCAGGAACGAATCACATCGACCAAACAGGGTTCAATCACATCGGTTCAGGCTATCTACGTGCCCGCCGACGACTTGACGGACCCAGCTCCAGCTACAACCTTCAGCTTCCTCGACGCAACAACCGTGCTCTCGCGTAAGATTGCCGAGCTTGGTATCTATCCGGCAGTTGACCCGCTGGAATCGACATCACGAATTCTCGATCCACACATCATCGGAGAAGACCACTACCAGACTGCACAGGCCGTAAAACAGCTTCTCCAGAAATACAACGAACTGCAGGACATCATAGCTATTCTCGGTGTCGACGAGCTCTCCGACGAAGACAAACTCGTAGTTGCCCGTGCACGTCGCGCCCAGCGCTTCCTGTCGCAACCATTCTTCGTAGCCGAACAGTTCACAGGTCTGCCAGGTGTAATGGTTCCGTTGAGCGAAACAATACGCGGCTTCAAGATGATTCTTTCAGGCGAAATGGACGAATACCCCGAACAGGCCTTCCTCAATGTCGGCACAATCGACGAAGCGATCGAGAAAGGTAAGAAAATGCTTGCCGAAGTTAAATAACAACAACCACACTCCCGACTGCCACTATGGTACTGAAAGTAATCTCAGCCGAAGACATACTGTTTCAGGGCGAAACCGACTCGGTGGAACTCCCCGGAGCGGAAGGCGCCTTCACCGTGCTGAAAAATCACGCGTCATTAATCTCCACACTCACACCCGGCAAGATTGTATATTCAGAATCGGGTGCGAAAAAAGAGATCGAAATCGAAGGCGGCGTTGTCGATGTCGACAACAACATAGTGTCGGTCTGCATATATTGAGCCTATGAAACGGATATTGTTAACCCTGATGTTGCTTGTTGCTGCCGCAGCTGCCTCGTTTGCAGCCAACGGCACGGCAAACCCCGACTCTTCTTCGGAAAAAGAGGAAAAGAAAATCGACCCGAAAGAGATCATTTTCGAACACCTCACCGACGGCTACGGTTGGGAAGTGCCGTTCTGCCACGACAAACGCATCCCGCTGCCGGTAATCGTGCGCTCATACGACGGGAAATGGCACTGCTTCAGTTCAGCACGCATCCAGCACGGTAAAGTGTACGACGGTTTCCGCCTCGGAGGCAAAGACAGCAAATGGCATAACAAGATTGTAGGCGAACGGCCGGCCGTTGTCGACGGACAAACCGTTATGGAAGAATACCGTCCTATCGACCTGTCGATCACCAAAAACGTGCTCGCGCTGTTCATCACAGTGATTTTAGTTTGCTGGATGATTCTCCGCGTAGCCGTGTGGTACAAGAAAAAACAATATCTGGCACCACGCAAATTCACCGGTGCAATCGAAGCCTTGATCGAATTCATCTACAACGGTGTTGTCAAACCAACACTCGGCGATCGTGCTCCACGATTCGCGCCCTATCTGATGACAGTGTTCTTCTTCATTCTGATGATGAACCTGCTCGGACTGGTGGTAATTTTCCCCGGAGGCGCAAACCTCACCGGAAACATAGCGATCACACTCGTTCTGTCGCTGATAACATTCGCGATAACCAATCTCTGCGGCACAAAACACTACTGGAAAGAAATATTCTGGCCCGATGTTCCGCTGTGGCTGAAGTTCCCGATTCCGATCATGCCGGCTATCGAGCTGTTCGGAGTCTTCACCAAACCGGCAGCCCTCACAATCCGTTTGTTCGCCAACATGCTCGGCGGCCATATCGTGGTGATTGTTCTGACGCTTCTGATTTTCATTCTCGGCGCATTCGGAGCCGCTGTGACAGGTCTGACAACAGTTGTGTCGGTTTGTTTCAGCATATTCATGCTTCTCATCGACGTATTGGTCAGCTTCATCCAGGCCTACGTCTTCACAATGCTCTCCACCCTCTTCATCGCACTCTCGACCGAAAAGGGCGAACATCATGAGCACAAACCCGTTCAAGAAACAAAATAAACATCAATATCAACTCTCTAAAACTTAAAAATTATGTTAGCAATGATTTTAGCAGAAATCGGAGGTCTTTTAGGTATCGGCGCATGTGTCGGCGCTGCCATAGCAGTAATCGGAGCCGGTATCGGTATCGGTAAAATCGGAGGCTCGGCCATGGAAGCCATTGCCCGCCAGCCTGAAGCAACCGGCGACATCCGCTCAAACATGATCATGGTTGCCGCACTTGTCGAAGGTGCAGCTCTGTTTGCCATCGTTGTGTGTCTGCTCTCATTCTTCCTCTAATCATAGACTCAGGCAATGGAACTGTTCACGCCTGAACTTGGCCTCATCTTCTGGATGTTCGTCGCCTTCGCTGTGCTCTTCTTTGTGCTTGCGAAGTGGGGCTGGCCCGCCATTCTCAAAATGGTGGAAAACCGCGCCGACCTCATCGACAAAGGTGTGGAATACGCCCAGAGTGCAAAGTCGCAGCTCGACAATGCGCGCGTCGAAGCCCAGAAATACATCGAAGAAGCACGACGCCAGCAGGCCGAAATGCTTCGCGACGCCGACCGCATGAAAACTCAAATCATCGAGGAAGCACGCAAGGCAGCAACCACCGAGGCCCAGAAAGTGATGGACGCAGCAAAAGTGTCCATTCAGCAAGAACGCAAGGAAGCCGAGCTACAGATGCGCGACGAAGTCAGCCGCTTCGCCCTGGAAATTGCGACAAAAGTCGTGCGCCAGCAAATGGCCGACAACGCCGCACAGAAAAAGCTCGTCAATACCTTGCTCGACGAAATAGAGAAACAAAACTAAGCAAACCAAGCAATGGATAACGGTCTTATACCTCTACGCTACGCAAAGGCACTCCACACGTTTGCCCTCGAAAAGGGCACAGACAAACGTGTCTACGAACTAATGAAACAGCTCGTTTCGACCATGAGCAACGAACCGGGGCTCGGTCAGGTTTTAGCAAATCCCTATGTGTCTGCTCAGGATAAGACCGCATTGCTCGCCACCGCAGCCGGAGCCGGCAAAGACGACACAACATTTGCCGATTTCACCGCCCTGCTACTGAAAAACCGGCGCATTGAGTTCGCAAGGCAAATCGCTCTGGCCTACCTCAACCTCTACCGTCAGGCCAACAATATCTATCTCGTCGACATAACCACAGCCATCGAACTCGACAACGACGAAACCGAGAAACTGCACTCCGTGGTGCAGAAACATCTCGGCAAGGCAACCGCCGAGTATTCGCACCATGTCGACCCGCAGCTTATCGGCGGTTTCGTCATCAACATCAACTCCGAACGCCTCGACGCTTCGGTCAGCAACGAGCTTAAACAATTAAGCCTCCGGCTGGCCTCACATTAAGCGCCGACAACAGGAAGTCAAATAATCAAAAACAGAAAACACCGGTCTCATCAGCAATCAACACAAAACAATGATAAACCCAAGCGAAATATCGGAAATACTCAAACAACAACTCGAAAACGTGAACTCAAAAGTCGCGTTCGAAGAAGTTGGAACCGTGCTGGAAGTGGGCGACGGAGTTGCCCATGTCTACGGACTCGACAATGTGAAGTCAAACGAACTTGTTGAGTTTGAAAACGGTGTAAAAGGCGTGGCAATGAACCTGGAGGAAAGCAACGTCGGCGTTATTCTCCTTAACAGCATCGACCGCGTGACCGAGAATATGACCGTGCGCCGCACCGGAGAAATCGCTTCGATTCCCGCCGGCGAAGGTCTGCTGGGGCGCGTCATTAACGTTCTGGGCGAACCGATCGACGGCGCCGGTCCTATTACCGGCGAACTGTTCCGCATGCCACTGGAACGAAAAGCCCCCGGAGTTATATTCCGTCAGCCGGTGAAACAGCCGCTTCAGACCGGTATAAAAGCTGTCGATTCAATGGTGCCAATCGGCCGCGGGCAGCGTGAGCTGATCATTGGCGACCGCCAGATTGGAAAAACTGCAATTGCAATCGACACAATCATCAATCAGCGCAAAAACTACGAAGAAGGCAAACCTGTCTATTGTATATATGTGGCTATCGGCCAGAAAGCATCGTCGGTTGCCGCTATTGTGCAGACACTCCGCGAAAACGGCGCGCTGCCCTACACTGTAGTCGTAGCAGCAAACGCATCCGACTCTGCCGCCATGCGCTACTACTCTCCGTTTGC
>CAYQYL010000114.1:0-4554 GCA_964421745.1 uncultured Muribaculum sp. | reverse complement strand
TAAAATATAACTGCCGAGGTTATAACCAAGAGATTTTAAATGAAAGAGCCGTGATGCAGACTTCGTACACATCGGAACCCTCTGAACCAAACTACGGGTTGTGTTGTTTTATATAGTGAAAACAAAAAAACTCGTAGACAATGAAAAAAACAGGCATATTTTACGGTTCAAGCACCGGTATGACAGCCGAAGTAGCTGAAGAGATAGCTAAACAGCTTGGAATAGGTAAAGGCGACATTTATGATGTTGCTAAAACAGCCCCGGATGCAGTGGCCGATTACGATACGCTGATTCTCGGCTCCTCCACCTGGGGTGCAGGCGAACTGCAGGACAGCTGGTATGATTTTCTCGACGGACTTGAAATACTCGACCTGAAAGGTAAAAAAATTGCCCTGTTCGGATGTGGCGACGAAGGAATGAGCGACACCTTCTGCGGAGCGGTTGGAATTCTCTACGATCGTCTTCAGGGCACAGGTGCCGAATTCATCGGCTCATATCCGGCCGACGTTTACGAATTCAACGAATCACCGGCATTTAAAGACGGTGTTTATGTAGGGCTCCTGCTCGACAACGTTAACAAAGAAGAATTATCGGCCGACCGCATTAAAGGTTGGTGTGAACAGATAAAAGAACAGGCCGGAGCTTAACTCCGTGCCGCCACAGGCGGATTGCTCAGTGTAGAATCCGCGTTGTGAAAACACGCGGATGCCTGCTGCCGTGGGGCAGAATGGCATCCGTTTAAGGTATTAAGTTTCAACTATTGATTTTATGAATGCAAAACTTGTAATATTTGATTTCGACGGCACTTTAGCCGATACACGAAACATTATCCTCGACTCTTACAGGGGAACAATAGAAAAGTTGCAACTGCCACTGCGAAAAAACGCAGAACTCCAGTCGACAATCGGACTGCCGCTCCGCGACGGTTTCGAACAGCTATATCCCGACATGGCCGCCGACGAATTGGACAGATGTTGCGACACCTATCGCGCCATTTTTGCCGAAAACAAGAAAGGCTATGTTCCCGAACTGTTTCCCGGAGTAGAAGAAACGCTCGAAACTCTCAAGCAACGTGGAATCGAAATGAGCATTGCCTCTTCGCGCTCCCACGATTCGCTCGTCGAATTCTGCCGGGCAAACAAAATCGACCACTATTTCAGCCTCATCATCGGAGCCGACGATGTCGAACGGCATAAACCCGACCCATGGCCTGTCACATACACTCTCGACAAACTCCATGTACAGGCCGCCGATGCTATCGTTGTCGGCGACATGCCCTACGATATAAAAATGGGTATGGATGCCGGATGCCGCACTGTCGGTGTAACCTACGGCAACTCAAACATGTCGGAACTGATCGAAGCCGGCGCAAACCGCGTCTTGGGCTCAATCGATCTGCTTCCTGACGTTGAACTTTAGGCTAATGAAATATTCAAATTACCCACATTATGAAAACTATCATTCAATATATCCAGGATTCAATAAAAAGCAACTGGAATCTTTTGGCTTTGACCGACTTCCACGGTTCTTCTTTCCAATACCGCGACGTTGCCCGCAAAATAGCCAAACTGCACCTTGCATTTGAAAGCGCCGGACTGCGCAAAGGCGACAAGATAGCTCTGTGCGGCCGCAACTCGGCCGAATGGGCTGTTGCTTTTCTCGCAACAGTGACCTACGGCGCCGTTGCTGTGCCGATTCTGCATGAATTCAAGCCCGACAATATCCACCACCTTGTCGACCACTCCGAAGCACGATTGCTATTCACCGACCAGGCAATCTGGGATCACCTCGATGCCAAATTAATGGACAAACTCGAAGGAGTTGTGAATTTGAGCGACTACTCTCTGATTATGTCGCGCAACAAGCAGCTGACCGAGGCGCGCAACAACCTCAACGAACTGTTCGGAAAACGTTACCCGGAGCGGTTCACCCCCGACGACGTTGTCTACGCCGACCGCGACATGGACGATATAGCCGTCATCAACTACACCTCAGGCTCAACAGGATTCTCCAAAGGTGTGATGCTCACGATACGCAACCTGTCGTCGAACCTGAAGTTCGCTGTTGAAAACCTCGAATTCTTCAAGCCGGGCGATTCACTGGTGTGTATGCTGCCGCTGGCCCACATGTACGGACTGATGGTTGAACTGCTCCACCCGCTCGCCAAAGGCTGCCATGTCTATTTCCTTACACGCGTGCCCTCGCCGGCTGTCATTCTCGACGCTTTCGCCACTGTGAAACCCAAACTTATTGTGGCGGTTCCGCTGATTATCGAAAAAATCATCAAGACAAAAGTATTCCCGCTGCTTGAAAAGCCGATGATGCGTGTGTTGCTCCACGTTCCTTTTGTCGACGACAAGCTTCTTGACAAAATCAAGACCAACTTGCTTGAAGCATTCGGAGGCAACGTGAAAGAAATTATTATCGGCGGCGCAGGGCTGAACAAAGATGTGGAAACATTCCTGCGACGCATTCAATTCCCCTACACTGTCGGCTACGGTATGACCGAGTGTGGCCCGCTGATCGCCTACGCTCCGTGGCAAGAGGCTCGCCCGGCTTCGTGCGGTCGCCCCGTTGATCGCATGGAATGCCGCATCGACTCACCCGACCCCGTAAACATTCCGGGCGAACTGTGGGTTAAGGGCGACAATGTTATGGCCGGATATTACAAAAACCAGGAGGCGACAGACAGCGCGATGCGCGACGGCTGGATGAACACCGGCGACTTGTGCACAATGGATCCGGACGGGTTCATCTACATCCGCGGCAGAAACAAAAACATGATTCTTGGTCCCTCGGGGCAGAATATATATCCTGAAGAAATCGAGCAAAAAATTAACAATCTGCCTTACGTTGCCGAATCGCTCGTTATCGACGACCACGGTTCGCTGACAGCTCTGATTGTTCCGGATCTGGAAGCAGCTGAAAAGGACGGTATCGACGGCAGTATGATCGGTAAATTGATGGACGACAACATCAACACGCTCAACAAAGAATTGCCGGCCTACTCCCACATAAAGAATGTAAGGATACAAGACCGCGAATTTGAAAAAACGCCGAAGCGCTCGATAAAGCGGTTCCTATACACAGCCGACAAATAACGTATGTCGAAAACAGCACTGAAAAAGTTTATTGCCGGCCTCAGTCGCCAGCAGCTCGCCGAAGTGCTCCTTCAGGTTTACGATGCCAAAAAAGAAGCCCGCGAGTATCTCGACTACTTTGTCGACCCCGACGAAGAGGGCGCGCTCGAAAAATACCGCGGAGTGGTTTTGAAAGAGTTCAAACCGCCCAAGGGCAGAGCACGCCGCCGTGTGACAGTGTGTCGCCGGGCAATAAAAGATTTTTTAGTGCTGGAACCTTCGGCAGCTCATGTGAACGATCTGACACTCACCTATCTGGAGCAACTTGTGATTCATTTTGTCGAGAATCCCAACGAGAAAACTTCCACCCAGACGAATGAGTTCCTGGCACAGTCGCGTGCATTGGCCGAACGTCTGGCGACAACAGGTAGCACTGCCGAATTTGACAACCGGCTTGCAGCAATCGTGAGAACGGCCGAATATGCCGACGACGATCTGCCGGAACTGATTGGTAGCTTTCTGGAACTTCCTGAAACCACAGATGCTAAACCGCTTGCTACACGCCGTGTCGCCAAAGGCTACCGGTTTTTTCGAAGAAAAAGATATTAAATAACATTTATAGTTAAAACGAACGAAATTGGTTAACATATTCAAAGATTTTACGTTTTTTAAAGTATTTTACATCAAAAAACAGGCTTTGAGGCACATCATTTACCGTTTCAATTTGTTATAAGTATAAAAGCAACAAAAACTGACTTAGCATGATTGTTCAACAAAAGAAAAAGACATAACCGTTTTTTCATATCCCTCGTCCTCAATATCTGGTAGTGATACCCGGCACTGAGGTTCTCATAAATAAATAGTTGAAACGTGGGCAGGCATCCCGACCAAGGTCGGAATGCCTGTCTTGCGTTTAAAATTTGCCTTAACCTAAAAGTTGAAAACCAACCCAAAACCAATCAACTTTGGGTTAGTATATTGAATTATTCAAAATCAAAATTCATTTCTTTCACTGGAATAACTTCAAAATAAAGATAATCCGATAGGTCGTATTCATCTTTCCATTTGGAAGGCTTTATTCTAGAAAATCTAATTCCGCAGACATGAAATGGCTCAGTAGCAAAATTTATTCTTACTTTTCCGAATGTACTACTCGCTTTACCGGACTGAACTTCTGGAAACGGTCGATTTTTGCAAATTTTATGATAAATTGCATCTCGTGCAATGATTTGAATCATCTCATCGTAAACGTATAGTTAGCAATACATAGCACCGTGTGATTATACCTTCAATACAAAGTTCTTTGAAAAAACCGCAATATTTCATTCAAAAGTGAAATATTTGTCGTATTTTTGCGTTATAATAGTAAACTAAGAACACGACTATGAGCGAGGTAGAACTTATCTTATTGGAAGAAGGCAATCAATGTACCCTATATTCCATCCAATTCAGAACTGAAGATAACTCTGAGTAT
>CAYQYL010000113.1:0-4580 GCA_964421745.1 uncultured Muribaculum sp. | reverse complement strand
ATGTGGCGGTCGAACCATGCAATGGGGCGGCAGATGCGGTCGAATATAATTTTATGTGTGATGAACATGTAGAGTTGATCCCAGTAGAAGCGGTGGTAGGCCCAGTCCCAGAGGCGGGGGAGTGCCTGACGCATTTTTTCGGGGAGCGGATTCTCTGTTTTGTACATCTTGGTGGCGATGCAGATTGCGATTATCGCAACTGCAAGAGAAACACATGCGACACTCCAGTCGAGGTGAACCAGATTGGTGAAGAATCCGGCGTGGTCGAACATCGGTTCGCCGTTCCAGGTAACGAGATTGCCGAAAGGAACAAATCCGGCGACACATGAGATTGCAGCAAGAATTACCAACGGGAGTGTCATTGTCCATGCCTGATCGTGTGGCACATGATGAGGATCGGCAACTTTATGCTCTTTCCACCAGAAAATCAGGTAGTATAGGCGGAACATGTAGAAAGCGGTCAGACCGGCCACGAACGACATCCAGACATACCACACGATGCTGTTGCCGAAGCATGCTGTTAGAATTTCGTCTTTCGAGAAGAACCCGGCGAAGGGAATAATGCCGGCAATAGCAAGACACCCGATCAGGAAGGTGATATGTGTCACAGGCATGTATTTGCGAAGGCCGTGCATCGCTGTGTAGTCGTTCGAGCCGATTGCGTGGATGAGTGCTCCGGCGCAAAGGAACAGCAGAGCCTTGAACATGGCGTGAGTGAACAGGTGGAACATGCCGGCCATGTAGCCGACGCCATGGTGAATTTCGGGACGTGCCACACTGAGCGACACCATCATAAATGCTATCTGCGATATTGTCGAGAAGGCAAGCACGCGTTTGATGTCGATCTGCGTGCAGGCAACTATTGCGGCGTAAAGTGCGGTGAGCGCGCCAACAACCACAATGATGTCGAGTGCCGCAGTTTCCATAAGATACAACGGGAACAGGCGGGCAACAAGATATACTCCGGCAACAACCATTGTTGCGGCATGGATTAGAGCCGACACCGGTGTCGGACCTTCCATTGCATCGGGAAGCCAGATGTGGAGGGGCATCATTGCCGATTTACCCATACCTCCCATGAATATCAGAACAAGCGCCCAGGTGAGCACCGAAGCACCCATGAACATAGGCGTTGCTGAGTTCTGGAATATGTTGCGGACGCCTTCGGCTGTCTGTTCGCTTATATGGTATGTGTCGGCCATTCCGTCGACCGGAGCCGATGTGAGCGACATAAAGTCGAAAATACCTGTGAAGTACGACAGCACGAGGATACCGATCAGGAAGCCGAGGTCGGCGAATCGGGTCACGATGAATGCCTTCTTAGAAGCCGATACAGCCGAGGGTCGTGTGTAATAGAACCCGATCAACAGGTAGGACGATGCGCCCACAAGCTCCCAGAAGATATACATCTGGAAAATGTTTGTCGCAACTACCAGTCCGAGCATCGAGAACGAGAACAACGACAGGAATGCGTAGAAACGCTGGAAGCCGTGTTCGTAAACACCGTGATGGTCGCGCATGTAACCCATTGAATACAGGTGAACCATGAACGATATTGTCGGTATCACAACCAGCATCAGGGCTGAAATCGGGTCAAGCAGGAATCCGAGTTTGATCACGAGAGTGTCGGTGAACTGCATCCATGTCTGGTTCCAGAGCACAACCTGCAGGCGTTGGCCGGCCTCGTCGATAAACTGCGGGCAACCGCTGAAAAAGTACGTGAATGCTGTGTAATAGCTCAGAACAAGAACTGTACCCATTCCGATGCAACCCAGAACTCCGGCCGTACGGTGGGACATTTTCATGCCCGTCAGACCGAGCAACAGGAACATCAGCAGCGGAATGGCCAGAATAAGAATCGATATAGTTTCCATTTCCGTTTTAGAGTTTGAGTTTGTCCAGGTCGCGTATGTCGATGTTGCGCGCGGCTCGGAATATGTTTACGATAATTGCAATAGCGAGCGCTGTTTCAGCAGCTGCAATAGCGATTGCGAACAGGGTGAATACCATTCCTTCGAGAGCGCCGGGGAAGAGGAAGCGGTTGAAAACAACGAAGTTGATATCGACCGCATTCAGCATCAGCTCAAGAGAAATCAGAATTGCAATCATGTTTTTGCGGGTAATGAAGCCGTAGACGCCGCAGCAAAACATGATCAGAGAAGGGATGACGTAGAGTGCCAAGGGGATCTTTACTATAATGACTTTCTGTTTTTTAGCGTTTGCGTGCCACAACGACACCACCGATTATACATGCCAATAACAACACGCTCACGGCCTCGAACGGCAACAGATACTGATACTTCTGAGTTCCGAGAAGGATAATGCCCAGATCGTTCATCGATAACTGTTGTGTGAAGGCCGGCAGGAGCTTCGACCACAACTCGGGACGGGCAACTACAGCTGCCAGCATAACGGCCAACGAGGCCAAGGCTGCTGTGAGTCCGCGCCAACGACGGCGTGAGGTCAGTTCCGCACTACTGTCGCCCGGGTGGCTCGTGAGCAGGATTGCGAACACGAACAGAACCACGATACCACCTGCGTAGACAGCAATCTGCACGGCGCCCAGAAACTCGTAATCGAGCATGAAGTAGAGTCCGGCCGTTGCAAAGAGTGTGAACAGCAGATAGGTGGCTGCACGCAGTATTTTGCGGGTGGTGACAGTGAGTATCGAAAATATGATAATCGATGCAACGATTATCGTGTACATTACAATACTTCCGACTGATTCCATACTATTTAGTTTTCTTTTTTGTTTTCAGGTTGAGGTGTGGAGGCCGGAGCAGCGGGAGCTGCTGCTGCAGGGCGGGGTGCCATTCCGGGTTTGGGAGCCGGATCACCGGGTTGTTCGGGCAGATAGTTGAGCTTCTGCACGAGTTTTTCGCGAGTAAACACTGCTTGTTCGAAATCGTTGGTGAATTCGATTGCATCGAAGGGACACGTTGTGACGCAAAGCTGGCAGAATGTGCACGAGCCAAGGTCGTAGAGATACTCGTCGAGTTTACGTTTTTTCTTGCCGTCGGGTAGATCGACGGTTTTAGTTGTGATCGTGATTGTCTGGTTGGGGCAATTGCGCTGGCAAGTTCCGCAGGCGGTGCAGCGGTTGCGTCCGTCAGGTTCGTATATGAACTGAAGTTTTGCACGGAAACGTGGTGCGGCGTAGGCAATGGTGTCGCGGTTGTCGGGGTACTGTTCCGAAACTTTCGGAGTCAGAAACTCTTTACCGGTGACGCCCATGCCTTTAACCAGGCTTACGATGCCTGATCCAAGTGATGAGAAGTAGTCTTTTACACTGCCCATAGGTAATTGTTGCGGTTGGTGTGTATGGTTGGTTTATGTTTATTATTCAGTTGTGTTGATCTATCGCACCTGACCTCCGAGGATGTCGAGAAGTTCGGATGTGATAGCCTGCTGGCGCAGTTTGTTGTATTCGAGTTGCAGCTCGTCGAGCAGTTTTTTTGCGTTGTCGGCAGCTGTCTGCATTGCCATCACGCGGGCTGCTTGTTCGGAAGCTGTGTTCTGGGTGAATGTTTCTTGCATGAAAGCTCGCACAAACATCGGGAGCACCGATGTGAAAATTGTGTTGGCATCGGGTTCGAAGATGCAGGGGCGGCCAAGCTGACGGGAGTTGCCGTCGGTTAGCGACTGGGGTGATACCGGCAGTAGAGTTTCGTTGGTGAGCACCTGTCGGCTTACACTTTTGTAGCTCATGTAGAGAACCAGTAGTCGGTCGAATGTGCCGTTGGTGAAGTCGGCAGTCAGCTGCGAGGTGAATTGCTTGATTTGTGCCGGTGTGCTTTTGGCAGGAATGTTTCCTCCGGCCACACGGATATTGCCGCCCGAGAGTTTGTTGACGGCCTTGAGCATTTTCTGTCCAACGGGGTAGACTGTGATTCCGACGTTGTTGCCGAATTGCTGCCGGGCATCGTTTATGGCCACCAACAGGCCTTTGAAAATGTTGATGTTATAGGCGCCGCACAGACCGTCGTCGCTGCCGAGAGCCACAATGGCTATGTTTGCCACAGGGCGTTGTTCGAGCAGTGGCGACGAGAATTCGCCGTCGGTTGAGAGCAAATTGCCCATTATCGACTGAATCTGGGCGCGGAAGGGCAGCAGCTTGCGAAGTGATTGCTCGGCTTTATGCATTTTGGCCGAGGAAATCATCTTCATCGCGCTGGTGATCTTACCGGTAGAGTTTACCGATGTGATTCTGCCCTTTAGCTCGCGTAGTGTTGCCATTTACTCGTTGAATTTAGTTTTTGTAGCGACTCGAAATTTCGGCGGCACACTGAGTGAGTTTTTCGGTGATGTCGTCGTTGAGATTTCCCTTACGGATTTCGTCGAGAACCTCTTTCTGATATTTGGCGTGCAGCAGCTGCAGGAACAATTTTTCGAATTCCGAAACTTTGTCGGCCGGCACGTCCTGAAGCAGGCCTTTTGTGCCGCAGAAGATCACGGCAACTTCGTCTTCAACAGCCATTGGTGAATACTGAGGCTGGATGAGGAGGCGTTCGTTTTTGCGGCCCTTGTCGATTACGCGGGCTGTTACGGGGTCGATGTCGCCGCCGAATTTGGTGAATGAT
>CAYQYL010000112.1:0-4593 GCA_964421745.1 uncultured Muribaculum sp. | reverse complement strand
CATTGGTAAAGACAATATCGTTTTCCACTGCATTGTGTTCCCTGCAATGCTTATGGCATACGGCGACGGCTATCAGTTGCCCGAAAATGTTCCGGCAAACGAATTCCTGAATCTGGAGGGCGACAAGATCTCGACCTCGCGCAACTGGGCCGTATGGCTCCACGAGTATCTTAAAGATTTTCCAGGCAAGCAGGATGTGTTGCGCTATGTGCTGACAGCCAATGCACCCGAAACAAAGGACAACGATTTTACATGGCGCGATTTCCAAGCCCGCAACAACAGTGAACTGGTAGCAATTCTGGGCAATTTCTTTAACCGAGCCGTGGTGCTTACTCATAAATATTACGACGGTGTTGTTCCGGGCAATCCCTGTCCGGAAGTTGTCGATGCAGAGGCTTTGGCCGAATTGATGGCTGTCAAAGAACAGTTGTCGGCCAATCTGGATACTTTCCATTTCCGCGACGCGCTGAAAGATATGATGAATATTGCCCGTATCGGTAACAAGTATTTGCAGGAAACCGAGCCTTGGAAGGTGGCAAAGACCGATGCTGAGCGCACGGAATCGATTTTGTATACTGCACTGCAGATTTGTGCCAACCTGACTGTAGCTGCCGAACCGTTCCTTCCGTTTGCGGCCGACAAGATGTGCCGTATGCTCGGTCTGGGCAAAATGACATGGGCCGACCTTGGACGCACCGATCTGATGAAGCCTGGAACGAAACTCGCACCGGCAGAACTGTTGTTCGAGAAGATAGAAGATCCGGCTATAGAAGCACAGATAGCACGACTTGAAGAGAGTCGCAAGCAGAATGAGCTGGCGCAATTCAAGGCTGCTCCACAGGCACCGGATGTCGACTTTGAAACATTTATGAAAGCTGACCTCCGCATTGGCACAGTGCTCGAATGCGAGAAAGTGCCCAAAGCCGACAAACTTCTGCGCTTCCTGATTGACGACGGACTGCAAAACCGCACGATTGTGTCGGGTATCGCAAAACATTATAAGCCGGAAGAGCTTGTTGGGCAACAGATTTGCTTTATAGCCAATTTGCCCGAACGCAAGTTGCGCGGTATTGTTTCGCAAGGTATGATTCTGTCGGCTGAAAATGCCGATGGTTCTCTTGTGCTGATTGGTCCGAAAGGTCCGGTCGTACCGGGCTCACAGGTGAAATAAGCAGCTATGGAAACGATTTCCCGACAGCCGAAGATTCTCATAATCTACACCGGTGGTACGATCGGAATGATAGAGAATGCGGTGACTCATGCCCTTGAGCCATTCGATTTTTCGCATCTGATCGACAATGTGCCCAAGATAAAGATGCTTGAGTATAAAATTGACAACATCCAGTTTCAGCCGCCTATCGATTCGTCGGATATGAACCCTCAGTATTGGAGCCAGATCGCACGCTCGATTGAGGAAAACTATAGCCGTTACGATGGTTTTGTTGTGCTGCACGGAACCGATACGATGGCTTACACGGCTTCGGCATTATCGTTTATGTTCGAGAATCTTCACAAGCCCGTTATCATTACCGGCAGTCAGTTGCCTATAGGCGAAGTGCGTACCGACGGAGAGGAGAACCTGATCACTGCGCTGCAGATTGCTGCCGCCACTAACGTTTGGGGTGAGCCTATGGTGCAGGAAGTGGCAATCTTGTTCGAGAACTATTTGTGGCGCGGCAACCGTTCCACAAAAATGAGTGCCGACAATTTCAATGCATTCAAGAGTAATAATTATCCGCCGCTTGCCAAAATCGGCCTTGGAATCAACTTCAATGAGGAGGCATTGATGCGCGCCGGCGTTAAACGTCCGCTTAAAGTCCGCTATGAAATGGACACCAATGTGATGTTTCTCGACCTTTATCCCGGCATGACGGAGGCGATGTTGCGTTATCATCTGGCAACTCCCGGTGTTAAGGGCATTGTGATGCGCACGTTCGGAGCCGGAAACGGGCCGACAGCGCCATGGTTTCTCGAAGCGGTTAGGGAGGCTGTTGAACGCGGAACGGTTATCCTGAATGTGACACAATGTGTCAACGGCGGGGTTCATTCGAGCCGTTACGTCAGTGGCGACCGACTTGCAGCAGCCGGAGTTGTTTCCGGGCATGATATAACATCGGAGGCAGCGATAGCCAAGCTGATGTATCTGTTTGGTCTTGGACTTGAAGCGTCCGAAGTGCGCAGATATCTTGAATGCTCACTTTGTGGCGAAGTAACACTATAATAATGTGACAAAACCGTAAAATAGTGGAATTGTGCATTTTATTGCAAAAATATTTTGTGCTCGATAGCGAGTAATTAAAAAAAAAGTGCGATATTTGCACTTGCAAAAACGGCAGAGTGTTGCAAAAAGCGTGTAACTGTCTGTCAGTAAGAAAAATCAAAATTTTAATCGTTCAATATAAATTCAAAGAAACAATGACAAAAGCTGACATCGTAAACGAGATATCCAAGACTACGGGTATTGAAAAGGCCAGTGTTCTCGAAACTCTTGAGAAATTTATGGAAATAGTAAAGGATTCTCTGGCTCATGACGAAAATGTCTACCTTCGTGGCTTTGGTAGCTTTATCGTAAAAACACGTTCGCAGAAAACTGCACGTAACATTTCCAAGAACACAACAATCATAATTCCCGAACACAAAATTCCGGCATTCAAGCCTGCTAAAGTGTTCATGGAAGATGTAAAATAAACAATTAAAAAGTTACAGCAATGCCAAACGGAAAAAAGAGAAAAGGCCACAAGATGGCAACTCACAAGCGTAAAAAACGCCTGAGAAAGAACCGTCATAAGAAGAAATAAAACAGGCTGGCTGCCGGCGCACTCGCGAGAGTGCGCCACACGCCACGTCGCTTCGACACGATAGTTCGACAAAAAGGCGTCGGAAAGCGGAGACACCGCAGGAATCCAGCCGCCCGCAAACAGGACAAACGAGACTTCCGTGCTACTGAAAATTGGTATGTGATGTGAAGCCTGACGTTTGTTCTTTGCATTTTATAGCGGTTCTCTGTTGCGCATACATGTTATGTGCGCATATTAAGCAACAAAGCATTATCCTGATAGATGGATATGAAAAGTGAATTATTTATTGATGTACAGCCCTCGGAGGTGTCGATTGCATTGACCGAGGACACGCGGCTTGTATCGTTACAGAAAGAGTCGCGCAACATAGCCTATGCCGTGGGCGACATCTACCTGGCAAGAGTCAAGAAACTGATGCCGGGTCTGAATGCCGCATTTGTCGATGTAGGCTACGACAAAGACGCTTTTCTTCACTATTTGGACCTTGGCTCGCATTTTTCAACCTACCGTCAGTTTTTGAAGCAGGCTTTAGACGATAAGCGCCATGTGCCGCAGATATCTAAAATGGCACGACTGCCCGAAATTGACAAGCACGGTTCCATAAACGATGTGCTCGAAAAGGATATGGAACTGTTAGTACAAATTGTCAAGGAGCCTATTTCCAGTAAAGGCCCCCGACTTACAACAGAAATAACTTTTACCGGCCGTTTCATGGTTCTGATTCCATTTGGCGATAAGATTTCAATATCGCAAAAAATCAAGACCACAGAAGAAAAACTGCGCCTCCGTCAGCTGGTAGAGAGCATTAAACCGAAAAATTTCGGTGTGATAATCCGTACATCGGCTGAGGGCAAGCGCGTAGCAGAGCTTAACCATGAAATGAAAACCCTCGTCAAATGCTGGGAGGATACGATAGCAAATGCCCAGCGCGCCAATGCACCGGCGCTGGTGTTCGAGGAGGAGAGCCGAATTGTGTCCATGTTGCGCGATGTGTTTAGTCCGTCGTTCGAAAATATCTATGTCAACGACGCAGAAACCTACTCGCAAGTGCATAAATATGTCAGCCTGATAGCTCCGGAACGACAGGATATAGTTAAACTTTATGCCGACGAAATACCGATATTCGACCATTTCAACATAACCAAACAGATTAAATCGTCGTTTGGCAAAACTGTATCATTCAAGCAGGGCGCATACATAATAATAGAGCACACGGAAGCGCTGCATGTAATCGACGTAAAC
Organism: uncultured Muribaculum sp.; assembly: GCA_964421745.1. Taxonomy (GTDB): domain Bacteria; phylum Bacteroidota; class Bacteroidia; order Bacteroidales; family Muribaculaceae; genus Muribaculum. The sequence continues at coordinate 553 of CAYQYL010000112.1, read as the reverse complement.
TCCGGCAACCGTTCGAAGGCTGCCTCCGATCAGGAAAGCAATGCGCTCGAAGTGAATTTGCGCGCTGCCGACGAGATTGCCCGTCAGCTCCGCCTGCGCGATATGGGCGGCATTATAGTGATTGACTTCATTGACATGAATAAGGCCGAGCATCGTCAGGCGCTGTATGATCATATGCGAGAGGTAATGGCAAACGACCGGGCACGACATAATATTTTGCCATTGAGTAAATTCGGACTAATGCAGATCACACGGCAGCGCGTGCGCCCGGCTATGGATGTAGTAACGGCCGAAAAGTGTCCGTCGTGTTTCGGAAAGGGAGAAGTGCAACCCTCGCTGTTGTTTACAGACACGCTCCACGAAAAACTGGAATACCTCATCAAAGAACTTCAGGTGAAGGATTTCATAATGTACGTTCATCCTTATGTCGACGCATATCTGAAGAAAGGACTGTTGTCGATGTACAGAAAGTGGAAAATGAGTTTGGGTGGTAATTTCAAGGTGCTTCCCGATCAGTCGCTCGCTTATTTAGAGTATAAGGTGATCGACAAAA
>CAYQYL010000111.1:0-4602 GCA_964421745.1 uncultured Muribaculum sp. | reverse complement strand
TGAATCGGGTAAGGGCTTTTTGCGATTATCTAATTTTTAAATGAAAGAGCCGTGAACACAGAATGTACCCTACCCTCTACGAAATTACCAATAAGAAGAATGACAATAATTTATGTCTTTAACGTATGGAGGCAATCGTGTGTAGGAATAGCAAGAAGCAGCTATTGAACACGTTCTAATGGAGCATCATTTTCGTTTACTCACCCTTCGTGAGAGTCGCATACCGAGGTGTGACCTTTAGCGGATGATTATTGTGACACCACAGAATGATTGTGCCCCGTAGACAAGCGCTTGTTCGATATCTGCTGTTTTTGAAGGGCCCGAGATGAAAGTGCCAAAACCTAAATCGGACATTCCTATACGAGAATAAGCCTCGTGCATGTTGCTGACAATATTCTTGCGATCTATAATAATCACAAGATATTCGCATATGAAACAAACAGCACGTTCTTTCATTGTCTGCGGAATCCATATACATGCATTTTCAGCGCATGCGATTGTGCCGAGCACAACACTGACATCTGTACCGTCAAGTTCTGTTGGCGAATTAACCGTGTCCGGGTTCTTATCAGCTTTTATCTCCGGAATATTACTTGCAATAGTTTTAGCGTTAGGATATGCCTTATGAATCAGTTGATTTAAATCGTCGCCTTCTTTCATTTCAATCACCGATGCTCCAGCAGCCGTTGTGGCTGTATGGATGAACGCAGAAACCGGATCGGGATAAACCAACTTGCCGAACGTAAGGTCGGGCATGTCGTATGTTTCGCGCACATTGCGACGCAGGTTGTTTATTATCGAATCTTTATTTCCCATATATAATTAATTTTTCCGGCTTAAGACTTTTTTGTGTCATCATCCAGACCATTTTTCCACATCTGGTGAAACGATTTCTTTGCAAAAACCGGCATACCGTGCCCTTGGCTCCATGTTCCAAGTGCTATGCCAGTGAGCCATGAGGGCATTATATTGGCGAGCGGAGCTACACGCAGTGCTGTGGTGTACATTGCAGGATGGTCGAACATTACCTTCATACCCTCTGACATTGTTTTTTTCATGAGATCGGCATGGTGCAAGCTGTCGAGTTGCTGTCGCCATTTGTAGATCTGCGTTGAAAGATCTACTTTCACAGGACAAACATTATCGCATGAACAGCACAGAGAGCAAGCCGAACAGTTATTGTAATGCACATTGCTGTCACGCAGCATACCCAGATTGATGCCGATAGGACCAGGAATGAAATAGGTGTAGGAATATCCGCCCGAACGCCGATAAACCGGACATGTGTTCATGCACGCACCGCAGCGCATACACTTCAGCGTCTGCCAATGGTCTTCATTACCCAAAATCTCACTTCGGCCGTTGTCGACAAGTATGATGTGCATCTCCGAACCGGGACGTGGTTTACGGAAATGAGAGGTGTAGACTGTTGTGGTTTGTCCGGTGCCGTTGCGTGCAAGCAGGCGCTGGAATACAGCCATCGAATTGTAGTCGGGGATAAGTTTTTCGATACCCATCGACACGATGTGCAGCGGTGGAATCGAGGTACTCATGTCGGCGTTGCCTTCATTGGTGCAAACCACTACTTCTCCTGTTGAAGCAATACCGAAATTCGCGCCTGTCATTCCGCAATCGGCGGTCATGAAATTGTCGCGGAGGTGATATCTCGCACAACGGGTCAGGTAGGTTGGATCGGCTGCAGCTTCGAGCGTTTTACGGTCGCCCTTCATACTGTCGGCAGCCTGTTGCCCATGTTTTTCAAGAATTCCATTTTCACGAAAACATTCGGCAACCTGCTCACGGGTAATATGTATTGCCGGCATTACGATGTGGCTTGGAGGCAACTTCATTAATTGCAATATGCGTTCGCCAAGATCAGTTTCAACGACCTCTATACCATTAGTAGTGAGGCTGTCATTCAAACCGCATTCTTCGGTTAGCATCGACTTGCTCTTTACAACTTTTTTCACTCCGTGATCATTGAGAATCCGAAGCACTATAGCGTTGTAGTCAGCGGCATCTTTTGCCCAGTGTACATGCACGCCATTGCGTTCAGCGTTTGCAGCGAATGTTTCCAGATAGTCGGCCAGATGTGTAACTGTGTGCTTCTTTATCTGGCTGGCGGCCTCACGCAGATTCTCCCACTCGGGAACCTCATGAGCCATATTGTCGCGACGGACACGAACACCCCAGAAAGTAGCGTCATGCCTGTCGACATTGGCTGTGTTTTTTACAAATTCATTCGCTCTCTTAGAATGTAGGGTGCTCATAAACCGGATGATAAAATTTGTGCGATATGGATGAATTTAATCGGAAGGTGTTGCTTGTTTGCTATTCCTTGCATATGCATCAGACATGACGAATCTGGTCCGGTGATAAACTCTGCCCCGGTTGAGATATGACGATGCAGCTTATCAAGTCCCATTTTGGTGGACACTCCCGGTTCCTCTATGGAGAACATGCCCCCGAAACCACAACATTCGTCAGGACGCTCAGGCTCGACAACAGTTATTCCTTCAACCATCTCTAACAGATTTCGCAGTTTGTTGAATTTCGGAATATTCCGTTCAGATGGCGACGAAAGCCCCAGCTCGCGAACGCCATGGCAACTATTGTGGATGCTTACTTTGTGAGGGAATTTTGCCGGCAGGGATTTCACTTTCAAAACATCGTGAAGGAATTCCACGATATCAACTGTTTTTCCTGCCGCCTCACATTCATGTCCTACTATTTTCGGGTGAAATAATCTCACATAGGCAGTGCAACTTGCTGAAGGCGCGACCACATAATCGTAGCCTCGGAAAAGTTCGTCGAATCTGTCAACAAGTTTCTCTGCTTTTTCCTGGAATCCGGCATTGCCCATCGGTTGGCCACAGCATGTTTGTTTTTCGGGATAAAACACCTCAACTCCAAGACTGCGTAATAATTTATATGTAGATACCCCGACCTGAGGGTACAGGGCATCTACATAACAAGGTATAAAAAGTCCTACTTTCACAATTATCAATTAATAGGTCTGCAAATAAGTGACATGAGTACGAAGATATTCTTCTACACCATGTTTACCATCGGCACCGCCTATGCCGCTCTTCTTCACGCCAGCATGGAAGCCCTGGATAGCTTCGAAATGGAAGCGATTGACATAGGTTTCGCCAAATTCGAGTTCACGGATACAACGGGCGGCATTGTTGATGTCGTTGGTGAAAATCGACGATGCTAATCCGTATTCGCAATCATTAGCCCAAGCTATCACCTGATCCAGATTCTCCCAAACGATTATCGGAAGAACCGGGCCAAAGGTTTCTTCATGAGCTATATCCATATCATGACGGCAGTTGTCAAGCAATGTCGCAGCATAGAAATAGCCCTTTTCGCCAACGCGATGTCCACCACAAAGCACCTTAGCGCCCTGGCGCACTGCATTTTCCACCTTAGCTTCTACGCTTTCAAGCGCGCGTTTTTCTACGAGCGGGCCCATGTCGATGTCGTCGGCTGAGAATGGATCGCCAACTTTCACGGCCTCAAATTTTTCAATGAGTTTCTTTGTGAGAGCATCCTTGACGTCTTTGTGAACGTACAGACGTTCTGCATTGTTGCATATCTGGCCGTTGTTGCCGATACGGCTGTCGAGAATTGCCTGTGCCGCCAAATCAAGATCGGCATCGGGGAACACGATCACCGGAGCTTTACCACCGAGTTCGAGAGAAACCTTTGTTATATTTGTTGCAGCATCTTTCATGATATTTTCGCCAGCTCCCACCGAACCTGTGACACTAACAATGTCTATCTTTGGACTTGCGGCCAACTCGTGACCTACAACGCTCCCCTTACCGGTCACTACGTTGAAAAGGCCGGCAGGCAGCCCGACTTTGTCGACAACTTCGGCAAAGACACAACAATTCTCGGGTGTCAGCTGCGAAGGCTTCAACACAATAGAACATCCGGCGATAAGGGCAGCTCCTGCCTTTCGTGCGATGAGGAAGAAAGGGAAATTCCATGGAAGGATACCTGCAACCACGCCGATTGGCTTCTTAGAGAGTAGAATTGTTTCACCGGGATTGTCGCTGGGAATTATCTCGCCTTCAATATGACGCGCAAAAGACGCCATATAGTTGAAATAGCTGATAGTTGCATCAACTTCAATAGTAGCCCATGAACGAGTCTTGCCTTGTTCGCGCATTATGATTTCGACGAACTCATTTTTGCGTTCGCTTACACCTTGGGCGATTTTCAGCAAGTATTCTGCACGTTGGATAGCTGGTGTTTTCTCCCAGCCCTTCTGTGCTTTGCGGGCTGCGTCAAGTGCTTCGTCGACATCTTCCTTGTTCCCGTCGGGTTGGCGTGCTATTATCTCTTCAGTCGAAGGATTGAGAACATCGATCCACTTACCTGACTTACTTTCGACGAATTTGCCGTTGATGTACATTTTCAAGCTTTTCATGTGCGTGATAAATTAATTGGTTGTAAATAATTAATAGTTTCCGAACAAAGATAAGAAAAGATTTTATTAATATTGTTTTTGCAACAAAAAAAATTAGAATCTGCGTACAAAGTTTCCAATAATAAGTGCAACGGCTTTTCTCCTCACTCCTTCTCAGGGGA
>CAYQYL010000110.1:0-4647 GCA_964421745.1 uncultured Muribaculum sp. | reverse complement strand
CATACCAATACCACCACGCTGTCGTTCGAGGTGTGTCCACATGCGTGTCAGACGAGGAAGCAAATATTGATATTAAGCGAGCTCAACTTGTGTTTTTGCATTGGCCGTTTGTGCACGCTTTGCAAATATATCAAGAATCAGACTTGTGCGGTCAAGAATTTTTATTTTCAATTCGGTTTCCAGATTCGCAACCTGTTTCGACGTAAGGTCGTCGTCGAAAATTGCTAATTCAATCTCATTGTCTTCAACATATTGTCGAATTTCGTCGAGTTTACCTTTGCCTACATAGGTTCGCGGGTTTGGATAGTCGAGTCTTTGCAGAAACATGCGATGTGTTACCGCCCCGGCTGTATCTGCCAGAAATGCGAGTTCATCGAGGTATTCTTTGGCCTTTGTTTCGTTTTGCTGCTGCGTGATAAGACCCACAAGAATGGCCTTTTCCGGAAGCTGCTTGTTGGTTATAGTTGTGTCTATCATCGGCCTAATAGTTTATTGTATTCGGTTGGGTTGTTAATAATTGACATCGCCTCATTGAAGATAGGCTCCTGTCCGTTGTCGACAAGATAGTATGCCCCGGTTTCGTAGAGATCCCTTGCCAGGAGAGCTTTGAGGGTGCGTCGTATTGTCGGCTCACTTGCATTGAACTGCTCCTGATTGAACTCCACGCCAGCCTTTTCGGCACGCTGGCGCAACTCAGAAATCATATTGTTGTCTACTGCGAATCGGGCGCTGAAATCACGGTCGGTCGGATATGCCGAAAGCAATTGAGAACGATGCCGGTCAAGGTAGGACAATGCATACTGTATGAACACGCCTTTTGCCATTATTTCGCGATAATAGGGTGTGTACCATGTTGTGTCCAGTGGAACAAATCTGTCGGGGAGTATCCCTCCGCCGCCATAAACAGTTCGCCCGGTTACAAGAGTCTTGTACTGTAATGAGTCGGCTACATGCACCGAATCACTATGCATCAGTTCGCCACTTTCGAGTCGGTTTTTCAGATCGGAATAATAGTCTTCCTGATGACCTTTCTCGTAATGCCGCTGTATAGAGCGTCCTGACGGAGTGTAATACTTTGCAGTAGTAAGGCGTATCATTGAGCCGTCGGGCATTGGGAATGGACGCTGCACAAGGCCTTTGCCGAATGTACGTCGTCCTACAATCACAGCGCGGTCGTGGTCTTGAAGAGCACCGGCAAGAATTTCACTTGCCGAAGCCGAGTTCTGATTCACAAGCACAACGATTCTGCCTTTGAAGTTGCTGACCTGTTTGGCTGTATAATCATGTCGGGGTGAATTCTGCCCTTGAGTGTAAACAACCATATCGCCCTGGTTAAGGAACAGGGATGCAATTTCATGGGCGGCGTTTAGGTAACCGCCGGTGTTATTCTGAAGATCGATAATCAGATTCTTCATGCCGTCGTGGCTAAGTTTAACCATCGCGTCTTTGAACTCGTCGAAAGTGTTTTCGGCGAATCTGGAAATACGGATGTAGCCGGTGTTATCGTCGGCCATATAGGCGGCTTCGACGCTGTAGATTGGAATGTCGTCGCGAGTAATCACGAAATCGAGCGGCTTAGATTCTCCATTGCGCAGAATCTTAACATTAACTTTAGTTCCTTTCGGGCCTCGTAAACGCCGCATAACATCGCGCTGCTTCATTTTTACTCCGGCGACTACTGTGTCATTGACTGAAACAATCCGGTCGCCCGGAATAATCCCAACGCGTTCCGATGGGCCTGAGGCGATTGTTGAAATAACGTAGATTGTGTCGGTCGACATGTTGAACGATATGCCGATTCCTGAAAAATTGCCCTCAAGCGGTTCGGTGAGTTCTTTAGTTTCTTCGGCAGTTGAATAGGCCGAATGCGGGTCGAGTGTTTTAAGCATTGCCCGGATCGCTTCATCGGCAATAGTGTCGCCGTTAACCGGCTCCATATAGAACCGCTCGATAAGGCCCTGTGTATATAGCAGTTTCTGACCCGGTGATAATTTGGGTGTTTGTGCCGTTACAGCCACGGCCGTAGCGGAAGCAATAAATAGTGCAGTTGCTTTGAGTGTTATATGTCGAAAAAATCTTTTCATCAGTAAATATAAGTAAATAGTTGAATATTTGTTTTATAACTGTCTGCTATATAACAATCGGCAACGTGTTTTCGTTCATTATCGGTCAGTGGCGGGAGGCTGTGGGACGAATGCTGAAATGTCGTGCCCGCAGCGGTCGAGATCGCGAACCATTGTAGAACTGACATATTGCAGCTCGGGAAGGGTATAAAGCAAAACTGTTTCGATGCCCGATATCTGTCGGTTTGCGTAGGCCAGATTTCGCTCATATTCGTAATCGGCTACAGTGCGGACTCCGCGGAGCCTGAATCCTGCGCCATGCTCGCGTGCCACATTGACGGTCAATCCGTCGTAACTGACAACATCTACTCTGGGCTCATTTTTCATTACACCGGCAATATGATTCACTCTTTCTGCCGTTGGCTTGAAGCAGCGTTTGCTATCGTTAATGCCTACGGCTATTATTATTCTGTCGAAGAGCTGAAGTCCCCGTTCGACAATCGACAGATGACCTATTGTGAATGGGTCGAAAGTGCCCGGATATATGGCTATGCGTTCAGGAGATTTGGGAGTCATCTTCGATTACAAGATTATTGATAATGAAATCCTGGCGGTAGGGTGTATTCTTTCCCATGTAAAATTCGAGCAGTTTGTCGACGGCATCTTCCTTGCGCAATGTCACTTTGTCAAGTCGCATGTCGGGACCTATGAAATCGCGGAATTCTTCCGGGGAGATTTCTCCAAGACCTTTGAATCGGGTTATTTCGGCTTTGTCACCGAGCCGGTTTATTGCAGCCAGTCGTTCCTCATCATTGTAGCAATAGAATGTTTCATCGGAAGCCTTGGCCGATTTGCCTTTTGCCCCCATACGTCTGGTCGTGGTGCGGTTGCGAACACGGAAAAGTGGAGTCTGCAAAACATGCACATGTCCCATTTTTATCATATCGGGAAAAAACTGCAGGAAGTATGTCAACAGGAGCAGACGGATATGCATACCGTCGACATCGGCATCTGTTGCGATAATTACTTTGTTGTAGCGTAGGTTGTCTATGCTTTCATCGATGTTGAGAGCGGCGCGCAGAAGGGCAAATTCTTCATTCTTATAAACTTCCGCCAATGGCATGCCGTAGGTGTTAAGCGGTTTACCACGTAAAGAAAACACAGCTTGTGTTTCAACATTGCGAATCTTGGTGATTGAACCGGCAGCCGAGTCGCCCTCGGTTATGAAAATCGACGATTCCTGTTTAATGTCTTCATCGCCTTTTGCATCGTTCAGATGCACGCGGCAGTCGAGCAGTTTTTTATTGTGTATGGCGATTTTCTTTGCTTTTTCCCTGACGGCTTTTGTCAGTCCGGCAACTGCTTTGCGGTCGTGCTCGTTCTGTTGAATCTTTTTCAGAAGAATGTCGGCCGTGTCGAGATTGATGTGAAGGTAATCGTCAAGTTCTTGTTTGATGTAGTCGCCAACGAACTTTATAATAGTCGGGCCGTCGGGTCCCATGTCGCGCGAACCGAGTTTGGTCTTGGTCTGCGATTCGAACTGTGGTTCCTGAACTTTAATGGATATAGCTGCCGCTATGCCGTCACGTATATCGACATATTCGAAGTTTTTGCCGAAATATTCTTTTATTGTTCGTGATACAGCCTCGCGGAAAGCCGATAGGTGGGTTCCGCCCTGAGTTGTGTGCTGTCCGTTGACAAATGAATAATATTCTTCGCCGTGTTGGCGTGTATGAGTGAGCACGACTTCGATATCCGTTCCCTTCAGATGTATTATCGGATAGAGAGGGTCGGCCGTCAGTTTTTCGTTAAGCAAATCAAGAAGGCCGTTGCGCGAACTGTAGCGTTTACCGTTGAGATAAAGGCTAAGGCCGGTGTTCAGGTAGGTATAATTTTTTACGAGTTGAACAACATAGGCTTCGCGATATACGTAGTCGCGGAAAAGAGTAGTGTCGGGTGTGAATGAAATCAGAGTTCCGTTCGGCTCTTCCGTAGGAAAAATACCGGTGTCGGATTCCTTAACGCCACGACAGTAAACTATGGTGCGCGCTTCCCCATTTCGACATGACGTTATAGTGAACTGAACAGATAGTGCGTTTACAGCTTTCAAACCTACGCCGTTGAGTCCAACCGATTTTTTGAATGCAGATGAGTCGTATTTGGCTCCGGTATTCATGCGCGAAGAAACGTCTTCCAGTTTGTCTAATGGAATGCCTCGTCCGAAGTCGCGTACGGTCACCGATTTTTCGCTGACTGTAATATCGATCTGGCGTCCGTTGCCCATCATGAATTCGTCTATGGAGTTGTCGACTACTTCTTTGAGTAAAACATAAATTCCGTCGTCGCTTTGCGAACCGTCGCCCAGCTTTCCGATGTACATACCGGGGCGCAGACGTATGTGTTCGCACCATTCGAGGGTTTTGATGTTGTCTGATGTATAGTCCGAAATCGGCCCGTAGTTCTGGCCGTCTGCGGGGGTGATTGGTTCTTCGTTTGTCATTTATGTTGTCGCTTAACTCACAAAGTTACAAAAAATTTGCCGTACTTCCGCGTAGTCGGCTGAAATTCTTGATTTTTCAATAGG
>CAYQYL010000109.1:0-4697 GCA_964421745.1 uncultured Muribaculum sp. | reverse complement strand
AATGACTCCCATGGATTCCATGCTCTATCAGAAACACTTCCTGCGGTCGGGTTTCATGTCCATGGATCCAGTCACAGGCCATGTGAAAGCATACGTCGGCGGCCCCAATTTCACATTCTTCCAGTATGATATGGTAAGCACCGGCCGCCGCCAGATCGGATCGACGATAAAACCGTTCCTCTACACCTACGCCATGGAAGAGGGCTACACCCCTTGCGATATGTTTCTCAATACCCAGCCGACCATTATGGATGAAGTTGGACGTCCATGGTCGCCGCGCAACTCCGGCAGCGCCAGGGTAGGCGAAATGGTCGACCTGCGTTGGGCTCTCACAAACTCGAACAACTGGATTTCGGCGCGTCTGATGAGCCAGTTGTCGCCAGCAACGCTTGTGCGCAACCTCCACAACTTCGGAATCACCAACAAGCTTGACCCCGTGATGTCGCTCTGTCTGGGGCCATGTGATGTTTCAGTCAAGGAAATGGTTACGGCCTATTCGGCATTTGCCAACAACGGTATGCGTGTCGATCCGCTCTTTGTCACTGCCATAGCCGATGCATCGGGCAACATTATCAGCGAGTTCACTCCACGCCACACCGAGGTGATCTCGAAAGATGCCTACTACAAGATACTCTCCATATTGCTCAATGTGGTCGACAGCGGTACAGGTAACCGTCTGCGTCGTCCGCCCTACAACATAACGGCTCAGATGGGTGGTAAAACCGGTACGACCAACTCCAACTCCGACGGCTGGTTCATGGGCTTCACGCCACAGCTGGTGTCGGGCGTGTGGGTTGGCGGCGAAGAACGCTACATCCATTTCAACGGAATGGCAATGGGTCAGGGCGCTTCTATGGCACTCCCTGTCTACGGCAAGTTCATATCGAAAGTCTATGCCGATCCGACGCTTCCCTATCGTCAGGATGTGCATTTCACTTTCCCCTCGGGTATCGACCTGTGCGAAAAAGAATACTACGGCGAATATGAGGAGCCGACCACTTCCGAGGAGAGTATCGACGGTGTATTCGATTGACGCCGCAGGCAATTGAAACCGACAAACAGAACAAGAAACTAACCAAAATTTTTAGATATGGCACAACGCAAGCTTAAAATCAGAGATTTGACTCTACGCGACGGTCAACAGTCATTGTTTGCAACACGTATGAAACAGTCAGACATCGACCATCTCCTTCCTTTGTATGAAAATGCTAATTTCTACATCATGGAAGTATGGGGTGGTGCAGTGCCCGATTCAGTGATGCGTTATCTTGACGAGTCGCCCTGGGAGCGTCTGCGTGCATGCAGCAAGGCAATGAAAGGCCATTCGCTCCTCTCTGCTCTCTCTCGCGGCCGCAACCTCTTCGGCTACGTACCTTACCCCGATAGCGTTCTGGAAGGTTTCTACAAAGAAGCTATCAGTAACGGGCTGAATGTGATGCGTATCTTCGACGCACTCAACGACATAGACAATGTCAAGGAGTCGATCCGCATGATCAATCAACTTGGCGGTATACCCGACGGAGCTGTCTGCTACACTGTCGACCCCAAGGACGAAGAGCCTAAAGGCTTTTTTGCCAAACTGTTCGGCAAGAAGCCCGAAAAAATCTTCACCGACGACTACTTTGTTGAAAAGGCTGTGGCAATGGAGCGCTATGGTGCCAAAATAATAACTCTCAAGGATATGGCCGGTCTTGTGAATCCGGCTCGTATAGCCACACTGATTCCTGCGCTCAAGAATGCTGTCAGTGTGCCTGTCGATTTCCACACCCACTGCACCCCCGGCTATGGTCTGGCTTCTTCATTGGTGGCAATCATCAAGGGTGTAGATATTCTTGACACCAATATCTGGTGGTTCGGCGAAGGCTCGGCTGCTCCGGCCATCGAACTTGTCTATGTGTTCTGTAAGAAACTCGGCGTTGAACTGGAAGCCGACATGGAAGCCGTCGGTAAAATCCGCGACGAACTCTATGAAATCCGCAAATCGCTTGCCGCTTTCGACCTTAACAAAGACAACTTCCCCAAAGCATTCAATCCGCTCACCGATGTCCTTCCCGCCGAAGTCGACGCTCTCTTCGATGCCGCTATAATGGCAGCTAACAATGGTGACGAAGCAGCTCTGCTCGATGCCTGTCATGCGATTGAAGCATACTTCGGATTCCCCAAACCAAACGAAACCGTGAAGAATGCCGAGGTGCCCGGTGGTATGTACTCTAACATGGTTGCACAGCTAAAAGCTCTCGGCGCGAGCGACCTGCTCGACGATGCGATGGCTCTTATTCCCAAGGTGCGTCGCGATGCCGGTCTGGTGCCGCTGGTGACACCCACATCCCAGATCGTAGGTTCTCAGGCTGTCAGCCTCGCTATCGACCGTAAGAAAGGAAATAAGGACTATTCGACCCCCTCGAACCAGTTCGTATCGCTCGTTAAAGGTGAGTATGGCCACACTCCGGTGCCTGTCGACCCACAGTTCCGCGCCGCAATCACAGGCAGTCCCGAAGAAGTGCCCTACGATGTGACTAAATATCGCAAACCGGAGAATTCTGAGCTGCCAGAGTACGGCAATGCGAAGCTGGCAAAAAATGAAGAGGAATATCTGCTTCTTGAATTGTTGCCTGCCGTTGCAAACACATTCCTGCGCAAACGTCGTGCCGAAGAATTTGAGGCTCAGAACGCAAGTGCGCCTCAGCCCGAAGCTCCGGCTTCCGAAAGCGAACAGTCGGTTAATGTCGAAGTAGAGCCTATCACCGGTCCAACAGCCAAGGCTCCTCTGCCCGGTACTGTGATGACAGTTAATGTCAAAGCCGGCGATAGTGTCAAAGCAGGACAGTGTCTGCTGGTGCTCGAAGCCATGAAAATGGAAAATGAGATTGAGGCAGAAGGCACACATATCGTTAAGCGTGTGCTTGTACAACCTGGCGATGTCGTAGCTGCCGATGCCCCGCTGGTAGAATACGAAAATTAATGAATTATACACCTGAAAATATCACCTCGCTGGGCGAAGATGAAATATTTGTCTTCGGCAGCAATCTGCAAGGTATGCATTGTGGCGGAGCGGCCTTGGCCGCCGTGCGCTTCTTTGGTGCGAAAATGGGTCAAGGCGTAGGGCTTCAAGGTCAGTCCTACGCCATACCTACAATGCAGGGAGGCGTCGAAACCATTAAACCGTATGTCGACGAATTCATAGAACTTGCCCGCGAATGGGATCAGACAACCTTCTATGTCACACGTATCGGATGTGGCATTGCCGGATTCACCGACGAGCAGATTGCACCTTTGTTTGCCGAGGCAATGTCGCTCTATAACGTTCGCTTGCCGAAATCGTTTGTCGACATTCTGCAACGTCAGCACCAATGATTTTGTGTGAAACAAATTTTAGGCTGTAATGTAATTTGCAAATTACATTACAGCCTAATTCATTTTTGTAGTGATCGATTTGGGGTCGCTATTCAATTATGTTTTTCAGGTCTTTGTTGGTTAGTTCTATTGAGTACGTATCCCCTTCCGGATTCTGATAGGCGTATACTATTTTTGCTCCAATCTCTGCCAATGCATCAATTAATTTCTTATAGTCGGGCGACAATTCTATCATTCCCTTTTGCTCATTAATCAAAAAGTCTTTATAGTTACGGTTGCTGTTTGGAAGAACATCCAGAGTGTAGTGATATGTCACAGTATTATTATCGAAGTCAATTTTTTCGAAAACTACATTGTTGATTTCCGAAACCTTCATCGGGCACATCTGATTGGTAGCTTCCACGTTTTTCTCGATTTCCTTAATCAAGTCAGCATTGTTCTGATTTGAATTGCTGCATGAAGCGCATATAACCAGAAGCAAATTGAATAATACGAATTTTATTGTTTTCATCGGTTTATAAGATTTAGTAAAGCGGATGTCGTTATCTCTTGGCATGTTCTTTCATGCATTTAACTACGCACACAAAATTAATGAGTAAGCGGATGATGTAGTGTTAATAATGGTTAAATAATATTAATTGTTGATTGGGTTTACAGGTTGCCGGCGACGGTTAACTTGCAAGTGGCACCAATAATATATAACTTTGCATTGAAACAGCAACGGAGGGGGCGCAAGTCCCCTCCGGTTTGTATGTAAGCAATGTTATACAATCATGGCAAAAGGCTGTGATGATAAAGTGCAATTAAATGATAGACAAGCAACAACTGACAGCATTTCTTGAGTCGGCACTGAAAGACACGGATGTCTTTCTGGTCGATGTGAAAGTTACACCTGACAATAATATAACGGTGGAGATCGACCGCCCCGAAGGGGTAGATATAGATACCTGTGTGGAACTGACTCGAAAAATCGAGGCCGAATTCGACCGCGAAACCGACGATTATGAGCTTGAAGTTGGTTCGGCCGGTCTGACAGCGCCTTTTAAAGTGCGTGGACAATATCTGAAGAACATCGGCAATCGTGTCGAGGTTTTGACAAAAGACGGAAAAAAGTTGCGCGGACAGTTGTCGCAGGTAGGCGATGATGCCGATAACATCACTTTCACCCTCCTCATTGAGAAGAAAGTGAAAGAACCCGGTAAGAAGAAACCCGTGTTGGTTGAGGAACCGGTTGAGTTCAATGCCGCCGATTGCAAAAGTGTGAAATATTCATTCGATTAATATATAATTAAAATATACCAATAAAATGGCCAAGAAAGAGGAACCCGCAAGCCTGGTGGAAC
>CAYQYL010000108.1:0-4730 GCA_964421745.1 uncultured Muribaculum sp. | reverse complement strand
CGATGGTAAGTTTCCTACGCTTTTCATCTACAAGAAGAAGACATAACGCCTCTTGTTTTCAATATGTCGCGGACAGACAATGCCTATCCAATTACAAAGATAAAGAAATTATCTCAATATCCTTCCATCGAGCACATCAAATCTAGGGAAACAGACACGGTTCTTTCATTTAAATCGAAGAGCAATTATTTAAAAAGACATTTTTTTAGCGAAAAAACTTTCTTTTGCGAATAGCTATTCCGAAGCATCAATCGGAAATACTGTTTCCAATTTTCGGACTTCTTGAATTTTTCAAACCACCAACTATATGCGAAGTGTCGGAGCAATACTATTCGTCGTTCATCGTGACGTGTTTGCCAATCCGGATTTTATGGATGGGTTTTGTTGTTTGGCGGTTAATGGTTACCTTTACAAGGTAGAAACGAGAGTTGACGCTAATGGAAACAAGCACTAAGTTGGATCTGATTGAGTTCCGTGATTTCTGCCTTTCGCTGGGTGAGGTGACGGAGAAAACGCCGTTTGGCAAATTTGCCAGACGGTATGAGTCGGTGCTGGTGTTTTATGTGGCCGGCCACATGTTCTGCTTTGTAGATATGAACGATTTTTCATATGTCAACCTTCGTCTGACTCCTGACCGGGTAGCCGAAGTGCGCGACAACTATTGTTCGGTGAGCAAACCGATCAACCAGAGCCTGAAATACTGGATTCAACTGAATTTCGGCGGCGATATTCCAGACAGCACGATACGACAGCTTGTTGCGGAAGCCTACAACACGGTTAAAGCCAAATACACAAAATAAATCTATGCAACCTACAAGTGTAGCGCCAGTAGCAGGAGCCAGCCGGAGTGTATTTCTCGACGCTCTGCGGGGCTTTGCATTGCTCGGTGTCTGCATGGCAAACTATCCGGAGTTTTCATTGTACACATTTCAGCCGGCAGCTGTTGCGGAGGCGATGCCGTCGGCTACAGTCGACAGATTTGTCAAGTTTCTGCAATATCTGTTGATCGACGGAAAATTTTACACTCTGTTTTCGCTGTTGTTCGGTGTCGGCTTTTCAATCATAATCTCTCATGCGACCGAACGCGGAGCCAACGGTTTCCGCATATTCTACCGGCGCATGGCAATTCTGACTTTGATTGGCTGCACTCACCTGATGCTGATATGGAGCGGCGACATCCTGCTGCTTTACGCCGTGCTTGGAATGCTGTTGCCGTTGTTCAGGAAAATGTCTGACCGAAAAATTCTTTCAATTGCTGCGGTGCTCCTGTTGCTACCGGTGGTTGTCGACGGAGTTTGTGAGCTGACTGGGATTTTTCCTGGCCGATACCCTTACGAGAAATGGTGGGAATATGCTGCGGCCTATGGCATCAGCGAAGAAAACTTCGGTACATGGCTACGCGACGCCGACAGCTATGGCGACGTATTCAAATTTCTTATTCAAGGAGCCTGGGAACGCCTCTATGAATTTGTCGACGGCAACCGCTATTTCAAGGTTTTAGGGCTGTTCCTGATAGGATTCGTTGTCGGGCGACACAAAATTTACGTCAAACTGAATGCACACCTGTCGCTGCTTCGCAAGATTGCGCTATGGGGAACACTTGTAGGTTTGCCCCTGTCGGTTGCTTACGCGGCAAGCGGTGTATCGGGACGTCCGCTTGGAAACACGATGCATTCACTCCTGTACACCGTCAGCGTTTATCCGCTCGGTGCGGCCTACGCCGCTTTGTTGGGACTGTTCTGCATCAGACACCCACACTTAGCATTATGGCGCATATTCGCAGCGCCCGGCCGCATGGCTCTCACCAACTATATTTCGCAATCGCTGATAGGCATCGGGCTATTCTATGGCGTAGGGTTGGGCTTGGGGGCACATTTCGGACTGGGGGCGACAGAGCTAATAGCTGTCTGTGTCTTTGCCTTTCAAACCGCATTCAGTGCAGCATGGCTCGGCTTATTCCGCTTCGGGCCACTCGAATGGATATGGCGCATGCTCACCTACGGCAAATGGCTCCCGTTGCTGAAATGACACCCCGTTATTTGCTATGTCGTAGCATGACTGTGGAATTAAGTCCTGAAGGCATCACTGGCCAGTGGGCATAGCCGGTGCGATTATAATTGATGTCGACATGATTGATTTCTTTGAATTTGCGCCATTCAACGCCCTGTCGGTCGAGGTGGGCGATACGATTGGCGGGTAGATTGGTGACTTCGATTCGCAGGCGGTTTTGGCCTGGACGGAGCGCATCGGTGCAGTCGAGTGAAAAAGGCACTGCCCAAGCTGTTCCAAGATAGATTTCGTTGAGATACACGCGCGCGCTCTCGCGGACATCGCCCAGTTCAATTGTCCATTTGCCAGACAAATCGTTGGGAGCTAAGTTGAATTCCGTCGTGTACACGCCAGTGCCGGCAAGTCGGTTCAACACGCTGTCGCCCAATGCAGTCCAAGGCTTAAGTCCATCCAAATGGAAAACCTGCTTCACTTCCGGCTCCGATTCGACAAACGAGAGTGTCCACGAGCCTGGCGTAAGATTGATTTCTGAAATCTCGTTGCCTTCGGGTATTGACGGTAGAAGCGGCTGACTCTGATTATAGGTGCATAAAATACGCGATTCGCCCGAGCGTAGCTTTATCCGGATATTGTTGTCGGCATCGGTTTCAGACCGCTCTATCTTTCCATTCATTGGATTAAACCACAGTACATCAGCAAAATCGACAGCCAGCGGCACATAGGCATCCACATCGTCGGGCGACAGATTGGCAATGAAATAATGATAACCGTCGGGATTAACGCGCCTTATAGCCCGCAAACCGAGTCGGGTACGCATCTGCTCCGGCGTTGCTGCAAGCTGTAACGCCTCAGTGTCAATTCCGTAAATCACGGTAGCTCCCGCCTCAGTGAGGGAATCAAGATGAAATTGTAACCTTTCAGGCAATTGCCCGCTTCCCGGAACGATCAGCGCCTTGTAGCTGACACCTCCGGGTGTGAGCAGTTCGCCTCCGGCAACCGTTGTCGACATAAGATATTTATCGCTGATGTAGTCGCAGTCGTAGCCCAATGAATCGATTTGCATTATCGAAGCAATGAAATCGGGAGCCTTATTGCGCATCCCGTGTATATCGAAAGTCATAAGCAACCCCTTTTCGCCCGGCACCAGACGTTGTCGCCACATGTCGCGCACCGGAAGATAGACAAGAAAATCGTTGTCAGGCTGTCCGCTTTGCAAAAAGCTTTGGCACCGTGCCGCATACTCCATCAGCGCAGGGGCGTCGCGCCAGATTGTGTTTGTCGGACTCATATCAACCGAAGCATAAAATTTCCAACCGGGCCATTCCGCTTCACGGGGCGAATAGGTTGTGCCGTGGAAATAGATGTTGTTCACACCGCAAGTGAACATTAGATCCAGATCAGGTTTCATCTGCGACAACGATGTGCGGAAATGCTCGGTGAGCCATGTGAATGTTTCGCTTGATGTCAGTGGTTTACCGGTTATGTGGGCTGCCGACGAGGCATACTTGAGCATTGAAACATCGCTGTCGTTGCGGCGCGTAAACGACGAATCGGTGCGCAAACCGCGGATACCGAAGTCTGACAAACCGAAGCCTTCTATTTCAGGAATATCGACAGCTGCGTATATGTCAATCAGGTTGGCAGGCGACCCATGTGCCTGGTTGCGGACCTTAACGCCGCGCGAGTGAGCCCAGTCGACCCACTGTGTAGTGAAATTTTCCAGCAGAAGTTCGGCCATTGTTTCACGATAATCGCTCAAAACTGTATTATCGTCGTCGACCAAACCTAAAAGCTGGGGCATATAGTCCTGAAGCCGATAGCCACGCCGCTTTTCAAATTCGTCGAGCAACGTCGGAGTCCAGTTGGCTCCATAAACTTCATAGCTGTCGTTGAAGAAAGTGTTGGGCCAGGGTGTGGCACTTCGGGCGAAAGCACGGTCGAACTTGTCGAGATAGTTTTTCACGGCAGTCGTGTCGAAATGGTCGAGCACCAGTCCCTCGCCGCCGGGAGCCGCACGCTTCACAGCCTGCATGGTACGACTCTGATATAAGCGAATCACTTCATCGGCACCGCTTGGCAACTTTCGGCGGCTTGAGGCAATCAGTCGCGCAATATCCTGTTCTTTAGCCGGTAATGTTTTGCGTGGTTCCATACCAGGGGCAACAGTGTCGACTAAAAAGACAGCCTTGCAAGCAGCTTGGTCGGTCGTGACTTCAGGTCCTCCGAAAGGCCAACCTGTGCCCATGTTCATGTCCACCTGGATTCCATTTCGCTCTGCAGCATCATGCACCTGCTTCAGGGCTGTCATCCACTTGTCTGATAAAAAGGGTATTTCATTTTCATCGTTGCCAATCACACCATAGATTGGAGTAATTTCAACTGCACCGATTCCGACACCTGCATATTGCCCGATGCTCCAATCGATATTTGCAGAGTCGACTGCCGATCCCATCCACCACCAGCGTGTTCCGGGCTTAGCCGATTCGGAAATTCCAGGCCACGTCTGAGCCAACGAAAGAATGTGAACTGTGAAAATAACTATTATCGGTAAAACTAATTTTTTCATGGCAGATATTGTTAGGCTACAAAAATACAAAATAATTCCGTATTAAACGGTGAATGCCACAGACCTTATGCGGGTCTGCGGCATTCGTGTCCAAAGTTGAGAGTAGCCCATAGGAGAATCGAACTCCTCTTTCAAGAATGAAAATCTTGCGTCC
>CAYQYL010000107.1:0-4743 GCA_964421745.1 uncultured Muribaculum sp. | reverse complement strand
TAGAGTGTACGGTTGTCATAAGGCCTTCTACAACGCCGAATTTGTCGTTGAGCACTTTGGTGATAGGTGCAAGACAGTTGGTTGTACAAGAAGCGTTCGATACGAACTGTGTGCCCTTAACATATTTGTCCTGGTTTACACCGCATACGAACATGGGGGTGTCGTCCTTTGAGGGAGCTGACATTACCACATATTTTGCACCGGCTTCGATGTGAGCCTGAGCTTTTTCTTTGGTAAGGAAGAGACCGGTTGACTCAACTACGTATTCAGCGCCTACTTCGCCCCAAGCGATTTCTGCGGGGTTCTTGCATGCTGTTACGCGGATGTTTTTGCCGTTTACGATAAGAAGACCTTTTTCGAGGTCGTAGTCAACTGTACCGTCGAAGCGGCCGTGCATTGTGTCGTACTTGAGCATGTAAGCCATGTAATCAACAGGGAGAAGGTCGTTGATTGCAACTACCTCGATGTCCTCTCTTTTAGTAGAGGCACGGAAAACAAAACGTCCGATACGGCCAAAACCGTTAATACCTACTTTTGTCATAATTTTTTTAATAAAATATATTGGGTTATAAATCTCTTTCTGCCTTGTTGTGTAATTCAAACGCCTGTGAGGGCTATTTTTTGTGAATCATCTGCCAAAGCCGAGCTTTGGACACCACAAAATTAGTACTTTTTTTTTAATTAGAACATGGTTGTCTGCAAAATATAGAAAAAATTCTTTAATTTTGTGGCCGAAGGCATGTTTCGCTTCTGTGGCAGTGCCGAATGCTCTGATAATTAATTTTATTTTTAACCACAATACAACATATTATGGGAAAACTGTTATCTGATTTCAAAGAGTTTGCGATGCGCGGCAATGTTATCGATATGGCTGTCGGTGTGATCATCGGCGGTGCCTTCGGCAAAATTGTCAGCTCGTTGGTTAATGATGTTATCATGCCCGTTGTAGGTATAGCTACCGGCGGTATTGACTTCAAGGAGAGCAAAGTGCTTTTGCAGGCTGCTCAAATGAATGGTGAAGAGGTTGTGAAGCCTGAAGTGTGGCTCACATGGGGTATGTTCGTGCAGAACATCGTTGATTTCCTTATTATCGCTTTCTGCATTTTCATGGCGATCCGCATCATGAACCGTTTCAAGAAGAAAGTTGAGGAAGAACCCGCAGCTCCGGCCGGACCGACACAGGAAGAACTGCTCACTGAAATCCGCGACCTGCTCAAACAGCAGAATCAGAAATAAATAGGAATTATATACTGTAGTGCCACGTTGCTCATGCGGCACTACAGTGCTAAATATTACCTGTAAATAATAGAAAATGTCGAAAGTAATCATTATCGGATGTGGTGGCGTAGGCACAGTGGTTGCCCACAAGTGCGCCCAGAACCCCGATGTGTTCAACGAAATAGTCATTGCCTCGCGCACAAAATCGAAGTGCGATGCGGTTGCCAAGGCTATCGGCGCTAAGAACATAACAACCGACCGTGTCGATGCTGACTCGGTTGAAGATCTGGTGGCGCTTTTCAATCGTCATAAACCGGATCTGGTCATTAATGTGGCATTGCCCTATCAGGACCTTACAATCATGGACGCTTGTCTAGAATGTGGGGTGAACTACCTCGATACGGCCAACTACGAGCCTAAAGATGTAGCCCACTTCGAGTATTCCTGGCAGTGGGCCTATCGCGATAAATTTGAGAAAGCCGGTTTGACAGCTATTCTTGGCTGCGGTTTCGACCCCGGTGTGTCGGGTGTGTTTACGGCTTATGCGGCGAAACATTATTTCTCCGAAATGGAGTATCTCGACATTGTTGACTGCAACGCCGGCGACCATGGAAAGGCATTCGCAACCAATTTCAACCCGGAAATCAACATCCGTGAGATCACACAAAACGGTCGTTACTACAGCGAAGGCGACTGGGTGGTTACGAAGCCGCTCGAAATACACGCACCACTGAACTACCCGAACATTGGCCCGCGCGAATCGTATCTGCTCTATCACGAAGAGCTTGAAAGTCTGGTGATTAATTTCCCGACAATCAAACGCGCCCGTTTCTGGATGACATTCGGACAAGAATATCTGACACACCTGCGTGTGATCCAGAATATCGGTATGGCACGAATCGACGAGGTTGAATATAATGGAACAAAAATTGTTCCTCTTCAGTTCCTGAAAGCTGTATTGCCTAATCCGCAGGATCTTGGTGAGAACTACCACGGCGAAACCTCGATTGGCTGTCGCATTTCCGGTAAGGACAAGGAGGGCAAGCCGTTGACTTATTATATCTACAACAACTGCAGCCACGAAGCCGCATATCGCGAAACAGGCATGCAGGCCGTGAGCTATACAACCGGAGTTCCGGCAATGGCCGGAGCAATGATGTTCCTCACTGGAAAATGGGTTAAGCCCGGAGTACACAACGTGGAGGAATTCGATCCCGATCCGTTCCTTGAAGTGATAGCCGCTCAGGGACTGCCTTGGCACGAAGTTGTCAACGGCGATCTTGAAGTAGACAAAATTGGATAAACTACTTTACTGTGATAAAACAATTGCCTCGATAGTTCTGGCTTTCGGGGCAATTGTTTTATTAGCCGAGGCGTGGTTTACTGTCGGCTGACAATCGACTGCTATTTCTTTCTTGAAATTTTTCGAATCATTTTTTTTACTGCAGTCCGGCTCAGATAAACAGGATACCTGAAAATGGCAGCCAGGGAATTGTGGACGGCCGAGAACGAGATGTTCAAACCGAAATCTTTCAGTGATGAACTTCCGAAATACAAGTGGTATTTGATACGTGATGTGATTCGCAGTTCGTTGCTAACATTAGATCCATGGACAATCTCAAGCCATCCCGGACGCGAGTCTAGGTCGGTGACGGGCATTGTTTTTCTGACCTTTGTGTGAACGTGGTAGAGTGTGGTCTTGAAATCGCCGTCGGCACGTTCGACAAGTGAAATAAAATGATTATGCGGGTATTTCATTTTGAGCATCAGTCTGGCTGAGCTCAGATATTGCACTCCGTAGGGAAAGATGATGGCTCCTTCCTGTGTTTTTTCTTTGAAGGAGGTCTGGATGCGGTTGATAGCGTCGGTCGACAGCGCGTCGTCGTTGTCAAGATTGGTTGTTATCAGATATTTGCAATCATTTCCGAGAAATTCTCTGACTGTGTTTCTGAATGGCATGCACCGAAAGACTGGATCATCGACTCGGAAAAGCTTAGCTTTTTCGGCGTCCATGAAAACAGGAGTGAATTGCCGGTACATCGACTCATATTGTTTTATCCGCTGTTTGTAGCTTTGGGGCGTATCAGTGTCGAAAAAGACGAGCCATTTGAAATCTTTGCACGATTGAGCCATCATCGATGGCAAACAATATTTTTCAAAGAGATCAAAACGCGAGTCGAGCCATTGGCTTGTGTGGGTTTGCGAATCATTTTTGTCTTTTGCCCAAATCTTTAGATTGAACAGCGTCAGCACAAAATGTTGAAACCCTTTTTCGGTCTGCATGATTTATCTGGATTTTAAATTGAAAAGTGCCCGTTAAAAGTGTTGAAGCAACTTATAATGGGCACTTTATGTGAATAGATGGAGGTCGATTAATACTCTTTCCAGGGTGTAATTGAAATGCTTTCCACCGGACGGCTCAGGAATGCACGGACGTAAGCGTCGGCCAGGCGGGCGTTGGTCAGCAGCGGAATATTGTGGTCGATAGCCCAGCGGCGGATTCGGTAGCCGTTTGTGAGCTCACGCTTGGTGTGATTCTTGGGAATATTGATAATCAGGTCCACTTCGTGGCGTGCTATCAGGTCGAGAACGTTTTCGCCCTGTTCGTCGGGCCAGCAGACTGCCGTTGCGTCGATGCCGTTGTTATTTAGGAATTTGGCTGTTCCTTCGGTTGCATACAGTTTGTAGCCGTTGTTGAACAAGCGCTGGCATGCGTCGAGCATGTCGACTTTGCCGCGAACGTCGCCTGAGCTGACAAGCACTGCGCCTTTGGGCACGTGATGGCCAACAGAAAGCAGGGCGTTGAGCAGTGCTTCGTCGAAGTCTTTGCCCAGACAGCCAACTTCGCCTGTCGACGACATGTCGACGCCCAGAACCGGGTCGGCTTTGTGGAGGCGTGCAAACGAGAATTGCGATGCTTTCACGCCGATATAGTCGATATCGAATGTCGACGAGTTGATTGGTTCAACTTTTTCGCCGAGCATGATGCGTGTGGCGGTTTCGATGAAGTTCTGTTTCAGCACCTTGCTGACGAATGGGAATG
Source organism: uncultured Muribaculum sp. (assembly GCA_964421745.1). Lineage (GTDB taxonomy): Bacteria > Bacteroidota > Bacteroidia > Bacteroidales > Muribaculaceae > Muribaculum. The sequence goes on along the minus strand of CAYQYL010000107.1, from coordinate 482 downwards.
AACGCGATGCGCGCAGGTTACATTCGATAACCTTAACGGCGTTTTCTTTGGCCAGATACTGGATGTTGAACGGACCGGAGATGTTGAGCTCACGGGCAATCTGGGCACTGATCTGCTTGATGCGGCGTGCGGTTGCCAAATATATTTTCTGGGCAGGGAACACCAGGGTTGCGTCGCCCGAGTGCACGCCGGCATATTCAATGTGCTCCGAAATGGCGTATTCAATAATTTCACCGTTGCGGGCCACAGCGTCGAACTCAATCTCCTTTGCATTCTGAAGGAATTCAGAAACCACAACCGGGAATTCTTTTGAAACCTTGGCAGCCTGACCTAAGAAACGATGCATCTGTTCGTAGTCGTGACAAACGTTCATGGCTGCTCCCGAGAGCACGTAGCTTGGACGGATCAGTACGGGGAATCCGACTTCTTCGACAAATGAAACGATGTCTTCTTCGGTGGTGAGCTCTTTCCAGCGGGGCTGG
>CAYQYL010000106.1:0-5494 GCA_964421745.1 uncultured Muribaculum sp. | reverse complement strand
ATTCGCTCAAAGGATGACAGCCCCGGCTGTTAACATTAGTTATTAAACAAGCTCTAAACCGTAAATCATTATAACAATTATGACAAGCAGAAGAGATTTTCTGAAAACCATAAGCGCATCAGCGGCCGGAATGGCGCTCGGCGGCTTCAGCAGTGCAATGGCTACTCCTCTCACCTCTCGCGAGTGGGATTCAGCAAAAAAAGACAAAGTTAAAATAGCATACATCGGCATCGGAAACCGTGGCGAACAGAACATCAGCGAATTCGCTCGCACCGGTATGGTCGACGTGACAGCTCTGTGCGACATAGACATGGGTGCAGCGCACACTCAAAAGGTGATGAACATGTATCCCGGAGCCAAACGTTTCCGCGACTTCCGCGAAATGTTCGAAAAAGCATCGGGCGATTTCGACGCTGTCTGCGCCTCAGTGCCCGACCACATGCACTTCCCCATAGCCATGCTGGCTTTGGCCAACGGTAAGCACATTTATCTCGAAAAACCGATGTGCCGCACATTCCTCGAAGGCGAGCTGATGATGGAAATGGCGCGCCGCCACCCGGAAGTGGTTACACAGGTGGGCAACCAGGGCCACTCCGAAGGTAACTACTTCCAGTTCAAAGCATGGAAAGACGCCGGCATTATAAGCGATGTGACTGCAATCACTGCCCACATGAACAACTCACGCCGCTGGCACAACTACGACAGCAAAATCATTCAGATGCCCGGCGGTGAAAAAATGCCCGACAATATCGACTGGGAAACATGGACCGGACCGTGTGCCTACCACGGCTTCTCCGACAAATATCATCAGGGAAACTGGCGCTGCTGGTACGACTACGGTATGGGTGCTCTGGGCGACTGGGGCGCACACCTTCTCGACACCGCACATGAGTTCCTCGAACTCGGCCTCCCCTACGAAGTCAGCATGGAATATGCCAACGGCCACAACAGCTACTTCTTCCCCTACTCGTCAACAATCCGCTTCCGATTCCCCTCACGCGGCAGCATGCCTCCATGCGACGTGACGTGGTATGACGGACTCGACAATCTGCCCCCGCTTCCTGCCAACTACGGTGCCTCGGAGTACAATCCCGATGTGCCTGCTACAAACCAGGGAAATACCCCCGTCAGCAAGCTCAACCCAGGCAAAATCATCTACGGCCGCGACCTGACTTTCAAAGGCAGCAGCCACGGAAGCACACTGTCGATGATTCCTTCGGCCAATGCTAACGACATCAAAAGTAAACTTCCAGAAGTGCCCAAAAGTCCTTCAAACCACTATGTCAACTTCTTGCGCGCATGTCAAGGAACAGAAAAAACTCGTTCGCCTTTCGAAATCAACGGTGTGCTCAGCCAGGTATTCTGCCTTGGCGTGATCGCACAGCGTCTTAACACCAAACTCTATTTCGACGCACGCACAAAGCAGTTCACAAACAATGCATTTGCCAATGCGCTGCTTTCAGGCATGCCACCGCGTAAAGGCTGGGAAGATTTCTACAACCTCGTTTAATTGCACTCACCAGGAATAAGCTCACTTCCTCATAACCAAAATGAAAAAATTCATTCTAATTGTTTGCTGTCTTGTCTGTGCCGCAGTCGGCTCGGCACAGAACTGGCAGCCCCTGTTCAACGGCAAGAATCTCAACGGCTGGAAACGGCTCAACGGCAACGCTGAGTACAAAGTTGTCGACGGAGCCATAGTTGGTGTTTCCAAAATGAACACTCCCAACACCTTCCTCGCAACTAAAAATAATTACGGTGATTTCATTCTTGAATTCGAATTCAAGGTCGATGACGGGCTGAACTCCGGCGTACAGCTTCGCAGTCTGAGCGACAAAAACATCAATAAGGGTCGTGTCCACGGCTATCAGTTCGAGATCGACCCCTCGTCGCGCGCATGGTCGGGCGGAATCTACGATGAAGCACGTCGCGGCTGGCTCTACCCCATGACAAAGAATCCTGCCGCCAAGACCGCCTTCAAAAACGGACAGTGGAACAAAGCTCGCATCGAAGCTGTTGGCAACAGCATCCGCACCTGGATTAACGGTGTGCCTTGCGCCAACGTATGGGACGACATGACACCCGAAGGTTTCATTGCCCTTCAGGTACATGCCATCGGCTCTCCCGAACAGGAAGGAAAAACCGTTGCATGGCGCGACATCCGCATCTGCACAGACGATGTTGCCCGCTATGCCACTCCCTCAACTCCGGCTCCTGTTGTTAACTGCATCGACAACACTCTCGCTCCCGAAGAAGTTGCCGACGGCTGGGCACTGCTCTTCAACGGAAAAGACAGCACCGGCTGGCACGGAGCGAAACTCGACATCTTCCCAACTAAGGGTTGGGTGATTGAAGACGGAATCCTGAAAGTGATGCCCGCCGACGGAAAAGAATCAACCAACGGAGGCGACATCGTCACAAACCGCACCTACAAAGACTTCATTCTGTCGGTCGACTTCAAGATCACCGAAGGCGCCAACAGTGGAATCAAATATTTCGTAGACCCCACAATGAACAAAGGTGAAGGTTCGGCTATCGGTTGTGAATTCCAGATTCTCGACGACATCCGTCATCCCGACGCAAAACTTGGAGTTAAAGGCAACCGCAAGCTCGGTTCGCTCTACGACCTGATTCCTGCCCCCGAAAAGAAGCCGTTCGACATAAAGAAGTTTAACACAGCAGTTGTGATTGTCAAAGGCAATCATGTCGAGCACTGGCTCAACGGCGAAAAGCTCATCGAATACGACCGCAACAATCAGATGTTCGATGCACTCGTAGCCTACAGCAAATATCGCAACTGGCCAAATTTCGGCAACCACATCGAAGGCAACATCCTGCTTCAGGATCACGGCGACGAAGTCTGGTTTAAGAACGTAAAAATCAAAGAACTGTAGTCATACTGATGCAACATCTGTGCCGCAGACAGCCCGACGGATCAACCATGGTCTACGCGTGGTTCGAAGCAATGCACACTCGTGTCGACCTGCTGATAAACAGTCACGACCAACAGGAAAAAGACCTGTTTAATGTAGCCGACGGTATCCGACAACTGATTACACAGCTGGAAAAAGTCGGAAACCGATTCGATCCGACAAGCGAGATTTCAAATCTTAACAACCTCGCTGCCGGCGAAGAAATAAAAATCAGCGATACTCTTTATAAAATGCTATCCCTTTGTCTGGACTTCAACGCCCGGACAAAGGGATTGTTCGATATAACCGTTTCTTCACCTAAGTTTCAACCACGGATGATTGAAAGCATTCACCTTGGTTCTGAAAACACATTCTGGCGCGACAACGATCGCGCGCAGCTCGATTTGTCCGGTTTCATCAAAGGATATGCGCTCGACTGTATCAGGACGTATCTTGAAAACTGCAACATTACCGATGCTCTCGTCAACCTTGGCAACAGTTCAATTATGGCTATGGGCAATGTTCCCGGACCGGTAAAAAATGGGTGCCTGACAACATCTGGCAACGCCGATGCATCGCGACGTCACATTATTAATCCACATACAGGCAAATACATCATCGGCCAGGGATCAGCACAAGTTTTCACAGACAGCGGTGCCGAAGGCGAAGTCGAAGCCACAGTGAAATTTATCGTCAACAGCCTCGACTCATAAACTCCGCTACAAGTCGGTAAACCGAATTCTCCACATTTGCTGCAGCAACAGCCGGTTGCATTGCCTCGTCGAGCGACATTCCTAACGGCATAACCTGCTCTATCCTGCTGAATCCGGCCAACTTCAAATCAGCAACTGCGTCATCCTTAACACTCCCTCCTATCGCAACAACAGGAATCGACTTTGATAACCCCCGTTGCAACACCCCATACGGAGTTTTTCCCATACAAGTCTGCCGGTCGAGGCAACCTTCGCCTGTAATTATCAGCATCGCGCCACTCACTGTTTCATTAAATCCAATTGCATCGAGCACCATATCGACCCCACGCTGAAGCTTTCCACCAAGAAAGGCAGTGAATGCGAACCCCATACCACCGGCTGCACCGGCACCCGGTTCGGTCGACAAGTCATGCCCCAGGAAATCGGCCGACTTTGCTGCAAAATTCCGTAACGCTTCGTCAAGTTTTACTGTCATTTCCAAATCAGCCCCCTTCTGCGGTCCGAACACACGACTTGCTCCACTGTCGCCTGTCAGGGGATTTGTCACATCGCAAGCTACCGAAAATGTTGCTTCCTGAAGTTGAGCAGTCACACACGAATCGTCAATTCTGTCAAGACGCAAAAGCTCGCCCCCACCCGGTCCGATTTCATTTCCGTCAACATCAAGCAACCGGAAACCGAGAGCCTGGAGCATTCCGGCTCCGCCGTCGTTTGTAGCACTACCTCCGAGGCCAACTAAAAATTTTCTACAACCTGCTGCAAGAGCATGCCTTATCATCTCGCCGGTGCCGTAGCTTGTGGCAAGCCAAGGGTTCCGGGCGTCGGATGGAACTAAAGTCAGACCGCTGGACTGAGCCATCTCTAAAACTGCCATGTCACCGCATCGGCCATAACAAGCCGCAACACGATTGCCAAGCGGACCGGTTACATCGCATCGCACAATTTCTCCACCAATACCACTGACAACAGCGGCAACAGTGCCTTCGCCACCGTCGGCAACGGCAACAACGCGTATGTCCGCATCAGGAACAGCACTCCTAACCCCTCGGGCTGCTGCTGCACCAACATCACGGCTCCCGAGCGACCCCTTGAACGAGTCACACGCTATTACAATTTTAGGTTGCATTAAACTCAGTTCACTCGACGGAGAACCTGACATGTGCGAGCCGGCAGATAAAGTTTGAGCCAGCCTTTATGATCGTCGGCATACAGCGGATCAGGTTGGGTCAGGTGGTGAGTTGCATCATCGACATTGCCAAAACCACCATACTCCGGATCGTCGCTCGACAAAACCACTTCGTATTCACCTTCAGGTGCCAGAAATCCGTAGCCTTCATACGACTTGAACGGTGCCCAGTTGAACACAAACACCAGATCGCCACGCCCGAATGCAAGCACCTGGTCGCCATCGTTATCCCAAAGGCGCACAACCGGCAGTGCCTGGAAATCTTTAACACCCTCAACCAGACGAATCATTGCATTGTCGAATGCCTGCAACTGGCAGTAACGTAAATCTTCACGATCGACCAAATCCCATTGGCGACGGGCATATTTGTAGCTCCAGCCATTCCCTTCACGCGGGAAATCAATCCATTCCGGATGCCCGAATTCATTTCCCATAAAGTTCAGATATCCGCCGTTTATGGTGGCCAGAGTCACAAGACGAATCATTTTGTGCATCGCAACGCCTCGCGCCACAGCTGCATCGGTGTCGTTTTTACTCATGTGCCAGTACATTTTCTCATCGATCAGACGGAAAATAACGGTCTTGTCGCCAACCAGCGCCTGGTCATGGCTCTCCACGTAGCTGATTGTCTTTTCGTCGGCACGTCGATTGGTCAGCTCCCAGAAAATCGAAGTGGGATGCCA
>CAYQYL010000105.1:0-6080 GCA_964421745.1 uncultured Muribaculum sp. | reverse complement strand
CCGGAGCCGTTGAGGTTCTCTATGCTCGCGAAGCAAAAGAAGCCGAAGACCCTGCAAAAGTTCTTGCCGAAAAAGAAGCAGAATACAACAAACTGTTCTGCAACCCCTACAACGCTGCCAAGTATGGCTATATCGACGACGTTATCGAGCCTCGCAACACACGTTTCCGCGTGATACGCGCTCTGCAGCAGCTTGCTACAAAGAAAGTGACCAATCCGGCTAAAAAACACGGTAATATACCTCTTTAATTCCGCCACAAAAGACATGAAAAAAAGCATATTATTACTGCTTGTACTGCTTGTGGGCGGGTTCATGAACCAAGCTGATGCGCAAGGCCGTCGCGGTTTGCGAATCAATGAGGTGATGGTGACCAACGACAGCAACTACATCGACGACTACGGACGTCACAACGCATGGATTGAGCTTTTCAACTCAACCTATGCGCCTATGGAGATATCCAGCGTCTATCTGACCGACGATCCGGAGGTGCCCACGAAATATCCGGTGCCGCTCGGTGATGTCAATACCGAAATTCCCTCACGTCAGCATGTTGTTTTCTGGGCAGACGGAGAACCGAATAAAGGCACATTCCATCTTAATTTCGTACTTGTTCCCGGACAGAATAACTGGATTGGCGTGTACGATGCTAACGGAAAGACACTGATCGATTCAGTCACTGTTCCCGCATCGCTGCTTGCCAACACAACCTACGCCCGCAAACTTGACGGCGAAGGCACGGGTGTTGAAGCCTGGGAAGTGCGCGACGGCTCAGATGCGTTGTATATTACCCCTTCGAGCAGCAACAAGATCGTTGATACGAACAAAAAGGTTGAAATGTTTGCTCAGACCGACGGACATGGTTTTGGCCTTGCAGCAATGGCTATGATCATTGTGTTTTCGGCTCTGCTTCTGCTCTGTGTTTGCTTCTACATCATTTCACGTATCGGGGCTCGCAAATCACAGCAAAACAAAGCCCGCACCTATGGAATGACAGAAGCACTGACCGGACGTCAGAGTTCTTCGGCTGCGCCCGAACACGATTCTGGCGAAGAGATAGCCGCCGTAGTGATGGCTCTCCACGAACATCTGAACGCTCACGACAAGGAGAACACAATTCTCACTATAAACAAAGTCCGCAAATCATATTCTCCCTGGAGTTCCAAAATCTACAGTCTGCGTGAACTGCCCCGCCGATAGGGCGATAAGTAGTTGCACAGGCAAACCAACCATACAATTCACAATTAAATCACAATGAAAGAATATAAATATAAAATCAACGGTAACAACTACAGTGTTTCAGTAGGTGATATTGTCGATAACGTTGCCGAAGTTATGGTGAACGGCATGCCTTACAAGGTTGAGCTGGAGAAAAAACAATCTCCTGTTACTGTTGTTTCGGCACCACGTCCGTCGGCTGTGCCACGTACGGCTACCGGCGAAAAAATTGTCAGCAAGCCAGCAGTTGCTGCCGGAGGCAAACAGGTTGCCGCTCCTCTTCCCGGTACGATACTTTCAATCAGCGCAAAGGTTGGCGATGTTGTAAAAGCCGCCGACACAGTGATGGTTCTTGAAGCTATGAAGATGGAAAATTCTATCCATGCGGGAGCTGACGGAAAGATTGCATCAATAAATGTCAATGCCGGTGATTCTGTTCTGGAAGGAACTGTACTGTTCACAATTGAATAAAGTAATTGCCTGATACCATGACGTTTCAAGAATTCATTTCAGTCAATCTACACCAGTTCTGGGTGCTTACCGGTTTTGCCAATTGCACCTGGGAACATTTGGTGATGCTTGCCGTAGGTCTATTTTTCCTATGGTTGGCAATAAAGAGGAACTTTGAACCTATGTTGCTTGTGCCCATAGGTTTCGGTATCCTTATAGGCAATATTCCGTTCAACGCGACAGCCGGATTGGAAATAGGTATTTATGAGGAAGGTTCGGTGCTGAACATTCTTTACAATGGTGTTAGCGCCGGTTGGTATCCTCCGCTGATTTTCCTCGGCATCGGTGCGATGACCGACTTTTCAGCTCTGATTGCCAACCCGAAGCTTATGCTCGTTGGTGCAGCCGCCCAGTTCGGTATTTTTGGCGCATACATGGTGGCTCTTGCACTGGGGTTTGCTCCAGATCAGGCCGGAGCTATCGCTATCATAGGTGGTGCCGACGGCCCGACAGCAATCTTCCTGTCGTCGAAGCTCGCCCCAAATCTGATGGGTGCGATTGCCGTGTCTGCTTACTCTTACATGGCACTTGTGCCGCTGATTCAGCCCCCAATCATGCGATTGCTCACAACAAAGAAAGAACGCGTGATTCGTATGAAGCCCGCCCGTGCCGTGTCGCAGAACGAAAAAATCATCTTCCCGATTGTCGGTTTGTTGCTCACATGCTTTGTAGTTCCATCTGGCATTCCACTGTTGGGTATGCTCTTCTTCGGAAATATTCTGCGTGAGTGCGGCGTGACAACACGTTTGGCCAAAACAGCTTCTAATGCGCTCACCGACATCGTGACCATTCTGCTTGGTATGACAGTCGGTGCATCGACACAGGCTTCAGAATTCCTGACCCTGGACACAATTTTCATTTTCGCTCTCGGATTCATGGCGTTCATTATCGCATCAGCATCCGGAGTGCTGTTCGTGAAACTTTTCAATCTGGTATTGCCCGAAGGAAAAAAACTCAACCCGCTCATCGGAAATGCCGGTGTGTCGGCTGTGCCGATGTCGGCTCGTATTTCGAACAATCTCGGTTTGGAATACGACCCATCCAACTACTTGCTCATGCACGCCATGGGTCCGAATGTAGCCGGAGTTATCGGATCTGCCGTTGCCGCTGGTGTGCTGCTCGGATTCTTGGCTTAAATAGCTGTACAATAAGTAAAAACGCTCTGCTAATTATTTGGCGGAGCGTTTTTGTGTTTATCCCAATCGAAGAAGAGATGTTACAAAACGGTTAAAGTTGCGCCTCCAATGTTAAATTAACGGGATTGGTAGAACTTTTTGTAACTGTAAAATGTATTAGTAATACAAAAGTTGAAAAATAGAAGAAAAGAATAAATAGAAGAAACAACGCAGATAAAGACATGGTAACACGTAAGGTAATTGATGAGCTGTACAAGCGCTTTCCCAAAGCTCCGAAAGGAATTGAATTCCTTGACATGGGAGCACTGATGATGAATACAGCTCCGGAACACGATTTGGAACTGACAGAGAATGGCGAGCTCGTCATTAATTCGCTCGATTCTTCGTCGCCGTTTCATAAGCTCGAATTGTCGCGCATGTGTGGCATTGTTCCGTTCGAACGTTCTGTCGCCATTGTTATGCCGAATTCTATTTTGTTTCTCAATAAGAAAGACGCAGGTGTGAATGTACACTTTAAACCGAATCCGGTTTCTTTAAAAGACAAGATTAAATATTTCTTTAAGCGAAAATAAACTTTACGTGACCTGATAAATGATAATGAACCGTCAAACAATTGGCGGTTTTTTTATTTGCCAGTCGCAAAATATATTGCAAAATTTTTATATGTGCCCTATTATAGCTACCTTTACATGATTTTAGCCGGTTCGGTGCCGGTATCCATAAATAAACAACACAGTTAACCTATATATGTATCGCACAAAAACATGCGGGGAACTCCGCATTGCCGACGTAGGCACAAAAGTCACCCTTTCAGGCTGGGTGCAGCGCACACGAAAAATGGGTGGTATGACATTTGTCGACATCCGTGATCGCTACGGGATTACACAGGCCGTTTTCGACAATTCCGTTAATGCTGAACTTTGCGAAAAAGCAAATCGTCTTGGTAGAGAGTTCGTGATTCAGCTCGAAGGAACAGTTGCTGAACGTTCAAACAAGAATCCGGGTCTGCCTACAGGCGACATAGAAATTATAGCGTCGGCGCTGCGAGTGCTGAACGCTTCGGAAGTTCCGCCTTTCACTATCGAAGACGATACAGACGGTGGCGATGATTTGCGTATGCGCTTCCGCTATCTGGATTTGCGCCGTCCGTCAGTGCGACACAATCTTGAATTGCGTCACAAAATGACAATGGAAGTTCGTCGTTATCTTGATTCGAAGGGCTTTTTGGAGATTGAAACGCCAATGCTTGTAGGCTCGACCCCCGAAGGTGCGCGCGACTTTGTTGTTCCCTCACGTATGAATCCCGGGCAGTTCTACGCCCTTCCTCAGTCGCCCCAGACCCTGAAACAGCTGCTGATGGTTTCGGGAATGGATCGCTACTTCCAGATCGTGAAGTGTTTCCGCGACGAGGATTTACGAGCCGACCGCCAGCCGGAGTTCACGCAGATTGACTGTGAGATGAGCTTCGTTGAGCAGGACGATGTTATCAACCTGTTCGAAGGCATGGCACGCCACCTGTTCCGCGAGTTGCGCGGAGTTGAATTGCCTGATCCGTTTCCGCGCATGCCTTGGGCAGAGGCAATGAAGCTGTATGGCTCTGACAAACCCGACCTCCGGTTCGGAATGACTTTCGTTGAAATCGATGGTATAATGAAGGGCCACGGTTTCAGTGTGTTCGACAACGCAGCCTATATAGGCGGAATTTGCGCTAAGGGTGCGGCTCATTACACTCGCAAACAGCTCGACCAGCTGACTGAATTTGTTAAGCGTCCGCAAATTGGAGCCAAGGGTATGGTGTATGCCCGTGTAGAAGCCGACGGTAATGTAAAATCATCGGTCGATAAATTCTACACCCAGGAAACCCTGCAGAAAATGAAGCAGGCTTTCGGAGCAGAGCCGGGCGATTTAATACTTATTCTTAGTGGCGAGGATGCAATGAAGACTCGCAAACAGCTTTGTGAGCTCCGTCTGGAAATGGGTCGTCAGCTCGGATTACGCGACAAAAATAAATTTGCATGTCTTTGGGTTGTTGATTTCCCGATGTTTGAATGGAGCGATGAAGAGCAGCGTCTTATGGCAATGCACCACCCATTCACCCATCCGAAAGATGAAGATATTCCTCTGCTCGACACAGATCCGGCTGCAGTTCGCGCTGATGCCTACGATATGGTTATTAACGGAGTTGAAGTTGGTGGAGGTTCGATTCGTATCCACGACTCGGAGCTGCAGGCCAAGATGTTCGAAATACTTGGTTTCACACCGGAAAAAGCTCAGGAGCAGTTTGGATTCCTGATGAATGCATTTCGCTACGGTGCACCCCCTCATGGAGGTCTGGCTTACGGTCTTGACCGATGGGTGTCGCTTTTCGCCGGTCTGGATTCGATCCGCGACTGCATCGCTTTCCCCAATAATACCTCCGGTCGCGACGTTATGCTTGATGCTCCTGCGCCGCTTGAGCAAAAACAGCTTGACGAGCTCAGTCTGAAGGTGGAAACATTAGATAAAAAGTGATAATTACCAACTCACAGATAGCCGAAGCTCTTGAAGAGTTCGCTCCTTTGAGCCTTCAGGAATCTTGGGATAACTCAGGCTGGCAAGTCGGTTGTCCGGAGGCGGTCTGTACGGGTGTTTTAATCTGTGTGGACGCTTCAGAAGCCATTGTCGACGAAGCCGTAAGGTTGGGAACAAACCTGATCGTTACACATCATCCGCTGATATTTCGCCCCTTGCAAAGGATAATGCCAATGCAGGGCAGGGTAGAAGCTACTGTTTGGCGGGCCATTCAGAATGGCATATCTGTTTATTCGTCGCATACCTCGGTCGACAATGCTGCCGGCGGTGTGTCGTGGCAGATTGCCCGTGATCTCGGCCTGATCCATATCCGGCCTTTGTTGCCGGCAGCTGAGCCTGACTGTGGAACCGGAGCTGTCGGAGATCTTAAAGCAGCAATGACCCCGGCTGAATTTGCCGCTCAAGTTAAGTCGGTGCTCGGCAGCGGAGTTGTCCGCTGTACCGACCCTGAAAAAGCGCCACAGTGTATCTCGCGGGTGGCTCTTTGTGGAGGCTCTGGTGCTGAATTTTTGCCAGAGGCAAAAGCCGCCGGAGCTCAGGCTTACGTAACTTCCGACACCAAGCACAACCAGTTTATCGACCACACAGACGGAATTTTTCTTGTAGACACCGGACATTACGAAAGTGAAAATTGCACAAAACGCATTT
>CAYQYL010000104.1:0-6369 GCA_964421745.1 uncultured Muribaculum sp. | reverse complement strand
ACAGTGCGTTCCGTTGTTCCGTACCATTATTTGTCATGATATCGGCCTATCTGTTAGGGACTCCACACTGACCCAGGAGTCGCTCTCGAAAGAAGTTGACCGCGCGCTTAAACAGCTCCACGAACGCGAACGCGAAATTCTGAAAAAATTCTTCGGCATCGGATGTCAGGAAATGACCCTCGAAGAAATCGGCGCAGAATTCGACCTAACACGCGAACGTGTGCGCCAGATCAAAGAAAAAGCAATCCGTCGCCTTAAGGGACAGAAAAGCAAACTTCTTAAAACATATCTGGGCCAATAATAATTTTTCAAGCTACCGCCGGTAGCGCGTCAGAAAATTTATCCGGTTAACAAAAAACGCAGGAGGTATTCATTGAGGATATCTCCTGCGTTTTTTGCATATCCACAACACCGGTAGAATAATTAAATTTGCGGTAATTTTAACCTTTAACCGCTCAAATTTGTTAACTTTACAAAAACATATAACTACTATGGATATCAATTCTGCAAAATTCGTAATAAGCAACAGCGATGTTAATAAATGCCCCGACGACTGCCATCACGAATATGCGTTCATCGGACGTTCGAATGTTGGCAAATCGTCGCTCATCAATATGCTGACAGGTCGAAAAGGACTCGCCATGACTTCAGCTACACCCGGTAAAACGACACTTATCAACCATTTCCTGATAAACGACCAATGGTACATAGTCGACCTGCCCGGTTACGGCTACGCTCAGCGAGGCAAAAAGATGCAACAGCAGATCCGCGATATCATTGAGAGCTACATTCTCAATCGCCAACAGATGACCAACCTTTTCCTGCTCATCGACTCCCGACTGGATCCGCAGCTGATCGACCTCGAATTCATGACCTGGCTTGCCGAACACGAGATTCCATTTGCTATCGTATTCACCAAACTCGACAAAATGTCGGCTACCGCCGGCAAGAAACAGATTGAAAAATATCTCAACACACTCCGCGACAGCTGGGAAGAACTTCCTCCGGTGTTCCGCACTTCAAGCTCCGACGGGCGTGGCCGCAAAGAACTGCTCGACTATATCGAGGAGCTAAATAAACTGCCACTGTCTTGCCAGGAATAAAACCCTCTACAGACACATCATTTCCGACACCAACCACGATTATGGAACAAGAATATCTCTCGCCTGAAGAAAAAACCAGAATGCTCGACGACACAAGAGCCTTGATGCGTCTTGCGCAGTCGGTCATACAACCCGGCGATTTCACCCGCGTCAAGCAGGTGATTCAAAACGGCATAGAAAACGATCATTACCGCCGCGACCGCTACGGTATTAATCCTGCCATCCATAATCTGGCTACTGCTCGACTGCTCTGCGAGAAAATCAGTCCCGACCGGAACATGATTCTGGCAATCCTGCTCTACAATCTGTGTAAGAGCGAATACATTGCCCACGACGAACTGGTCAATACATGGGGCGACGACATTGCCCGGCTCATCAACGGACTGCTGAAAGTTTCCACGCTATACTCGAAACAAGCAGCAATGGAGAGCGACAACTTCCGCAAACTCCTGCTGACTTTTGCCGAAGACATCCGTGTGATAATTATCATGATCGTAGACCGTCTTGCTCTCATGCGCGACATCAATCACCATCCCAACGAAAAAATGGTGCACGACGTTGCCTACGAAGCAAACTACCTTTACGCCCCGTTGGCCCACCGTCTGGGATTATACGCCATCAAATCGGAGCTGGAGGATATGTCGCTCAAATACACCAACCGCCGCACATACACCGACATTGCCCACAAGCTCAACGAAACCAAACAAGCACGCGACGAATACATACGCCAGTTCATCGAGCCTCTCCGCAAGAAGCTCGATGCAACAGGACTCAACTACGAAATTAAGGGACGTACCAAAAGCATCTACTCGATCTGGAACAAGATCAAAAAACAGAACAACGATATCGACCATATCTATGACCTGTTTGCAATCCGAATTATCATCGATACAGAACCAGAAAAAGAGAAAAGCGATTGCTGGCTCGCCTACTCTGTCGTCACCGACATGTACAGGCCAAACCCCTCGCGAATGAAAGACTGGCTCAGTATCCCCAAAAGCAACGGCTACGAATCGCTACATATAACAGTCCATGGACCCGACGACCGCTGGGTGGAAGTTCAGATACGCACAAGGCGCATGGATCTCGTTGCCGAAAAGGGTCTGGCGGCACACTGGAAATACAAGGGAATACGCAGCGAAGAGTCGCTCGACACATGGATGAACAATGTGCGCGACATACTCGAAACCGCCGAAACCGGGCCCATGGAGCTGATGAAAAACATGCGCATGGACATCTACGACAAAGAAGTGTTTGTGTTCTCGCCTAAGGGCGACCTATACAAACTCCCATACGGAGCGACGGTGCTCGACTTTGCCTTCCACATCCACACCCGCCTGGGAATGACATGCACTGGCGGACGCGTAAACGGACGCAATCAGAAACTTGGCTATAAGCTTCAAAGCGGCGACACGGTAGAAATCAACACCTCTTCTTCCCAAGTTCCCAAGCTCGACTGGCTCAATTTCACCGTAACCTCCAAAGCGCGTAACAAAATTCGCCAGAGCATTCACGAAATGGAAAGCAACTCGGCCGCACTTGGCAAAGAGTTGCTCGAACGCCGTTTCAAAAACCGCAAAATCGAAATCCAGGAAGCAACGCTAATGCGTCTGATTAAAAAATCAGGCCACAAAACCGTTACCGATTTCTACACTGCCGTCGGATCGGAACAGATCGACATCAACGATGTAATTGCACAATACGAGGAACTGCAGCAGAAATCGGCCGAAACCGTAGCCACCCGGTCGGCCGAGGAATTCCAGCTTGAAGTGCCCGAAGTGGATTCAACAACCCAGTCTGATATACTCGTGATCGGCAACGACATCAAAGGCATTAACTATCGCATGGCTAAATGCTGCAACCCTATATACGGCGACGATGTATTCGGATTCATCTCCTCAGAAGGAGTCATTAAAATTCACCGTTCCGATTGCCCGAACGCACGCAATATCCGCGACAAATACCCCTACCGAATCATCACCACCCGTTGGAGTGGCAAACTCGGCGGCCAGTTCGGGGCAACATTGCGTATTGTGGGCCAAGACGACATCGGCATCGTCACCAACATCACTTCAATCATAAACAAGGACAAAGACGCTCAGCTGCGTTCTATATCGATCGACTCAAACGACGGCTTATTCCAGGGATACATGGTGGTTGGAGTGCACGACACGGCTCAACTCAACGAAATAATCCGCAAACTACGCACTGTAAAAGGTGTAAAGGACGTTCAGCGCTCTAACTGATTATCATGGAACGAAGCGAAGAAAAGAAATACTATAAAATACGCGAAGTTGCCGAAATGACCGGCATGGCTCCCTCGGCTCTACGCTACTGGGAAACCCAGTTCAACATCATTAAACCGACTCGGAATGCTAAAGGCTCACGCTTCTACACCCCGGCCGATGTGGAAAAGATACGCATGGTTCAATATCTTGTCAAAGAAAAGGGATTGAAAATAGAAGCGGCTCGCGAACAGCTGAAACACAACCACGCCGGTGTGTCACGCCATGCTCAAGCCATTGAACACTTGAAAGAAATCCGAGCAGAACTCGTCAGCATGCTCGACGCACTGAACAAACTGCGCTGAGTCAATCAGAAGTCAACCGTCAGACGGACATTTATCTGACGCCGTGTCAAATAATTTGGCACTGCATACTGTATATTGTTGACATCCGTAACCCAGTAATACGAATTGACATTCGAAATATCAAACAGGTTGAAAAAGTCCAGTCCAAGCCACACCGACTTGATATGGCGCAATGCACCCGACCGCGACTGTCCCTCGGAAAGCGGCGACAGTAATGCGTACGACAACCCAACATCCACACGCTTATAGGCTGGCGTACGGAAATAGCCCTTGTCGCGCGACGAACGCGGTGCCGTAGTTGGAAGACCATCGGAAAATATACCGCGAAGACTCAGTTTTAGTTTCGGATATTTCGGGAAATAATCCGTAAAATACAGTGCAAAACTATAGCGCTGATCGTTTGGACGCGGCACTTTCACCCCACGAAGATTCTCCTGTGTCTTCATCAGAGAGAAACTGATCCATGAGTCACTTCCCGGCACAAACTGTCCAAACAGCTTCATATCAAGTCCTGTAACAAAACCGCTCGATGAGTTAACTCCGTCGTAGGTCACCTTAAGGTTGTCAACCTCATATGGTATCAGATTCGACAACGCCTTGTAGTAAGCCTCGGCCGAGAACTTGAATGGGCGGTTGAACGCCCGGAACGTATAGTCCGAACCAAGTATGAAATGTATGCTTCGTTGCGATTTTATATCCTTGTTAAGCACAACAACATTGTTACCATTCTCGTCGGCCACAATCTGTCGCATCTCTTTAAAGAAGGGCGACTGATAGTAAAGTCCTGTAGCGAACCTGAATGCCCACTGACTGGCCTTAGCCGGAATGAACGACATGTTGACACGTGGGCTGATGAGGAATTCCTTGTTAAAATCCCAATAACTCAAACGTATGCCGCCATTGATTCCCAAATAGCCCTGCGACAACTCTACGCGGTAGGAATCCTGCACGAAAGCTCCGATTCGGTTGCTCGAAATGTCCTGATTCGATGTCAGATTATACACCATTTTCAGCACCGGGCTATGGCTCGGTAGTGAAAAACCTGCCGAATCGCGGAGTTCCCACTCTCGTGCACGCTCATAAATCGTTTCATGGTTCATTGTCAGGCCGTAACTCAGACCGTGTTTGCCGACTGCCGTATTGCCGCGTAGTCCGACAGTCATCACCGATGCTTTTAATCGGTCGCGGGCATGTTCATGATAGCGGCCGACACCCAGTTCGCCCCCTATTCCACCTTCGCCCGAAGTGCCGGCCTGATCGAGCCAATACTCTCCCGAAATGTCGTAGGCCACAAGTTCGTTGGTCAGATAGCCCGAAGCGAGTAGCGTGTAATTTGTGTTGCGCGATTGTGTGTATTGCAGCGTGAGTGCGCCGAAATAGGTTTCAAACCTGTCTTTTTCGCGCCCGTCAAAATAAACTTTAAACTGCTTCGAATCCTCCATTGTGCCGAAATTGGTGGTACGGTCTACAGGCGTAAACTTGTAGTTGTTAACGGCTATATTGCCTAAAAAGGAAGCTTTCAGGCGCGAGCTTATTCGATAGTTGATATTTGTTTGAAAATCGAGGAAATTCGGGTCATACTCCCCCCTGGTTTCCATTGAACTTAAAAGCGAATTATTGCGCTTATAGCGCAAGCCATACATCTGTGAAAATCGTTTAGAACTTTGGCCTAATGCCAGGCTCCCCCCCATAAGACTACCCGACACAGAGCCTTCGAACGACTCCGGCTGGCGATAAGTGATATCGAGCACCGACGACATACGGTCGGCATACTCCGGCGCAAAACCTCCGGTGCTGAAGTTAACCTTATCAACCATGTCCGGATTAATGATGCTTAATCCCTCCTGCTGACCCGAGGTCACAAGCAGCGGACGATAAACTTCAATTCCGTTTATATAAACCAGATTCTCGTCGTAAGAGCCGCCTCGCACACTATACTGCGACGACATTTCATTCGATGAATTCACTCCGGCCATTGTTGTAATGAGCGATTCAATACTGCCTCCCGAAACGTCAGGCGAATTGCGATAGGCCGTCACATCGATTGTCTGCATCGGTGTGATTTGCTTTTTGAATTCAGTAACTTCGATTTCTGCCAGTTCTTTAGCTGTTTTGAACAGCCGCATGTTTAGAGTGACGTCACCATCGGCATCGATCAGCTTTCGCTCTTGCTCCTTAAAGCCGATACATGTAAATATCACTTTTATGGTGTCTGCCTTTGCCGTCGTAAGCGAGTAAGCACCATCGAGTCCAGTAGTCGTGCCTACTGCGGTGCCGGCAACTCTCACTGTCGCGAATTCTATCGCCTCGTTATCTCCGTCGGTAACCTTGCCATGAATTCGCACCTGAGCCTGCAGATTCACAGCCGAACTTAGCCCTACAGTGCACACTATTATTAGGAGCTTATAAATAATTCTGTATATCGGTTTCATTGAAGTATCTTGTACTGCTAATTTGCCCGAACTC
Source organism: uncultured Muribaculum sp. (assembly GCA_964421745.1). Classification (GTDB taxonomy): domain Bacteria; phylum Bacteroidota; class Bacteroidia; order Bacteroidales; family Muribaculaceae; genus Muribaculum. The sequence continues at coordinate 210 of CAYQYL010000104.1, read as the reverse complement.
CTCGGAAGCGACACATTTGCTTAGAGCGTAGCTGGAATACAGGCATTCTTTATAAACATTAACGTGAAATCGCCAACAATATTATAGCACGACGCGTCATCATCGACATTGTTTACGAGCCAAAACACAACCTAAAAACGCTCTTAAATTACACGGTTGTTACAATGCGATTAATCTTGTAACACACCTGAACAATTTTGTAACAACTCA
>CAYQYL010000103.1:0-6418 GCA_964421745.1 uncultured Muribaculum sp. | reverse complement strand
AGATGCGGTTTGATTGTGATTGATATGTAGACACACAAAGAAAGTGGAGCCTCATCTCACTCACCTAATCAGTGTGGGCTTCGACTCCCATGAATAACTCGGCAAGTGATAGCAAACCCCACTTTGACCGTATATCATAGTTGTATGACAATACAAGCCAAAGAGAGCGTACTTTCACCACCATTCTGCTATTCATTGAAGTTGTCGAAGTTTCACTGATAGAATGATGCGAAATCGCTTTCTTGATATGTCTGCAGACCCGTAGTGGGTTTGCAGAAACAAAGTTAGCTTTTTCCTTTGAAAGTACGCTCGAAAAGTGCTATTATTTAATCGTTGAATCCAAGAATCCAACCAAAAGCAACACAAATAGTTCTGAGTCCCTTGCATACGCTAAATTCTAGAGATAGAATGCCTAATATTTCAGGCGTAAGGTGTCGTCTTGCCGGACGTTAATCAGACAATACCGTAAATCTATTCCCACATCTGAACCGCTCACGTGAATTCTAACGTCGAGCACACGTTAATATAGATTATTGCATAATTGTGAGAAAGTAAACCTGTTAAACGACGGGAGGCGGCCCGTTGGTGCGGGTCGCCTCCTGTGGTGTGATAGGTTGTTGGGGATGGGCGGAATTAGTATTTGAGGCCGGTGCCTGAGAAGGCTATCTGGCTGAAGGCAGCCATGTTGTGACGGATGATCCAGTCGATGTAGTTCATCATCATCCATGCGGTGTACTGGTAGCCGGCGGCGTTGAGGTGGCCGCCCATGTAGAAGTCTTTGTGGAAGTCGGTGCCCGGGCTGTAGTCTGGGCCGTATTTGCCGAGGTCGATTACATATACGTTGTCGAACAGTTCGGGCATCTGACGGATCACATCGGGGAAGCTACCCCAGTCGTTGCCGTCGCGGGGCATTGTGACTACAAATATTTTTGCATCGGGCTGAATGGATTTCACGCGCTGAATAATGCCGCCGTAGTAGCCGGCAAATGTCTTGGCGTTTTTGGTGTAGTCGGCCAGGTTAATGTCGGTTTTGGGATCGCCGGCTACAGCGCCGCTGTTCTTGTCGTTCACACCCAGGGCTATGATGTAGCCCTGCTTGGGATTGGCTTTGGCGTCGATGTGGTTGTTTATGTTGTTGTTAGTGTCCCAGAAGTGTTCGATCCAGCCATGGGCTGTTTCGCCACCCTGCGAGTAGTTTTCGCCTGTTGCGCCTGTTGCCTGACAGATGCGCTGGCCCCACGAGTAGGAATAGAGGTCGTGATAACCGGTCTGGCCATCGGCGTTTTTGCTTTCGTGTTCGCCGCTGGTGAGCGAATCGCCGATGAAGCCCCATGTGTGAATGATACCGGTGAATCCGGGCAGTTGGGTGATGTTTGCCAGAGGATAGTCGCCCCCGGCTGTGGTCTGGGCCATAGCGGTTGCCGACAGGGCAACGGCGGCCAATGATGCAATAAGTTTCATGATTGGTTTAGTTTTACACATGTTCTGAAAAAACGGAGCCACAGGTCATCACTGTTGGCTTGTGGCTCCGTAGATTCGGTTAATATCGGATGTTTTGAGTTTTAAGGGTTGACGTCGACAATCTCAATTTCGAACACGAGCATCTGGTTGGGACCGATGCCTGCGCCGGGATTACCGTTAACACCGTAGGCGAGTTTGCCGGGGATATAGAGGGTTGCTTTGCCGCCCTTGCCGAGCATCTTCAGACCTTCGCCGAAACCGGGCACAACACTTGAGGGGCTGAAGGTTGCTGGACCGCCGTGGTTGGCCGAAGCGTCGAACACGCGTCCGTCGGTGAATTTACCTGTGTAGTTAACAACCACGCGGTCGGTCTGTTGCACCTTTTCGCCTTCGCCGGGATTTTCAATCACATAAACCAGACCCGATTCTGAAGTCTGTAGCTGTGTTCCGGCAGCTTTGAGCGAGTCAACATAAGCCTGGCCGGCCTTGATGTTGTCCTGCGATTCGTCGGACATTTCGCGCTGTGCGGCTTCACGGTCCTGTTTACGTTTTTCGGCGCGCTGAGCCATAATCTGGAAGCCTGTCATCAGATCCTGAGCGTTCTGAGGAACGGTGTCTGACATAAAGTAGGCGCGGAAATTTTTCATGAGCAGGTCGGCATCGACATTCACACCCAGTTCTTTCATTGCGTAGTAGCGGCTCTGGGCCAGGCGCACGCCAAGTGAAAGCCCCTGAAGGTAGCTCTGGTCGGCTGTGTCGACCAGCAGCGCAGCCTGAACTCCGCGCAGATAAGCATCTTTATTGATTTTTTCGTTGAGATTGCTTTCGGCCATCTGATAAGCCTGCAGACCGGCCATCTGACCCCATGCACACGCAAGTGAGTCGTCGAACGCTTTGTCTTCGGCCGAAACGTCCGAAGCTGTTTTTGAGCATGATGTGGCACCCATCACCATGAGGGCCGCACCAGCTGCGATGAACAATTTTTTCATGATTTTCAGTTATTTATTTTTATGAGTTCTACATCGAAGATTAGGGTTTCGTTGGGGCCGATAGGACCTGCACCGTTAGGACCGTAAGCAAGGTTCGAGGGGATGAACAGACGCCATTGTGCGCCTTCGCTCATAAGCTGCAAGGCTTCAACCCAACCGGGAATAACTTGTGTGACACCGAATGTGGCTGGTTCTCCGCGTTCAACCGACGAATCGAAAACTGTGCCGTCGATTAATTTACCCGTATAGTGAACCGTTACAGAATCGGTAGGCGACGGTTTTTTGCCATTACCCTCTTTGAGCACTTCATACTGCAAACCTGAAGCTGTTGTGAAAACGCCCTCACGATCTTTATTCTTTTCCAGATAAGCTTTTCCGGCTTCTTCATTGATTTTTGCCTTTGCCTGATTTTCTTCCTGCTGGCGAGCTGCCATTGCCTCGAAATATTCCTGAATCACAGTTTTAGCCTGTGCGTAGGTCATCTTGGGCTGTTTGTCGCCATAAACTGTCTGGATTCCTTCTGCGAAATCTGCCACATTTAATTCCGGTATACCGGAACTTTTAAAGTTCTGTCCCATGCTCATGCCAAGAGCATAGCTTATTTTGTCAAATTCTTTTTCAGACATAGTTGTTGTGTTTTATTAAATTATTGTTCGATTAATGACGTAATTGCAAATTTAAATACATTTTTCGATTTATCGGGGTCGATGCTGTTAAATTTAAATAATTCTATTCTTTGATGTTCATGAGAATAACATTTGCCCTGAAACAATTGTTGTTTAGTTTTAAACTACTTAACCCCATATTAAACGTAGTTAACGAAAAAACACACACGCGCTGCAAAATTAAAGGGAAGCCAATGAAGCATCCCTATAATAGCTGGCAACTCGACAGTCGTGAGTCGCCCCGGTTATTTTCCTGTTGCTGAATATCACTTAAGAGAGTTCAATTCAGCCTCGTAAGTGCGTATCATCTCCAGACACTCGTCAACAGTTTTCTGCTTCGATTCAACGACACGCCTTTTTTCGGGGGTGTCCTCGCCACTCGATATACATTCCTGATACGACTTTTCGGCTTTTTTCAGTTTAGCCTTCCACTCTATGATCAATCTTGCGGTTTGTGTTGTCGGTCGTGCCACTGTTGCTGCTACTTGCGTTCGATGAGTTATAAGAACCTGTCGAAAAGGCATTCGAGTTCTGCTTTTGGTTGGTTGTCGACCGGTTGTTGGTGTTGCGGTTCGATGTATTTTTGTTGGCTTTCCCTTTGTCGACTTGCTGACGGAATTGATCCATGCGCTTGTGGTTTTGCACTCGGCTTGTTTTCTGTTTATTATTCGAAGGTTTGGCGGGGGCTGCCACAGAAACTGCCGGAATGGAAATCAGCACAGCAACAATCATAGCACAGATTTTTGTAAAAAAACCACCTTTCATCTTAGATATACAATTAAATTAAACACACACCAAGGTACAACTACTTTTTTGAATATCAAAGATTTTTGATATTCATTTAATTCAATTCAAAATTACAGGATAGCAGCAACGGCATTTGCCGAAATGCGCCGGTAGTCACGCATGGCGATAGGCGAGTGCGACGACGGTGTAAAGACCTGACCCGTTAGTGGACTGTCGAGCGCAGCCATTGTAGCGCGTGCAGCATAGGCCGGTGTGCTTATAAAGGGGCGAAGCACGCGGTCGGCAAGCCAATCGACAGGCGCGCATCCCAGACGCAGAATCTCTGTGTTGACAATTCCCGGATCTGTACAGTTAACGCGTATGCCTTCACGCGACAATTCTGGGGCTATCTCGCGAGCATACTGAGCCAGCATAAGCTTCGACCACGAATAAACAACAAAACGATTGAAATGATGTATGGACAACCCCTGCCAATCGGGTTCGATATACCCTATGCGGCGCATAAACGAAGTTGTGAAAATTATGCTCGACCCGGCTGTCATTTCCGAAACAAGAAGATGCGACAACAGTGCAGGCGACAGAAAATTGACCTGCATTGTGGCCTCATAGCCATCGACAGTCACTGCTTTTTGCCGCGCAAGCATACCGGCGTTGTTAATCAGCGCAGCCACCGGAATATGGTTCTCCTTAATGTAGCCGGCAAACTCTCTGACCGACCGAAAACTTGACAGATCACATTCGGCCACTTCAACGCGAGTCACAGCACCGGCATAACGCTCGGCCAAGCGAATGCCGCTCTGCAAGTTGCGAACAGCAAGAATCACCCTCGCCGCCTGTCGCGCCACGAGTGCTTCGACAATGGCCGATCCGATACCTCCGGTTGCGCCGGTGACAATGTGAGCCGGAATATTCATTTTTCGCTATTTGTTTTTCATTGTTGCACAGGCCGCCAACATAGGGTCGATATAGCGACGGTCGGGACACAGGCGGGGCACCTTACGCTGACCTCCGAGTTTGCCTGTACTTGCAAGCCACTTGTCGAACAGGCCGGTGGGCGCTTCTGTGATCATCGGCGGATCGAGAAATATGTTGCCGCTGCGTTTCGCCTGATAGTCGGAATTTTCGGCCTGCAGATTTTTGTCGAGAACAGCCGCAAACTCGTTTAGCGACTCCGGACGGTGGGAAAATTCGACAAGCCACTGGTGACAACCGCGTGAATTGTCGCCCGCATAGACTGGGGCTGCCGTGTAGTTGGCAACTTCGCAGCCAAGCTGCTTGCAAGTTGCTGCAATGGCATGTTCGGCGTTGTAAACCATGAGTTCTTCCCCGAAGGCATTGATGAAGTGCTTTGTACGCCCGGCTATAGTAAATTTTAGCGGCGAAGTCTGCTGTATAGTGACTGTGTCGCCGAGCGAATAGCGCCACAAGCCGTTAGCAGCCGTGATCACCAGCGCATAAGTTTTTCCCGGAACCACCTTCCAGGCCGGAAGGGCATCGGGGAAAGGCTCGTCGATCTGATCGAGCGGAATGAATTCGTAGAACATTCCGCCGTCGGGCACTGCTTCGAGCCAATGCGATGCGGGGTCAGTCTGAATTGCAAAAAAGCCTTCCGATGCATTGTAGGTTTCGACATAGTGCATTCTACCCGGATCGGTTATGCGACGATACTGGGTTCGATATGGTTCCATTGAAATGCCGCCGTGGAAAAACACCTCAAGATTAGGCCACACATCATGAATATTCTTCACCCCCTTTTTAGCAATCACATTCTTTAGCACCGTCAGGAACCACGACGGCACACCAGAAATATTTGTCACATTGGCGTTCATTGAGCTTTCAACCAACCGCGGCAGTTTCTGCGACCAATCGGCCAAAAGCGCCGTTTTCTTGTCGGGCACGCGAAGCACATTCACCAGCGGGCTTATGTTGTCGATCAGATTGGCCGACAAATCGCCCACTTTCACTGCGCTATCCAGCTTCAGCTCGTTAGCGAAGCTGCCACCGAGAATAAATGCTTTGCCATCGAAGATGCGCGAGTCGGGATTGTTATGCAGATAATGAACCACACAATCCGTACCACCGCGATAATGATTGCGCCTCAGCGAATCGTCAGTCACCGGAATATACTTACTCTTGCCATCGCTTGTTCCCGACGACTGAGCGAAACGGACAACTCGCCCCGGCCAAAGAATATTCTTCTCACCGTCGACCATTCGCATCACCAGTGGACGAATGTCTTCATATTTCACTACCGGCACTGAGCGGCGGAACTTATCGTAGTTGTCGATCGAATTAAAACTGTATTGTTCTCCCAACATGGTGCCTGTTCCTTTTGCCAGGAGCCACGCGAGTTGCTTCCGCTGCGATTGTTCAATATCGGCGGCTGCGGCACACCATTTGTTGTAGCGGTGTGCGAACAAAGGTCGGAGCAAACGGGTAATCATGTTAATGAAACAAAAAACAGCCTCAAGATGTTTATCCGGAGGCTGTCATGATTGAATGTGGGGTAGTGGGCGCTGAGGGATTCGAACCCCCGACCCTCTGCTTGTAAGGCAG
>CAYQYL010000102.1:0-6459 GCA_964421745.1 uncultured Muribaculum sp. | reverse complement strand
GACCCTCTGATTAACAGTCAGATGCTCTAACCGACTGAGCTATTGAAGCATAAAGTTTTGTGCGGTTGCAAATTTGCTCCGGCTCTCCGGAATTTGCGTTGCAAAATTAGGGCAAATATTTTAGTTGTGCAACAATTTTGCGGTTTTTTTTGTGTTGTGCCGGAAATTATTGCCGGTTTATGCGCAAATATGTCTGAAAGCTGTATTCTACGCTACTGCGTGGATCTGTTTCAGGAGCAGATTCAGACTGCAGCCGCCACTGTTCAGGCTCGATCGTCGGAAACCACACGTCGGTGCCCTCTGGCGAGGAACAATGGATGCGTGTAATGTTGAGTTCTGTGGCAAACGGCATGAACTGGCGGTAGATTTCTCCTCCACCGATAATGAATGCCGTTTCCTGGCCGCAGGCTTGCAGAGCCGCTTCCGGTGAATCGACTACGATGACATCGGGATGAGGCTGATAGTCGTGTTGACGGGTAATGACAATGTTACGCCGACCCGGAAGCGGACCGTTAGGAAACGATTCGTAGGTTTTGCGTCCCATTATTATCGGATGTCCCATGGTGAGAGCCTTGAAGCGGCGCATGTCGGCACTGATGCGAAACAACAGATCCGGGCCCCGGCCTATGCCCCCGTCGTCGGTTACGGCGGCTATAATTGTAAGTAGAGATTTTGTCATACCGATACAATGCCTTTTATGTGAGGATGCGGGTCGTAGCCCTCCAGTGTGAAATCGTTGTAATCGAAGTCGAAAATAGATTTCACTTCAGGGTTGATTATCATTTTCGGTAACCGGCGTGGCTCGCGGGTGAGCTGTAGCTTTACCTGATCCATGTGGTTGTGGTAGATATGAGCGTCGCCAAGTGTATGAACGAAATGTCCTGGTTTCAGTCCGGTGACTTGAGCCATCATCTGAAGCAGCAGTGCATAGGAGGCGATGTTGAAGGGCACTCCCAGAAATATGTCGGCCGACCTTTGGTAGAGCTGCATGCTAAGACGTCCGTCGGCAACATAAAATTGGAACATCGCATGACAAGGAGCCAGGTGCATTTCAGGCAACTGGGCAACATTCCAGGCGCTGACGATTATGCGCCGCGACGACGGATCATTTTTTATTGTATCGACAGCTTGTGTAATCTGATCTATTACACCGCCGTTCCCGTCGGGCCATGAACGCCACTGGCTACCATAAACCGGTCCGAGATTACCATCGGCATCTGCCCATTCGTTCCAGATTCGGACGCCGTGTTCCTGCAGATAGGCAACATTGGTGTCGCCACGCAGAAACCAAAGCAGTTCGTAGATAATGCTTTTTAAATGCAGTTTTTTTGTAGTGAGCAGTGGAAATCCTTCGGCAAGGTCGAAGCGCATCTGGTGGCCGAACACACTGCGTGTTCCCGTGCCTGTACGGTCGGGGCGGTCGACACCTTCGGTGAGTACGCGGTTGATTAATTCAAGATATTGTTTCATTTTTCAGAATTATTTGCTGTTTGAACAGTGGGCGACGAAACAGCTGCCGTGGTTGCGACGCCCGGTTTTACGCGTCTGGCCGACTGAAGCATTGGAATTGATAGCTGTTTGCGTCCGCGCCGGTAGCTAATGGCATCGTTCGGACATACGGTCAGGCAATTGAAGCAGTTGACGCAGCGTGAGCCGTCGACAACGTGATCGCGTAAATCGATACACGATGCTTTGCATACTTCTTCGCAACGGCCGCAGTTGACACACAGATCTGTGTCGATGTCGATATGCCACAGAGCTTGTCGGCTGACGAATCCGAGCATAGTACCCACGGGGCAGACTGTGTTGCAGTACGACCGTCCATAAAACCATGCCGGAATGCTGACAGCGACGATTGTTAGAAAAGAAAGTGCGACTGCAAACATCCCGCCGACAGTAACTGACACATAGGTCAGTTGCCAACTGCCGGTGGCTACACCGACAGCCGAAATGGCATTGTGGATAGTGCCCCAAAGCGGATGCATCACATTTTTCAGAAACGACGCATACATATTGGCGGGCTCCAGTAGCAAAGGCAGGGCTGTCACACCAATAACAAGACACACACCAACGACTGCAAGAGAAACATAGCGCCAGCGGGTCTGAGGTTGTGAATAGCGGTAACGGCATGGTGTGCCCGCTCTTTTTCGTTGTGTACGTCCGAAACGGGCCACAGCATCGAACCATGTCCCAAGCGGGCATATGCCGGAGCAATAGACTCTGCCGAAGAGCGAGGTAACAACCAGCCATAGTGCAAGAGTGACCATAGGCACTGTCACAGCCCCGACACTGATAAACTGTAGTCGGTTGGACCAACCGAACAGATAGGCCCATACGTCGCCATAGCCCACCCAGAGCAGGGTGAACGCCAATGCCATGACCATTGATACAACTATGCGTAAACGCCGCAGCGACCTATATTTTTTCATCAGCTACAAATTTACGAAAAAGGAGCCATATCTGGTGAAAGCTCGTGGATTTTATGTACTTTTGCGGTATGAAAGAATTAATGATAATTATTAAGCGCTTTGCCTTGAAATATAAGGCGAATATGGTGCTTAACATTCTGTTCAATGTCCTGGCAGCTTTTCTGACGCTGTTTTCGTTTGCAGTGATTATCCCTATACTTGAAATGTTGTTTCAGGTGAAGGAAGCTCACTACGAGTTTATGGCCATGGATGCCGGAAATCTGAAAGAAGTGGCAATCAACAATTTCTACTTCTATACACAACAGATGATTGAACGTTATGGTGCTTCAACCACACTGGCCGGACTGGCCGGACTGCTTGTTTTCATGACATTGTTAAAAACGGGAGCGACCTATATGAGTTCGTTTGTGATTGTGCCGATGCGTTCTGGAATAGTGCGCGACATGCGCAACTTCATGTACGCAAAAATCACACGTCTGCCAATCGGATATTTCACTGAAGCTAACAAGGGCGACGTAATGGCGCGCATGACATCGGATGTAAGCGAGATAGAAAATTCCATAATGTCGTCGCTCGACATGTTTTTCAAAGATCCGATAATGATTCTCGTCTGTTTGACTACGATGATCATGATTTCCTGGCAACTTACGGTTTTTGTTCTCATTCTGTTGCCGTTGGCAGGCTATTTGATGGGGCAGATCGGTAAGCGGCTTAAACATCAGTCATATCTCGGACAGACCCAGTGGGGTGTTGTGATGTCGAATATCGAGGAAACGCTCGGCGGACTCCGTATAATAAAAGCGTTCAATGCTGAAGAAAAAGTACAGGCACGGTTCGGACGCGAAAACCAGCAGTTCTACACAATTAGCAAACGTATAGCACGACGTCAGGCACTGGCACATCCGCTTAGCGAGCTGCTCGGCACGGCCACTATCGCCATTGTGCTCTGGTTTGGAGGAACACTGATTTTGGGTGGTAATTCATCGATAAACGCGTCGATGTTCATTTATTACATGGTGATTTTCTATTCAATCATCAATCCGGCTAAAGAACTTTCTAAATCGGTCTACGCTATTGAGCGCGGTCTGGCGTCGATACAGCGTGTTAACAAAATTCTCGACGCGCAGAATCCGATTACCGATCCTGAAAAGCCTGTCGTGTTAGGCGATAAATTCAAGGGCGATATACTTTACGACAATATCACGTTTGCCTACAATCCCGAAGTGCCGGTGATTAAAAATGTCAGCTTGCATATACCGGCCGGAGCAACGGTCGCCATTGTAGGGCAGAGCGGCTCCGGAAAATCGACAATGGCCGATCTGTTGCCGCGTTTTTACGATGTAGACGAAGGACGCATACTCATCGACGGAGTCGATCTGCGTCAGATGCGTGTCCACGAACTTCGATCCTACATGGGGTGTGTCAATCAGGAAGCTATTCTTTTCAATGATACGATTTTCAACAACATTGCTTTCGGTGTTAAGGATGCTACGCAGGAGCAAGTTGAACAGGCCGCCCGCATTGCAAACGCCCATGAATTCATAATGGAAACAGAGCAAGGCTATCAGACTAACATCGGCGACCGTGGTTGCCGTTTGTCGGGCGGACAGCGTCAGCGTATATCCATAGCCCGGGCAATACTGAAGAACCCGCCCGTGCTCATTCTCGATGAGGCAACTTCCGCACTTGATTCGCGTAGCGAAAAGTCGGTGCAGGAAGCTCTGGAACGGCTGATGAAGGACCGTACGACGCTCGTAATTGCCCATCGTCTGTCGACAATTCGTAACGCCGATCTTATTTGCGTGATGCACGAAGGGCAGATTGTCGAGGCTGGCACTCACGACGAACTCATTGCGCGGCAAGGTCACTATAAGCGCCTTGTCGACATGCAGAAATTCTGATTCATTCAATCGAAAAAATCTATTTAACTACACTATCACAACTATGTCACTTATCCTAAAACCCGGCTTGTCGGTAGGCATGTGCTGCGACCACGCAGGCTATGAACTAAAAAACATAGTGGAAGGCTATTTGCAAAGTCAGGGAATTAACTTTACAGATTTTGGTTGCCATTCTGCCGAAAGCTGCGATTATCCCGATTTCGCTCATCCGTGTGCTCAGGCTGTGCTCGACGGCAAGTGCTATCCAGCAATCGGAATTTGCGGTACCGGCAACGGTATAGCAATGGCGCTGAACAAACATCAGGGTATTCGTGCGGCAATATGTTGGAATACCGATCTTGCTCGCCTTGCTCGCGAACACAACGATGCTAATGTGCTTGTTTTGCCCGCACGACAAATTGAGCCAACAATTGCGCTCGACATTGTCGACGTATTCTTTAACACAGATTTCGAAGGTGGCCGACATCAACGCCGCATCGACAAAATCAACATTAACTGATTCCGGCACTATCCAAACGAGGCGGTGGTAAATGTTTTTTCCTTATATCCATATAATAGAAAAATAGTCGTTTGCCGCACACTGGTAAAATTGCTTTTTCGAAAAAAGAGAGAAAATTTGCCAGATATTTAAAAATGTATTAATTTTGCACTCGACTTTAGGGCGCTCAACGGCGTTACTGGGTCAAAAGGATTGTCTTATGGTGTAATGGTAGCACTGCAGTTTTTGGTTCTGCCTGTCTAGGTTCGAATCCTGGTAAGACAACAAAGACAGGCTTAGGCATCGCGCCTAAGCCTGTCTTTGTTGTGTATGGTTCCTGTCTAAATCGGTGTCAGTAGATATTAATACGTAAGCACTATGTTTTTTACGAGTCCATTTCTTGTGGCTAATTTGAACTATCGGAAGGGATGATTTGTTATAATTCAAAATTAACCCTTATCCCCCCAAAAAGCTATGGCATACAAAATTGAAGAAATAGAAGGTATCGGTGGCGTTTACGCTCAGAAGCTCGAAGCCGTCGACGTTAAAACAACCGAAGATTTACTTGAGAGTGCAGCAACCCCCAAGCAGCGTAAGGCTCTTGCCGAAGAAACAGGCATTTCAGAGAAACTGATTCTGAAGTGGGCTAATCATGCCGATCTGTTCCGTATTAAAGGTGTTGCCGGACAATTTGCTGAATTGCTTGAAGCTGCCGGTGTCGACACTGTAAAAGAACTGCGTCATCGCGTAGCTGCCAATCTTCAGCCTAAAATGGTGGAGGTTAACGAAGTTAAGAATCTATGCAATCGAGTTCCGTCGGTAGCGGAAATTGAAAAGATGATTGCTCAAGCCAAAGAGCTTGATCCGAAATTGAGCTATTGATTCGCTTATATATAATTGAAAATCCCGGTCGCTGTTTTTATCCAGAGATCGGGATTATTTTTATATCGTCTGTTTTTGATTTTATCAACAAAAGTTCGATAAAAGTGTGATATTTTTCTCAACTCTACGCTTGCGAAAATTCTTCGCAACCTGCATCATTATGTCATCAGGATTGTCAAGGGTATAGTTGTCTAATACGGATAATATATTGTTATTATTGTTGCTTATGTTCATAATACTGCTAATATGATAGCATAAAGGTAGTGATTTGTTGCGACATTTCAAAGCCTCCGGGCCATATCAATGATTATTGCAAATTTCATATAAAAAACCGAGGCGGGTTGCTTCTGCCTCGGTTTTATGGTTGAAAACTGTTATATCGAACTCTTGTTATATTAAATTGATAAGCGGCGAAGGGTGTCGAGTAGTTCGCGGTTGATAGGCTTGTCTTTTTTGATTGCTTTTGAGAAAGGCACATAGACGATTTCGTCGTTCGAGATTCCGATCATCACATTACGTTGATCGTCGAGCAACGCATCGATTGCAGCCGAGCCAAGGCGTGATGCAAGTATGCGGTCGCGGGCTGTAGGCGAACCTCCTCGTTGCAGGTGTCCGAGAATCGACACGCGCACGTCGTAGCCCGGATATTCGGTTTTAACACGTTCGGCCAGACCCATTGCGCCACCTGTGACGGGGCTTTCGGCAACGAGTACTATCGAAGAGTTTTTGCTCTTGCGGAAACCGTTCTGAATGAGTTCGGCCAACTGGT
>CAYQYL010000101.1:0-6712 GCA_964421745.1 uncultured Muribaculum sp. | reverse complement strand
GTTACCCTCAACGGTTTTCAAGACCGCCGCGATCGACCACTCTGCCATCTCTCCAGTGGAATGCGGTGACAAAGGTAGCGATTGTTTTTTTGTTGTGCAAATTTGCGGACAGTTATTTTGCGATTTTTTCTACTTTAGATCCTTGTTTGCGTATATAAAGGCCCGGAGCGGCTGTTTCGGGGTCGACGGGTAGGCCACGAAGGTCGAACCATTGCTCGGGTTGGTTGTCGGTATCAATGTCGATTATGTCGATAGCACTTGAGCCGGCAGGTGCAATTTGTAGGCCGTGGAATTGCCAGGGTGCGCAAAGCGAACGTACAGTCAATGTGTGCTGTCCGGCAGAAAGCATTACAACGAGGTAGTCTGGCTTGGCGTTTGTTGCGGCTGCGGGAGCATTGTCGGGAGTTTTGGGCCAGAAGTGGAGTACGTTTTGCAGCGATTCTGGATAAGTGGACGATGGGTTGTTGCGCCACTGGCTAAGGTCGTTGAGCTGATTCTGACAGAAGTTTGTGCCGGTGTAGTCGTCGGCTTCAGGTACAGGCGGGAGTGAGGGCTGCGGCGCCGGGGCAATAGCTTCGCCGTCGATTTCGAGTATCATGGATGCCGCGAATTCGGTTGTCCAACTGAGTCCGGGATTGAAATCAAGGCGATAGTCTGCACAGATTTCACCGTCCTGATTCATAGGAATGTGTGATAAAGCTACACGTCGGTAGCTGTCCCATGGTACTGCGTGAAGTATGCTGATGTCGTATACGCCGTCGGCTTCTATGTCGACAGTGTAGTTGAACCAGGCACCCCAGTTGTCGGCTCCCTGTTGGGGTGTAATCGATAAACCCGTTGTGGTTTGGGGCAGCAGGGTGAATGCCGACCAGTTTTCAGTTCCCATGTTGTTTATGTAGGGTTTGCCCGCCGCGGTCTGGCGCAGATCGATTTCGCTGTCCAGACTGCGTGAGTCGGTAAGTCGGCGGTCGGTGTTTGCAAATGGTGAAGTATTGTCGGGTAGGGTTTCGGTTTCAGAAACGAGGTAGATCACATATTCGCCCGGCGCGAGGGTGTGGGTGTCCGATGCCGGCTTGATTGTTCCGTCAGGGGTGACAATGCTGCGAGGTTCCGTCAGGGTGAATGTCACGCTCTGTGTGGCTGTTAGGTCGGGATTTACAGCCATTAGGTAGTCGGTGCCGTTGTTGGTGAGCAGGCTGACGCAAAGTCCGGCCTCATTGTCTGACGTCAATCCGGTGAATCCGTCCGGGAGCATATCGGTGGTGAGTGAACGGCATCCCTGAGGTGTGACTGCTGCGGTGTTGGCCACCCAACGGAGTTTTGCTCCGAGGAACACATGGCGTAGAGCATTGATTTCACGGTTGACGGCGCTGACCATGTCCCATGTCGGAGTGCGGTTGCCGTCGCTGTCGAGCGGTGAGTTGCAGTAATTGTACTCAGGGTCGTATGGGCAGCCGTAGGTGAAATATTGGATTCCTTGCGCTCCGTAGGCCAGGGCGCAGAATGCCTCGATTTTCATTTCTTCGAGCGACGGAGCAGGGTATTTAGTGCCTTCCACGTTGCAGTTCGATTCAACTGAATGAACAAAGCCCCAGAACGGGATGCCGCGCGATTGCGACAAGCGTGAGGCTGTTTCGAGGTTGTAGAAGAACAGCGGGTGCATGAAACGCTCGCCTGTTGCGATATACTGACGCACAGGATAGAAATCGTATGATAGATATCCGATGCCTACCTGCGACAGGTATTGATTTACATAGTCTTCGTAGTCGCGTGCGCCCGTTGCCGACATGTCGTCGCTTTGTGCACCGAATATGTTACCGTACACTATGTGCGTCTTGTCAATGGCAGTGACGCGGTCTACAGCCTGACGCATTTCGTGAAGGTTGAATACGAATGGTTCGTCGCGTATAAACCAGCCGGCCAGCCGGTCGGCACCGGCGTAGTAGCGAATTTCGTCGTCGGTCAGTTCTGCTGGCTTGAGGAACATTTTCAGTCCGGTGTCCTTAAACACAAACCGGCCGATGTTGTCCCATATACAGTGGGCGTTAGCCTGCGGATTGCCTGTAGGCATCGACAGCGAGAAGCCACATTCCCAAAAGTCTTTGAAATCAGACTCCAGTCTATCCCAGTCGATCGATCCCGAGCCGTTGGCGTGAGGCTCAACGCCATTCCATGCAAGTATAGGAAATCGTTCCTCGCATGCCGGATTGCTGTAGGCAACAGGTGCCTCGTTGGCAAACTGGCGTGCGTGGTGGCCGTAGCCATTGTGAAGACCTATATTAAAGTTGTCGGCCGGAATCAGAGTTGTTGCCTCGGCTGCAACGACAGTGGGTGAGGCGGCAAACTCGTAGGCTTCCAGTTTCGGATTGCGGACGGCGATAGTTGTGCCAGCCGGCAGCCCGACAAAGTGAACCCAAATTTGCTGACCTTTTCGGCCGAAACCAAGACCCTTGTCGCGTTCGGGGCCAATGTCGAATGTCATTCTGTACCAGCGGTCATTCTCCGCGTCAGAAGCGTAAGTGTTTGTGTGTACAAGCCGGTTTGAGCCGGTACCGGTCGAGTTGATGAAATTCAGGCTTATCATCGGTGAGAGCACCCGCTGTCCGTCGGTTGCTGTCGCACGATACTCAAAAGTGAGCATACGGCACGATGCATCAACTTTGTCGGCGAATTTCTTAAAACTGATAAATGCGGGCACTGTCGGGTCGGCGTTAGCCACCGAATAGGTATGTCCTTCGTCCGGTGTGCCTGCGTTTACAAGCTGGAACGACGAAAGTGGGCTGACCGCATCAAATTCAAGGTCAAGGGCGTAAGCGTTCGCAACTGCGAATAGCGCAGCCAGAACCAGAGAGAGTGATTTGAATACTCGATACAACATGTGTGTAGTGTTAGTGCAATTATTATTGCGCTAAGTTACACATATTTTTCGAAAACAATAGTGTTTTCAAGAAAGTTTGTAAACTTCCGATCCTGCAAGCAGGAAACAGCCGGTACCATAGTCGTCGAAGTCGGGTACGGAATCATGCGTAACAGGTTGCCCGTCTTTGGGTTCTTTGCCTGTACCCTGGACGTAGCCGAGGAATCCGTTGTCGTGTACCGCGTCGCGACACATTGCGTTCCAGGCGCGTGCAATTACAGGCAGATACACTTTACGGTCGAGCAGCCCGTTGTTGACGCCCCATGCCATGCCGTAGACAAACAATGCCGTTCCCGTAAGTTCTTTACCGCCGTAGTTCGATTCGTCGTGCAGGCTCACATTCCAGAAGCCATCGGGACGTTGGCATTTGACCAATGCGGCACACATGTCGCGCAAATCGGTTTCGTAAGCCTTGCGGTGAGGGTCGTCGGCCGGAATTTCCTCCAGAACTCTCACCAGTGCGGCAACAACCCAGCCGTTGCCGCGCGACCAGTAGCAGTTTGCTCCGTTAGGTTCCTTGTAGGGCGGAACAAAATCAGAGTCGCGCCACCACAGAGCCTCTTTCCTGTTATACAGGCCTCCTGCGAGTGAATCACGTGTCCAACTGTACATTTTCCAGGCTTTTTCAGCGTAAGCCGGATTGCCGGTTTCCTTGCTTAGTTTTGCCAGAACCGGCATACCCATCTGTATGGCGTCGACCCAAGTCCAGTCGTCAACCTGAGGTGTGTTCACCAGCATGTTGGCGAGTGCTTTGGTCTTTGTAAGTGCGTTTGGCTGCGGACACAGACGGTACAGATCAATGTATGTCTGCGAACAGCAATAGTTGTCTGCGTTGCGTGTTGTCGTGTTGTCGCGTCGCATACCCCATTTGAAACCTTCAGCCCACTGCCAGGCGTAGTCAAAGTAGCGGTTCTCCGGATGAATCGAATACAGCGCCATAAGCCCTTCGAAGTACACGGCACGGGTCCAGATATTCGCCTCGTAGGTGCGTTTACGTGAATAATATGGTATTGGAGCAAGCGGATCGGGGTGCTCAGCCATGTAGTGGTTGTTTACCTTTATCATCGTTGCCAGAATGTCGCGGCGCGAAGGCAAACGGTTGTCATTGTCGCCAGCCATAATTCCCGATGCGGCAGTCAGCGCTATCAGCGCAAAAACAATATTCCTTTTAATTGATTGAATCATCTTGTTCGATTTTATTTTGCTGTTGATTTAAGGTTTTGTGCAAAGATAGCGAAAGTATTTCAATTAGACTGCCATAGATACAATATTAATTAACCTAACTTCTTATGTCGAATTTGGGTTAACAAAACGGACTCATGAAAAGTTTGGAGCTATTCATGAGTCCGTTTTATGTGGGTTGAATGTGGGTTTAGGCTTTGGCGCGGTAGCTGTCGTAGATTACGTAGGCTATGAGGAGGATGTACATGGCGCAGCCGAGGCCTTGAGTTGTGCCGAGCGAGAGGGGCGATACATATTCGAATCCGGCGAAACGGGTCAGTGCAGCGAATACGCCGAACAGTGCGCCACCCGCAATAAGACCGGAAGCAATCAGTGTGCCACGGTCGCGACGGGCGTCGTTGACTTTAGCATCGGCCGAGCGGGTGCTGACGAAGTAGGCCACCAGTCCGCCGACAAGCATGGGTGTGTTGAGCTGCAGGGGAATGAACATTCCGAGGCAGAATGCGAGAGCGGGCACACCGAGCCAGTTGAGGAGCAGGGCAAGTATGGCGCCGACCATGTAGAGAATCCAGGGTGTGGGACCGTCCATCATGAGCGGCTCGATTACCTTGGCCATGGCGTTGGCTTGTGGAGCTACGAGTGCGTCAGGGCCAGAGAAACCATACACTTTGTTGAGCACGAGGATTACGCCGCCGACAGTAGCTGCCGATACGAGCGTACCGAGGAACTTCCACTGTTCCTGTTTGCGCGGGGTCGAGCCAAGCCAGTATCCGATTTTGAGGTCGGTTACGAAACCGCCGGCCATTGACAATGCCGTGCAGACCACGCCGCCGATAACCATGGATGCCACGATGCCTTGTGTGCCTTTCAGACCGATAGCCACGAAGATTGCCGAGGCAATGATGAGTGTCATCAGGGTCATGCCCGACACCGGGTTGGAACCTACGATAGCGATAGCGTTGGCGGCAACCGTGGTGAACAGGAATGCAATGACTGTCACAACGAGCCATGCTATAAGAGCCTGCCAGAAGGTATGGATCACGCCGAACCAGAAGAAGAGCAGAACGGCAGCCAGGGCTATAAAGGTGAAGTAGGCAACGTGTTTCATTGAAATGTCGGTTTGCCAGCGAACGGGAGCTGCTTCGGTGCTTTTTCCCTTCAGTTCTTTTGCTGCGAGTCCTACGGCCTGAGCGATGATACCCCAGGATTTTACTATACCGATCACCCCGGCCATTGCGATGCCGCCGATACCGATCAGGCGGGCATAGTCGCTGAATATTGCATTCGGAGCCATAGCCGCGATTTCAGCAGAACCGTAAGTGCCCATAAGCGGAATAATTACCCACCAAACGAAAACGCTACCTGCAAAAATGATGAACGCATATTTCAGGCCGACAATATAACCCAGACCCAGCAGAGCCGCTCCGGTGTTGACGCTGAACACGAGTTTGGCTTTTTCAGCAAGTTGGGCTCCCCACTGTGAGGCAGTCGAAGTGACGTTTTCGGCCCACCAGCCGAATGTAGCCAGCAGATAGTCGTATACACCGCCGATGAGCGAGGCGATTACCAGCGTGCGGGCCTGTGCTCCGCCGTCGGCTTTGTTGCCTTGTCCGCTTGCGAGCACCTGTGTCGTGGCAGTCGCTTCCGGGAAGGGGTATTTGCCGTGCATATCCTTTACGAAATATTTTCGGAAGGGGATGAAAAACAGTATACCAAGCACACCTCCAAGCAGTGAGCTAAGGAAAATCTCGAAGAAGTTAACCGTGATTTCCGGGTGTGATGCCTGAAGAATGAACAGGGCCGGCAGGGTGAAGATTGCACCGGCCACAATCACACCGGAACTGGCTCCGATCGACTGTATGATTACATTCTGTCCGAGTGCATTCTGTTTTTTCAGCGCACCCGACAAACCAACTGCAATGATAGCGATTGGAATTGCGGCCTCGAAAACTTGTCCGACGCGCAGCCCGAGATAAGCGGCCGCGGCGCTGAACACAACAGCCAGCAGAAGACCCATGCAAACGGAATAGGGCGTAACTTCGGGATAATCACGAGCAGGATGCATCACCGGACGATAGTCCTCATCGGCAGCAAGCTGACGGAAGGCATTTTCCGGCAGACCGGCCACACCGTTGTCGGCATCGTCGTTGTCAATCACATTTGTTTGATTTTTTGCCATGCGATAATAAATATTTGGTTTATTCTGAAAATAATGTGACAAAGTTAGCTATTTTCCAGCCGAAGGCGAAACGATTTTTTTGGATAATGTTTAATAACATAGTAATTTTGTAAAAAATTTTATTTTAATGCAGAACATACGTAATATCGCCATCATAGCCCACGTTGACCACGGTAAAACCACGCTGGTCGACAAGATGCTGATGGCAGGCCATTTATTTCGCGACAACCAGACAACAGGCGAACTGATTCTTGACAACAATGACCTGGAGCGAGAACGCGGTATAACAATTCTGTCGAAAAACGTTTCGATTAACTATAAAGGACACAAAATCAATATAATCGACACTCCCGGACACGCCGACTTCGGCGGCGAGGTGGAGCGAGTGCTCAACATGGCCGACGGCTGCCTGCTTCTGGTCGATGCCTTCGAAG
>CAYQYL010000100.1:0-6879 GCA_964421745.1 uncultured Muribaculum sp. | reverse complement strand
ATAATAGGACGTTTGCCGCGGCCGCGGTCGCCGCCGGCTCCGACAACAGTGATTATGTTGGTGCGGGGAGCAATGTCGCGAATCGCCTGAAGCACGTTGACGACAGCATCGGGTGTGTGTGCATAGTCGACAATAGCCGTTGCGCCTTTTGGGGAGTGGAATGCCTGGAAACGTCCGGCAACAGGCACCAGGCGGCTCATTGCAGTGAGCACACTGTCGTTGTCCCAGCCTAAGAGGATTGACGCGCCGTAGACAGCAGTCAGGTTGTAGGCGTTGAAACGACCGGTGAACAACACTTCAACCTCGCGGTCGTTGAGCGACAGAAGCATGCCGTCGAGTCGGCTTTCGACAATGCGACAACGGAAGTCGGCCAACGTACGGAGCGAATAGGTGAATCGGCGAGCAGCGGTGTTCTGCAACATCACAAGTCCATTTTTGTCGTCGGCGTTGGTTAGAGCGAATGCTTCGGCAGGAAGTCCGTCGAAGAACGATTTCTTGGCCTGGAGATAGGCCTGGACGGTTTTGTGATAGTCCATGTGGTCGCGTGTGAGGTTCGAGAACACGCCTCCTGCAAATGTCAGGCCGGCAATGCGGTGCTGGTGGGCGGCATGAGAGCTGACCTCCATAGCGGCATACGAGCATCCGGCATCGACCATTTTTGCCAGGAGCTGATTGATTGTGAGTGGATCGGGTGTTGTCTGGTTGGTCGGAATAGCTTCGGTTTCAATGTAGTTGCACACTGTGGACAGCAGTCCGGCCTTATGCCCGAGCAGCCGTGCCATCTCGTAGATGAGCGTGGCGGTTGTGGTTTTACCGTTTGTTCCGGTGACACCGACAAGCTTCAGTTTTGCCGAGGGGTTGTCGTACCACTCCGAAGCCAATTGTCCGAGAGCAATCGCAGAATCAGCGACTTTGATATATGTTATGGACGACTCAAGAATTTCGGGAAATTCCTCGCATACGATAGCACTGACACCGCTATACTGAAGCAGGGGAATGAATGTGTGGCCGTCGACAGTGCAACCTCGGACGGCAACGAACAGCGAACCAGTGGAAACGCGTCGCGAGTCGTTGACAACATCGGTTATATTTTTCTTGTCGGTTCCGATTATTTCGAGCGGGTTGATTGCCCTGAGCAGTTGTTTGAGCGATTTCATATCGGGAGTATTATTTGTGTAACGTGAGGTGGATTCGCTGTCCGCGGACAGGTGTTGTGCCCGGGGCAAGCGATTGTGCGGTGACATAGCCGGAGCCGGAGAATGTGACATCGACACCGAGCGATTCCATTTTTGCGATAGCATCGCGAAGGGGATAGCCTATGAGCGAAGGCACGAGCGATTCCGACTGAGCTGATGCGGGGCGCTGAGGAGTGAAGTGGCGCACTTTTCCTATATCGAAATTCTCGCGCAGATAGTTGACCCGCTGACTTGAAGTTGCCAGCAACACAGGGGAAGCCGGCGAAGCGGGTGAATCGGAGCGATAGTCGGAATTGTTGTCGAGCATACCGCGCGAGTACATTTTCAATGCAATGTTTTTCAACACGGTGCCCGATGTAGAAGCTGCTCCAAGGGCATTCTGACGGGGACGACATGTTAGCACAATGCAAGAATACTTAGGATTTTCGGCCGGAAAGAAACCGCAGAATGCCAGACGCTTCTTGCTGGTGTTGTAGCCGCGGTTCTCAATCATGTAGCATGTTCCGGTCTTTCCGGCTATTCGCACTTTATCGTTCCGGAGCAGTTTACCGGTGCCGTGGTCGCCCCAGACGACACTGGTCAGCATCTGCCGCATCAGTTTTGCCGTGCGCGGCGAACATGCTGTACCGGAACCGATGTAGGTGATAGGCAGAATTGTATCGGTATTTTCCGATGTGAGGCGCGACACAAGCCGTGGACGCACATATTTGCCGTCGTTGGCAATAGCGTTGTAGATTGAGAGTGTATAGAGAGGCGGTATTTCGGTTGTATACCCGTAGCACATTCGCGAAAGCGCGATACGCCCCCCGCGGTTGTCGGGCACGGAATCGATTCGTGGCGGACGTTCGCCGGCGATGCCTGTGTTCATCGGATCGAGGAAGCCGAGCCGCTTCAGACGTGAATAGAACTGTCCGGGGTGATCGCCGTAGCGCGACATCATGATTTTGGCCATGCCGATGTTGGACGAACGTTCGATTACCTCACGTACAGGCATTGAAGCACAGCCGTGAGAGTCGGTAATGGGTCGGCCGCCGGCATAGGCGAATGAATGGCCGGTGGAGATTATGCGGTTGACGTCGGTCACGATGCCGTCTTCCAAGGCCAACATCATCGATAGAGTTTTTACAACCGACCCAGGTTCGTAGCCGAGCACGGCGCGGTTCATGCCTTCGATGTACTCTCCCGGACGCTTACGTTCGAGATTGGAAATTGCGCGGATGTTGCCTGTTTCAACCTCCATCAGAACAGCCACACCCCAGTCGGCATCGCAATAGGTGAGCACATCGTTGAGTTCGTTCTCAACAATGTCCTGCATGTTGATGTCGATAGTGGTGGTGATGTTGTAGCCCGGGGTCGGAGGCACGTCGGTCCAGTTGACAATGTCTTTTGTCAAGGGAATCTTTTTGGCAATTCCCGGCACGCCGTAAAGCAGAGTGTCGAGAGCGCGTTCCAATCCGGAAATGCCATGGGTTTCGCCATTGATTGAATCGATGCCGACGCCACCAACCGAACGGCGTGCCATTGCGCCATAGGGGTTGACACGTCGCATGACGGCCTCGCGGATGAGGCCGTTTTTATTTGGATTCTTGATTCTCAGAAAGGGGAATGTCCGCAAATGCTCATACTGCGAGTAGGAGATGTTGCCGATAAGCTTGAAAGCGCGTGGACGTTTGTTCTTGGGCTTCTCCATTGGGGTAAGCAGACGTTTTTTCCAGGCAGCGGCGTCGCGTATGGGAAAATAGCGTGCAAGCGAATCGGCAAGCGAGTCGACGGCCTGCAGATACTGGGCTTCGAGGAAGCGTTCGGAGCGGAAATCGATGCGGATGTTGTAGAACGTAAGGTTTGTGGCCAGAATAGATCCGTTTGAAGCCAGAATGTTTCCACGCTCGGGTTTGATCACCTGCACACGCGAAAGCTCGTCGAGGGCTTTTTTGTTCCACTCGTCGGCGTGCAGAATGGTGTTGTCGAAAGCTTTATACACAACAGCAGCAACAATAAGCATCAAACCTGCGATTACCCACAGGTAGCGAAGCAAAATATGTGTGCGGTTTTCTTTTTTCATTGACAGTGATTGGTTGGGTTGAGGATAGAGGGTTGATTGGTCGGCGGTCAGTTTTTCGACTCTATTTTATAGGGAGGCTGGTCTTGCACGGCCAGGCCGAGATTCATTTTTTTCACCAGTGTCTGCATGGAGGATTCGCGGATGCGGCTCATATAGGCCGAACGTTCGCGGATGCGCTCGGTTTCAACAATTTCGAGCTGTTGTTCGAGTCGTCGGATCTGTTCCATTCGTGTCGCACACTGATAGCGGTTGTTGATATAGATTAGCACCATGAACATTGCCAGCAACACCGACTTCCAGTGGCTTACAAAAAAGTCGGACGAGAGCATGCGGCCGTGCAGGGTGCGCAGCAGCAGATTGTCGGAACGTTTTTTAGTTTTTTTTGCCATTGGTTGTTGATAACGGTTTGTTTAAGTTGCTTACAGACGTTCAGCAATACGGAGTTTGGCGCTTCGCGAACGCGGGTTGTTTTCTATTTCCTGCTCGGTTGGGACAATCGGCTTGGAGGTGAGCAATTTCATCGGTGCTGTTGAACGGCCGAAGAAGTCGCTCTCTGTTGTACCGTCGAAATTGCCCGATTTCATGAAGTTTTTAACAAGACGGTCTTCGAGCGAATGATAGGTGATGACACACAGGCGTCCTCCGGGGCGGAGTGTGCGGAGAGCCTGGTTGAGGAACTGGCGCAGCACATCCATTTCGTTGTTCACCTCGATTCGGAGAGCCTGAAACACCTGAGCAAGCTCTTTCTTTTCGTGGCGTAGGTCGATGCAAGGAGAAATCACTTCGAGCAACCGGGCAGTTGTTTCGATCGGTGCCTGACGGCGCGCTTTATCGATTGCCTGAGCAATCTGACGTGCCTGACGCAGTTCGCCGTAGAGCTTCATCAACCTTGTGAGCGTATCGACATCGTAATCCTGCACAATCTTTGCAGCTGTCAGTGAGCCCGAGCGGTTCATGCGCATATCAAGCGGCCCGTCGGCGCGGAAAGAAAACCCACGGTCGGGCGCATCGAAATGGTGGAACGACACTCCAAGGTCGGCCAATATTCCGTCGAGGTGGTCTACACCGTAATATAGCATGAAATTGCGCAAAAAGCGGAAGTTGGAGTATACAAATGTAAACCGATTGTCGTCTAAGGCATTAGCACGTGCGTCTATGTCTTGATCAAATCCATAGAGGTGGCCTGTTTCTCCAAGTTGGGCGAGAATTGCACGCGAATGTCCGCCACCACCGAATGTAACGTCAGCATAGACACCATCAGGCTTGATATTCAAGCCATTAATGGTTTCGTTGAGCAATGCGGGAATGTGATAGGTTTCGGTTGGCATAGTTTACGTGCAGTTTAGGTAGTAAAGTTACTACAAATCTATGGAATTTACATACATAAATTTTTATTTTCTACACAGAAGTTATCGACATTTTACTTCATCCTACGGAACATACGCTCGGTTTGGAATTTAGCGCATAGAAGTTCTGTGCCGCACTGCAGACAACACGGCACAGAACTTGAGTTTGTATTTGCAAATGCAAACTATGGACAGATCAACTGGGTCAGCACTTCGACTCCTTTCGAAGCAGGAAGTGAGATTACGTGAACTCCCGGCGGAACAGCGGCAGGATTGGGGTCAATATAATAAGTTGGCACACCCTTCCGAACGTAGTGCAACAACGAAGCCGCCGGGTAAACATTGAGCGACGAACCGATTACGACAAAGATATCGGCCTGCTCGACCAACTTTACGGCCGGTTCGAAGTTAGGAACCGCCTCCTGAAAGAACACGATATGCGGGCGCACACGGTGGCCGTCGATAACAGTTTCAGGCGTAGTTTCAAGTTTGCCGGGATGAAGTGTGTAAACTAGCGAATCATCGTCAATTGCACGCACTTTCATCAGCTCGCCGTGGAGATGCATCACATTCGACGAACCGGCTCGCTCATGCAAATCGTCGACATTCTGTGTAATCACATAAGTGTCATAATGCTGTTCGAGCTTGGCCAAACCGACATGGCCTGCGTTAGGCTGCGCATTGAGCAGTTCAGCACGCCTTTTGTTGTAGAAACGATGAACAAGTGCGGGATCGGCAGCAAAGCCATCGGCCGAAGCTACTTGCATGACAGGGTATTCCTCCCACAGTCCGCCGGCGTCGCGAAATGTGCGTATACCGGATTCAGCGCTCATACCGGCTCCGGTGGAAATCACCAGTTTCTTTTTTCGAGTATCCATATTATTTGCAATTTTTGTCCTATAGTTTTAACTTGTTTCACGGTTGGTTTGTTCGGTCGCAACTACGACACACAACAAAAAAAAGGTGAGAGAGGAGCGCTCACGCGTTCCTCCCTCACAAGGGATGAATAAAGGGGAATGTATATGAGTGATGATTATGCTTTAACTTTAGCGGCGTGACGACGGCTGTCTGTGAGATAAGCCACCGGCGATGCAACGTAGATTGTTGCCAGTGTACCGATGATCACACCGAAAATCATAGCGAATGTGAACGAACGAATCGACTCGCCACCGAGAATGAAGATA
Source organism: uncultured Muribaculum sp. (assembly GCA_964421745.1). GTDB lineage: Bacteria > Bacteroidota > Bacteroidia > Bacteroidales > Muribaculaceae > Muribaculum. The sequence goes on along the minus strand of CAYQYL010000100.1, from coordinate 1,091 downwards.
CACAGCAGCACGAGCAGGGTTGATCCCGATGTCATGATTGTTCGCGACAGTGTAGAGTTGATCGACATGTTGACCAGCGTGAAGAAATTCTGCTTCGGATAGAGCTGAGTGTTTTCACGCACACGGTCGAACACAACCACGGTATCGTTGATCTGATATCCGATCACAGTCAGAATAGCCGCAATGAAGGTCTGGTCGATTTCCATAGAGAACGGCAGAATGCCCCAGAACAACGAGTAGAAGCCAATGATAGAGAATGCTGTGAAAGCAACGGCTGCGAGTGCACCAACGGAGAATGCCACGTTGCGGAAACGGAGCAGAATGTAAAGGAACATTGCCAGCAGCGACAGGATAACGGCGATGTAAGCGTCGGCTTTCATATCGGCAGCAATAGTAGGACCTACTTTCTGCGAGCTCTGGATGCCGACATTTTCGTTGGTTGTCGAGAAGTCTTCGAGGCTCATACCGCCAAGCTCAGATTTCAAACCATCGTAGAGAATCTTTGTGATTTCTTCATCGATACCGTCGGCATCGTCGTTGATGCGATAGTTGGTTGAGATGCGCACCTTAGTGTCGTTGTCGATAGTGATTACAGACAACTGCGATTCGGGGAACATGGGTGTCAGCTGCGCCTGCAGTTCATGAGTCTTCACAGGGTGATCGAACTGAACAATGTAGTTTCGACCACCGGAGAAGTCAATACCCTGGTTCATGCCGCGGGTGAAGAGCGACACAAGCACAATTGCGATAAGGATACCGCAAACCGAGAACGAAATCTTACGCTGACCGAGGAAGTTGATGTTTGTTCCGTAGAACATATTCTTCGACAGCGAGGTGGTGAACGTCAGATTCTGGAAAGGCTTGGTCTTTGCAAAGCCGATGAACACCAGACGAGTGAGGAACACTGCTGTAAAGAACGAGCAAACAATACCGATGATAAGAGTTGTGGCGAAGCCTTTGATAGGACCGGTTCCATATAGAAGAAGAATAACGGCAGTGATGATCGAAGTAAGGTTCGAGTCGAAGATTGCCGAGAAGGCGTTTGAATAACCGTCGGCAATAGCCTGCTGGATCTTCTTTCCGGCACGGAG
>CAYQYL010000099.1:0-6894 GCA_964421745.1 uncultured Muribaculum sp. | reverse complement strand
TAACCGCCCCCTTCACAGCGAATGCTGACGGAAACACACCGTCGGCATTCGCTTTATTTGTGCATATGATATTTATTCATCGGGTTGTGGCGCAGTTGTAAGATTTGGTAATCTGTAGTGATGTGGCACCTCTACGAGGCGCATTTACACTCTGCTGTTTAACAGGGGCTGCGCGCAACTACGTAGCGCTTACCCCTGCCTACTAATCTTGCGGCAGCTACGCAGCCTCCTCCGAGTCGCTTGCATGCATTAAGGGAGTGGGGCGGTAGGATTTATAATGCCCGTTTTGTAGAGGGTCGTCCGGCCGCACGACGATTATATAGTAACCGCGGTACGTGTCGCTGGGGCTCCACGTGCCCGGCCACTGGAATACCCTCTGTGGCGTCTGTCAGACGCCGATTTACGCGATTGCAACGTGCGCAGAAACAATGCCATAGCTACCCAAACTGGTAAACCGACGTCCTCCAGACGCCACCATTACGTCACATATACCGTGCACGTGTCGCTGGGGCTCCAAGTACCCGGTTACTGGTTAATAACGTTCTGACGGACGTCATGCCAGGCTCATTAAAAACGTCGCAGGTTGATTTCCCCGTAGGCAAAGCACCGTAGGTGTTGCCAGAATGGTAGGCAGGGGTAAGAGCCTCGTTAGAGGTTTGCAGCCCCTGTAACCCGACGCGAGCAGAATGCGCCGCGTCGTGGTGCCACATGAATAGCGAGAGTGGATGCGCTTTTCTGCCAGCGAAACACAATTTTTTTCGATTTTAACGGCAAAAACTTGTATTTATGACGATTGTGTTGTATTTTTGCGATATCTTGACAGAGAAGATCTGTAAGGTTGTTTCTGACAGGATTGTTTTTAATTTTAATTATTGAAAAGCGTTTATAACGCGCTCTTTCTTGGCATCTTGAAACCTGGAAAATTTCAAAATCGCAGTCAGGATTGGCACAGAGAAGACATTTGATGTGGATATGACATATTTGTCGGCTATCGCTTCGTGAGAAGCTTAGCCGGAGAGTTACCGTATTCTACGTGGGATCTCTGCACTGCCCATTCTATTGCGTTGGGACATTTCCGGCGCTGACAGGATCTGAAACGGGCAGATTTGTAAGGCTCTCACGCTTTTTATTTTCAATCTCCTAAATTTCCTCTCTGAGGGTCTTCGGGTGAGAGTCACCGGGACACATCGTTTACCTTATGTTGACCTGGCATTCCCTCACATCGCAACCCTTGACTGACACTCCCGTCAACTTAAATTTCGCTTCATCTTGCCTCCACTGCGGTTGTGAGGCCAAGTCGGTGCGCCCCTTTGCGTTCGGCAATCCCATAATTGTCGAACCATTCATCTCAAAAACTGTCGGTAAATTAGCGTACACGAAAAGCATAATGGTCTACTAAGCCCAAAGCCGTGAAAATACAAAGACAATCAAACCAATCTAAATAATCACATGAAACCTAAAATTCTATCGTTGTTGCTCGCGGCCATGCTGACGCTGCCTGTATTGGCGCGCGATTTCACCTACGAGTACGAAGGCCAAACCCTGACCTATACCGTCATCGATGAAGTCGCCAAAACTTGCAAAACAAAAGACGGTGTAAGGTATACAATTTCAGGTAATAAAGCTACTGGTCATCTTGTACTTCCTGCCCACCCAAAAGATGGAAATGTAGAATTTACGTTAACAGCTATAGGCGTTTATTCCTTTGGACATTGTGTTGATTTGGAGTCTATCAGTATCCCATCTACAGTTGAAACAATAGGCAATGATGCTTTCATCAATTCGGATATAAAAAGTGCCTACTTTGAAAGTTTAGAGTCTTTTCTAAGTATTAAGCGTGGTAATGCCTTTTCGTCACCTCTTTCAGGCAATATAATTGAAAACGAACTATATATAGGTGGAGAATTAGTTACGGAAATAGTTATTCCGGATACATTAACTTCAATTGAAACTGCTACATTTTGTGGTTGTCGCGGTCTGACCTCAGTAATTATTCCCAATTCGGTTACCTCAATTGGTAATTCCGCTTTCCAAAGTTGTTTCAACTTAACTTCAATTGAAATCCCCAATTCCGTTACATTAATTGGGGAGCAGGCTTTTGCTATAAGTGTTTTGAAATCTATTGTAATTCCTAATACTGTTAAATCTATTGAAAATGGAACTTTTAGTGGATGCAGTTTTCTGACTTCTATTGACATTCCTAATTCAATTACTTCTATTGGATCCAGTGCTTTTTCTTATTGTAGTAGTCTGACCTCTATCCAAATTCCAAACTCAGTTACATCTATTAGATCCGATGCATTCATGGGATGTACAGCTCTGACTTCAATTGAAATACCTAACTCAGTTACGACTATCGATTACGGTACTTTTCGCGATTGTAGTAGTCTGATTTCTATTGAAATACCTAGCTCAGTTACGACTATTTGGCCTTTTGCTTTTTTCGGATGCAGTGGTCTGCTGAGTCTTAGTATTATGAATCCTAAGTGTGAGGTATTATACATTAAATCGGGTTTTAAAGAGCTTGAAAGTCTAAAAAATGCAGTTCTTCCACTTAGTGCAATTGTTAGCAATAATTCAGATTCTTTTTTTATTGAAGGTCTCAATAAACTTGAATCTTTAACAGTTCTGCCTTTTGACAATCCGGTATCGGAGTTGCCTACCTTAAATGTGGACAAAATTATTGCTCCTGAAAACTTTAAAACCGATAACGAAAATGTTTGTTATTACCCGTCGAACAGCGTTATTGAAAGAGACGGAAGCGTATATAACCGAGATAAAACAACTCTTCTGCAATGTGCAAATAGAGAGAACATAGAGATTCAGGCTTCGACCAGAAATATAGCTGACAACGCGGTCGAAAAATGTTCAGCTATTACTGCTGTGAAGTTTGCCGATAGTAATTTGCCGATTTCAATTGGTGAAAGTCTAAAGGATCTTACGTTAAGCGATATTTATATTGGTCGTGATCTGACAAGTAAAGGCGCAGAAGCAATCAACTCGAATTTAAAAAATATTTCGTTTGGAGCGTTGGTAGAATCGATTCCTGCCAATGCGTTTAACGGTTGCGAGGAGGTGACTTCAATTTCACTTCCCGCCGGAATAAAGTCGATTGGCGAAAATGCTTTTGCCAATTGCCCGAACCTGACTTCGATTGAATCGTTGGCTGAAACGGCGCCCACGCTGGCCGAAAACTCGTTTGCCGGACTTTACGCTACGGTTGCGCCCGTGATTCCTGAAGGGTCGCTGTCGTCCTACATTAACCCTATGGCCAACTGGACGCAGTTTAACTCGATAGCCGAACAGGTCAACTCGCTTCTTCTGTCGCTCGACGGATCGGAAGGCGCACTTGCCTACGCAAAAACGTCGGCTACCGAGGCGGTGATTGTCCACGCCGACTCATACGCTGATCTGACCAAGGTTGAAATTCCCGCTACAATAGGCGGCTTGACAGTGGTTGGCATCGACATGAACGCCTTTGCCTCGCTGCCCAACCTGACGGAAGTCACACTTCCCGCAACCGTGCGCACTGTAGGCAATGCAGCTTTCTACGACTGCAAGGCGCTGGCCTCAGTGAATCTCGACAAAGTAGCCACTTTGGGTGAATCGGCTTTTGCCGGCACTGCTCTCACTGCCGTAAACCTCATGTCGGCAACTACCATCGGCAAAAACGCATTCACCAATACCCCCATAGCCTCTGCTGAATTTGGCCCGGCACTGTCGGCTATCGGCTATTCAGCTTTTGCGGGTTGTCCTTTGACTAAAGTTTCGATTCCGGCAGCTCCGGGGCTGAAAATTGACAACAATGCTTTTGCCAACTGTGCTAACCTTACTGAATTCAGTTCTACAGGCGGTCTGGCTCAGATTGGCCGCGGTGCTTTCGACGGTTGCACAGCGCTGACGACGTTTGCTGTCGACAACGCCGACAATTTGACAATCCCTGTCAATCTGTTGGTTCCTGCAAAATCGAAACTCACAACTGTCACTCTCGGTGCGGGCGTTGTCGAAATCGGATTCGCAGCTTTCGAAGGCTGTTCGAAGATTAAAACCCTCACCATTGGCAGGGATGTTGCCGCCATCGGTCCACAGGCATTCAAAAACGCGATAGCCAGAACAGGAACAATGCAGCTTGTTAAAGACGGCGCGCTAAAGACCATTGGCGATGAAGCATTTAGCGGTATGCGTCTGCGTGGCGAAATTTCGCTGCCCGACAATGTTGAGTTGATAGGCAATAAGGCGTTCTACAGCGCTGCGGATATTGAATCGGTGATACTTCCGGCCAACCGCAAGCTTGCTATCGGCGATGAAGCTTTTGCCAGCACACAGAGTCTGACTTCGGTTGTCTTCCCCGAAACAATTACCTCGATCGGAACTCACGCATTCAGCGACGTTACTGAACTGACCGAAATCGATATCAAAGCTGACAACATTGCCGACGAGGCTTTTGCCGTGACGACAACCAGCGCCATTACGCGCCTGTCGGTGAGCGGCGCCGGCACTTTGGGCAAAGACGCCTTCAAGGGCCTCAACGCCCTGACCGATGCTGAAGTCGACGTGCCCGTAATCGGAGAAACAGCTTTTGCAAACCTGCCGCAACTAAAAACAGTGAAGTTCGGCACACATATCGAAGCAATCCGGAAATCGGCATTCAACGGCTGTGCGATAGAGCGCATTGAGTTGCCTTACGCCGAAACCACAGAAGCCGTCACAGAGATTGCCGAAGAAGCCTTCGGCAACAACCCCCTCAACTACGTTTCGCTTGGTAACAGAGTGAAGTCGCTTGCCAAACACACATTCAACGGAGCCGAGATCGATCTGGGTACTTCGGTAGAAACTCTTTCCAACGTTTCGATTCAGAATACTACGAAACTTATTCTCCCCGCCAGTCTGACTCAAGTTGGCTACGGATACTTCAGCGTAGACTCGCTGGTAGTTCCAGAATCCGACAAACTCATAGAATTTGATAAGCGACAGGACTTGAACGTACGATTCGTTTTCATTAACCGACCGTTCGACATCATAGTTCAGGAAAATGCAAATGAGGAACGACTATTGAGCAAGTTAAGAACCGAAGAGGTAGTGTTCGGCGATAACGAAGCCGCTCAGATCTCCGTAAACCAATATTTCGGCTCGGCAAAATCGATCACTGTAGGCAGCTCGGTTAAACACTTCGAAAATCTGTCGGCCGAAAATGTAAGTTTCTCGGAAGGCATTGAAACCATCGGGTCGCTTGCCTGCGACAACGCAGTGCTCCGACTGCCGGCTTCCTTGAAATCGATTCAAAGTTTCAATCGCATCAACTTCCAGCAACTTATCATCGCCGACGGAAACAATCAGATTCAATTACCTGAGGTAGCATTGACAATTGCCGGTAATTTAGCCGCGCTGGAAGAAGTCTACATTGGCCGCGACATAAAGGCTTCGCAGTTCAACTTCACCGGATTCACAAATCTGCAGAAAGCCGTCGTAGGCGATCAGGTTACATCAATCCCGGCCTCACTGTTTAAAAACTGTAAGGCTCTCACCAATGTTGTGATGTCCGATAATGTCAGCAAAATCGGTTCAGAAGCCTTCTATGGCTGCACCGGACTGGAAGTTCTTTCGCTTTCGGAAAACATCACAACAATCGGCGACAATGCTTACACGGGTTGCACGGGACTTCAGAAAATTGTTGCCCGCGGTCTGACACCTGCAGAAGGTAACGCCGGTTTCGGAAATGATATTGTGAAGAACGTGCCACTCTTCGTTCCCGACGAAGTGTTTGACGACTATCTTGATTCAGACCTGTTCTATCGATTTGACGATGTCCAGACCTTTGGCGGTAATGTGATTGAATCGGTAGAAACCGAGCCAATCGATACGGAATACTCCGTCGGTTCGATATTCCAGCTGCTGAAACCTATTGTGAAATGGTTTGTCAGCAAAGTCACCGGCCATGCTCCCGCTTTGGCACCGGAAATGGCGATGTCTGCGCCGACTCCTGCTGCCGGTTTGCGTGAGGTTGCACAGGTTGCGGCAGCTTCCTACAACAACGCCGACTTCGACAACTTCTATTGGTTTGCTCCCAACCCCGAAATCGCTTCGGTCGACCAGGAGGGTAATGTGACAATCAATGGCGAAGGCAAAGCTGAAATCTGGGTTTACGCTCTCGATGGATCGGACCGCAAGGGTGTGTTCGCAATTAACGATCCCGACGCACTGACTGTCAGCGGCGACTTCAACGGCGACAAGGTGGTGAACTCGTCGGACCTCCAGTTCCTCATCAACCACGTTCTCAACCCTCAGAACTCAACCCTCAGCACCAAGCAGGCCGACATGAGCAACGACGGCATAGTGAACAGCTCTGACATCCAGTTGCACATCAATAAAATATTAAACAAATAATCGATTAAAATCAACTAACATTGAAATCCGGGCACGTGTCGCCAAACGTGCCCGGATTTTTAGTGCAAAATTTTTTTGCTTAACTCAACTTTATGGGCTATCTTTGTGTTATAAGAATAAAGAAACCCAAAACGAACATCGTGAGGGTTTAATTGAGAACATTGAAAACTACCACATCAAAGTTGATTGGGAAACTCATCAATTTTACATGAAATACCGAGACAAGCTTAGTTGTCTGATGGCGGGCCCCATCTTCCTTCGGGAAGAAGCTTTAAGCTCAGGCGGATTACAAAGGACGGCGAGCACTCAAATCCTGTCATTCGGAGTTTCATCGCATCCTTTGGTGTGGCTCTATAAAGCGGAATCATGCTCTTGGCGTGGTTCCGCTTCTTTTGTTAATATGGTTTTGCTTTGCTATAGAAATAGCTGAATTTTTTGTACCTTTGCACTCTGAATCTTTGAATTAATTAATTTGATATGATTGCGGTTAACAATCTCACGCAGCAATTT
>CAYQYL010000098.1:0-7027 GCA_964421745.1 uncultured Muribaculum sp. | reverse complement strand
AGCGAGAATATCAGACTGACGCATGATGATGAGAGTTTCATCGTCAACTTCGATTTCTGTTCCAGCGTATTTACCATAAATAACAACATCACCTTCCTTGACAACCATTTCTTCGTCTTTTGTGCCGTTTCCAACAGCAAGCACAGATCCACGAAGGGGTTTTTCTTTAGCTGAGTCAGGGATGATGATGCCTGAAATAGTACGTTCTTCGGCCGGAGTGGGCTTGATAAGCACTCTATCGGCCAGTGGTTTAATGTTCATTGTCGTTAATTATTATTAGGTTATATATTTTGTATTAATAAAAATTGCAGTTAAAATCACATTATATATTGTGCATAATCCGTGCCAAACCGGAATCTGACATGTCGACCGACATTTTGTCAGTTGTAGTTGACCAACATTAATTATGCTCATATCACTAATAATAACACGACTCCGACGGGTAAGGTTTAAACGAATACTGATAACGAATCTAAAACAATGAAAAATAAAATTATAGAACAAAAAAGAATCTGATATTTGCATAAGTGCAAAAAAATTAGTTACTTTGCACACGTTTTAGGCACGTCCTGTAAAGCCTGGGGAAAGATGCGCCCCGTCAGGCGATATGAGAACGGCGACAGCTGCCTGACAAACAGTGTGTTAATTAAAACTACAAACAAAACGATAAAAGACAACAAGCCATGTCAAAGATTTGTCAGATTACAGGCAAGAAAGCAATGGTAGGTAACAATGTGTCGCACTCAAAGCGCCGCACCAAACGCAAATTCAATGTGAATCTTTTCGAAAAGAAATTCTATTGGGTTGAACAGGACGCATGGATTCGTCTGACCATTTCCGCCGCCGGTCTTCGCACCATCAACAAACTCGGTTTGAACACTGCAATGCAGCAGGCAGCCGAAAAGGGTTTTTTAACAGGTAAGGACATCAAATTTTTAGAATTCTAAACAACCATGGCAAAGAAAGCTAAAGGCAACCGAGTACAGGTGATTCTCGAATGCACAGAACATAAAGCCAGCGGAATGCCCGGCACCTCCCGCTACATCACCACCAAAAACCGCAAGAACACAACCGAACGTCTTGAGCTGAAAAAATACAACCCCATCCTCAAGCGCGTAACTGTTCACAAAGAAATTAAATAATAACATCCAAAGAAAACCCTAAGATATGGCAAAGAAAACCGTCGCATCACTTCAAAAAGGCGAAGGCCGTACCTACAGCAAGGTAATCCGCATGGAGAAGTCGCCTAAAACAGGTGCCTACGTATTCAAAGAAGAAATGGTTCCCAACGATAAAGTTAAGGAAGCCCTCAAATAAATCTACCCCATAAAGTAGAAATATCTCAAAGCAAAAAACAGCGATGCTGCAGCCTTCCAAAGCTGCAGCATCGCTGTTTTTCACTATAAGAATCACGAATTGCATGTTTATCCCACTTTAGTTAAATTTGCAATCGAATCATGACACGGAACTTACGCGACATAGACATCAAGTACCTGAAAGGTGTCGGGCCTAAACGCGCCGAACTACTGGCAAAGGAGCTCAACATCCGCACCTATCACGACCTTCTCCACCACTTCCCCACCCGCTACATAGACCGCAGCAGAATATTCAGCATAAGCGAGCTGACGGGCGACTTGGCCTATGTACAGATCAGAGGAAGGTTTGTGTCGATGAGTATTCACGGCGAAGGAGCCAAAACCCGGCTGATAGCGTTATTTTCAGACAGGACAGGAACGATTGAAATTGTGTGGTTTCGGAGGATTAAAGATATCCGGCAAGCCTACATACCGGGAAAAGAATACATCTTGTTTGGCAAACCGGACATATTCAACAACCGAATCAGCATGGTACACCCCGAAGTTGAGTCACCATCGACTTCCGGTGAAGTATACCCGATAAGGGGCGTATACCCGATGACTGAAGTTTTACGAAATCGGGGTATAACACAAAAGTTAATTTTCACATGGGTGCAGACAATTCTAAATCAAACAAACACAATAGAAGAAACATTGCCGCCCCACATCACCGGGCAATTAAAATTGCTCAGCCTACAGGATGCACTCAAGCAAATCCACACACCCGAATCGACTGCAATGCTCGAAAAAGCGCGCTTCAGACTGAAATTCGAGGAACTGTTCTATATCCAACTCAACATTCAGAAATCATCGCTCAGTCAGCGTAGCTCAACACCCGGTTTCAGGTTCAACCGAATCGGCCAATTTTTCAACCGGTTCTATTTCGAACAGCTACCATTCAAGCTAACCGGCGCACAACAACGAGTTATAAAAGAAATAAGAGCTGATATGTGCACGGGACTCCAGATGAATCGGCTGCTTCAAGGCGATGTCGGCAGCGGCAAAACCCTCGTAGCCTTACTTTGCATGTTAATAGCGTTGGACAACGACAAACAGGCTTGTCTAATGGCCCCTACAGAAATCCTCGCTACACAACATTTTGAAACCCTCTACAAACTTGCTGCTCCAATAGGAATAAACATTAAGCTCCTCACCGGTTCGACAAAGAAAACAGAACGCGAAGTAATTCATTCACAACTTCTCGACGGCTCATTACACATCCTCGTCGGCACACATGCACTGCTTGAAGATTGCGTGCAGTTTAACAACCTCGGATTTGTTGTGATCGACGAACAGCATCGCTTCGGCGTTGCGCAGCGAGCCCGACTTTGGAGCAAAAACACAACTCCCCCACATGTGTTGGTAATGACGGCGACGCCCATACCGAGAACCCTGGCAATGACAGTCTATGGCAACCTCAGCGTTTCAATCATCGACGAGCTCCCACCCGGACGCAAACCTGTCACAACCCTGTTGCGTTTCGACGAAAATCGACAAAGCGTTTACCGAAGCCTGGGACAACAACTAAAGTCAGGACGTCAGGCCTACATTGTCTATCCGCTTATACAAGAAAATGAAAAGCTTGACCTGCGCAGCCTTGAAGAAGGATATGACCACATCTGCGAAATATTCAGCAACTACAAGGTCGCATTCGTACATGGCAAGATGAAACCGGCAGAAAAAGATCACCAGATGCAACTTTTTGCCTCAGGAGAAGCACGCATCCTCGTGGCAACAACGGTTATCGAAGTGGGAGTCAATGTGCCGAATGCATCCGTCATGATTATTGAGAATGCGGAACGGTTCGGACTCTCACAACTGCATCAGCTGAGGGGCAGAGTCGGCCGCGGAGCCGATCAGAGCTACTGCATACTCATGTCGAAACACAAACAAGCAAAAGAAACACGACAACGCCTCGAAGTAATGACATCGACAACCGACGGCTTTGTGATCGCCGAAGCCGATCTGAAGATGCGCGGGCCCGGCGACATGGAGGGCACACTTCAAAGTGGCATCGCATTCGACCTTCGCATAGCAAATCTTGCAACCGACGGACAAATCGTTCAACTCGCCCACGATGCAGCAGCCAAAGTACTCGAATCGGATCCCAATTTAGCCAGTGCGGAGAATCAGCTGCTTACCACTCAATTACAAGTTCTCCACAACCACAGCATAGATTGGAGCAAAATCAGTTGATACAGGCAAGAAAAAATTACAAATTTTAACTTGCACTGAAAACATTTCAAAACAAGAACAACTACAAAAACCAAAAACATGTTTTAAAACATGTTTTTCACAAAAGCATGACAATCTGCAATTTACAAGCAGAAAACATCAAATTTCCGAACTATTTTGCATTTTTTAGAGTTATAAATGGTCATAGGTTGCCGAAAAATTCTTATATTTGAAGTGCTAACCATTAGAATGTTAAAAAATTAGACATATCATGGAGCAAACCCTTGTCATAATTAAACCCGCCGCTGTTCACCGCGGCCTCATAGGCGAAGTAATAACTCGTTTTGAACGCAAAGGGCTGTTTATCATCGGCATGAAAATGATGCAACTTGATGAACTGATTCTTCGTGAGCATTACGCTCATTTAGTGAACAAACCATTCTTCCCCGATCTGTTGCAGTCAATGATGGCAACTCCGGTCATTGTAATGTGCATTGAGGGAAAAGACGCAATTGAAGTGGTTCGACTTATGACAGGTGCCACCAACGGCAGAAAAGCACAGCCGGGCACTATAAGGGGCGATTTCTCCATGAGCGGTCAGGAAAACATAGTTCATGCGTCAGATAGTGTTGAAAACGCAAAAATAGAGCTGAACCGATTCTTCAAGCCGGGCGAGATTCTCGACTACAAGCCGTCGGATTTCAGGTTCTATTACGCACCTGATGAAGTGTGAGCTATCAAAAAGATATTATAGAACAATGCAATTAAAGCAGACACTAACCAAACTGGCTTTACCGGCCATATTCGCACTCGCTTTCACGGGTCAGGTTTTTGCTCAGGAACTGCGCCGTCCGGCACAGCACAATGCGAACCACGAAAACCTGCTCGCGATGCAGAAATCCGTATCGTCGGAGATCAAACTTCAGGAAACCCTCAACTATATGGACGGTTTGTTCCGTGAAGAGGAAATGCCTGAAAACGACTTATACGAAACATACAAAAACGACCAAACCGTTAACCCGTTCCGCAACCTGGAAGTTCCGGCAACAGCCAACATCGACGTTAGCGATTTCTGTATGCCAACTATGGGTTACGTTACCTCACCTTACGGTTATCGTCCCCGCTTTCGCCGAACACACAAGGGTATCGACCTTAAAGTGCAGATCGGCGACACAATACGTGCGGCATTTTCAGGCTACGTGCGCCTGACAAAGTTTGAACGCAAAGGCTATGGATATTATGTGATACTGACTCACAACGATGGTTTTGAAACAATCTACGGCCACCTGTCGAAATTCTTGGTCGAGCCAGGCGAGTATGTCAAAGCAGGCACACCGATAGCTTTAGGAGGCAACACCGGCCGTTCGACCGGTCCTCATCTCCACTTCGAAACACGCTTCATGGGCTACGCGATTAACCCGGCTGCTATTTTCGACTTTGAAAACAAGACCACTCACACCGACGTTTACACATTCAACAAGAGCAACTACACCAAAGCTCGCGATTATTCGCCCAAGGCAACCCAAGCAACTGCTAAAAAATCGACAAAATCTAAAGCAGTTGCCTCGACAGCAGGATCGTATAAAGTAAAAAAAGGCGATACTCTCGACAAGATTGCCCGTGCCAACGGAACAAATGTCGCTACATTGCGTCGGCTTAACGGAATTAAAAACGACAAGCTGTCTATTGGCCAAAAGCTAAAACTTAAGTAACAGCTTGAACCAAATTTTTACAGAGCAACCGCTCGGAACTCTTATCAATCTATGCCACACTCGCACACCCGGGTGTGGCTATTGATGTTAAAATAACCATATTTTACCAACGATTCACATCATATAAGCAGACAAAACAATGTCACTAAACGGTCGATCAATTTTCAGCACAATCCCGCCGGTAACAAAGAACTTGATCATCATTAATGTTCTGATATGGCTGGCAATGGTTTCGTTCTCCACAAATTTCGCAGACAATATGATGAAATTCTGTGGTCTTCATTACATCGGAGCCTCTGACTTTAATCCGGCGCAGCTGATAACATATCTGTTTTTGCATTCAACTAACGGAATAGCCCATTTGTTTTTTAACATGTTCACGCTGTTCATGTTCGGCATTACGCTTGAACGCGTTTTGGGCTCACGGCGGTTTCTGTTCTACTACATTTCTTGCGGAATCGGTGCAGCCTTGATTCAAGAAGGAGTGTGGACTCTGATGATCGACAGTTTTGTGAACAATAACATTGAAATGATAATGGCCCGCATCTCGTCGGAGCAGCACATGACAATGCAACAACTGATGAATTCCGTATCGCAGTCGGATATAAGTCAACTCACTTCGCGGATCGAGAATTCGCTTGTCACCGTTGGCGCTTCCGGAGCAATCTACGGCGTATTGCTGGCTTTCGGTATGCTTTTCCCGAATTTGCCACTTTATCTGATGTTTTTCCCATTTCCAATAAAAGCCAAATGGATGGTTATCGGCTACGGCGTGATTGAATTGCTACTCGGTGTGGCATCTGCAAACGACGGTGTTGCCCATTTCGCCCACCTCGGCGGTATGATTTTTGGATTATTAATTATTCTTTACTGGAAACACAAGGGCTTATTCAACGGAAATGGCGGGATTTACTAATACTCTGCTTAATAAGTGGCGCTACGGTTCGTTGCTGAATAGAATTATATTCATTAACGTCGCAGTGTTCCTGTTGCTTCACCTTTTCACTCTCGTATTCGGCCTGATGAACCTTGCATTGGGTCAGACTATATTATCGTTGGTTGAACTACCTGCATCCCCTATAAGATATATCTACCAGCCCTGGAGTATCTTCACATATATGTTTGCGCAATACGACTTGTTCCATTTGCTGTTCAACATGCTGTGGTTATACTGGTTCGGTGAGATATTTCTGTTGACTGATACCTCCCGACGACTGACAGCACTGTATATTTACGGTGGTGTGGCCGGAGGAGTGCTTTTCATGGTTTCTTACACACTGCTACCGGTTTCCCATCACCCCGGAGCAGGAATGCTGATTGGAGCTTCTGCCGCTGTGATAGCGATAGTCACCGCCACCGCCATACTCCACCCTGACTATAAGGTGATGCTTTTGCTTTTAGGCGAAGTGTCGGTGAAATGGATTGCCATAATCACAATAGCTATTGATTTCCTGAGTGTCGGCGGCAATAATGGCGGAGGGCACATAGCCCACATCGGAGGAGCGTGTATGGGTGTAGTTTTCGCTTTAGCACAAAAGAGAGGAATTGACATCACCAAACCCTTCAACCGTACGCTCGACAAATTAGCCAACATGCTTCACACCCTACTTCGGCGCCGGCACCTTCAAAATCCGCGTCGTTACGGAATTGCTGACCGCAATCGGCTCGACATGCTGCTTGACAAAGTTAGAGCATCAGGCTACGGTTCTCTAACGAGGCAGGAAAAGGAAGAGCTGATTAATCTTAGTAGAAAAATTAACATCTGATCTGCCGACGGTTATGAAT
>CAYQYL010000097.1:0-7599 GCA_964421745.1 uncultured Muribaculum sp. | reverse complement strand
CTCGATGAATATTCATATGAGGAAACTCCAGAAATAATCGGCATCTAAAGGAACAATGTGGCTACCAAACTTCACAGCATAAAAAACAAATTCATCTCAAATTCAAAATAGTATGAACTTAGCCGACCTCAAAAAAAGCATGTCGACCCTCGATGATGTTCTTGCAAAAAAGAGCGGTGATTCAATCGACTTCGACACAGAAACCTGCAATACAGCACAGAAAAAAATAATGAAACAGTTCCGTCATGGAGCATTATCCTGTATTATTATTGCCATCGTGTTCCTTATTGCATGGAACGCAGGACTGGGTAATGATGCATTCCCTCTCGCCTATAAACTATATCTCGGTATATTTTTGGCAATGGCGGCAGTATGGTATAGATTTCTGTACTTAAAGACCAGGAAAATCAACATCGCTATTGCCACACCGATGCAGACGATGAAACAAGTTGCCTCTTTACGGTTTTACACACTTGCCGGTGAAATCGTGCTCGGCATGGCTATGGTAGTATTCTTTACATTGTTTCTCTCCAACCTTTGGGTTGTCGGTCGATACCGCTTCTGGATTGTCATAGCAGCAACGGTAATATTCTTAGTTCTTTTAATTACTGTCTTTCTGCCCAAAACAATTCGCAACTTTAAAAATCTTACCGCCACGGAATAAAATACCTGAAAAAGATTCTGCTGCTCGCCTTCATATACTGTGGTGCTATCATTTGCACAGTCATATTTAGTGTATTAATTTTATGCCGGAATATGTTTAAGACCAAAATGAAGAAACCATACAATTCATTATTCTTAGGAAAATAATCGTCATTTAGGATTTTATTATCTCGATAATCAATTTATTGACAAAGTTATAACCAAACATTAATGAGTAATTTGCAAACAACCAAACATCCATTGACTGCCAATCGCACAGCATTTCTGGTGATCGGATGCCTTGAAGCAGCGTGGGCACCACTGGTGCCGTATGTGAAAAGTGCATTTTCGCTCAGTGAGGAAAAATTAGGTCTGCTAATGCTTTGCTCCGGATTAGGATCGATCATCGCCTTGCCGTTATCAGGCTGGATGTGCATGAGATTTGGAGCAAAGCCTGTTGTGTATTTTTCAAGCTTTCTGATGGCATTGGCGTTGTTGGCTATCAGTTTGATGACAAACGTCTGGCTCACGGCGGCAATGTTGATGATTTTTGGTGCGTGCACTATAACGATCGATGTAGCAGCCAACATTAACGGGGTTGCAATAGAGCATCAAACGGGCCGTCATCTGATGTCGGGGTTTCATGGCGGATATTCGCTGGGCACACTCATCGGAGCAGGCGTGATGAGTGTACTCTTCTCTTTGGGAGTAGTTCCGAAGTGGGCGGTAGCAATAACTATGGGGCTAATAATGATAGCATTGCTGGTTGGGTGTCGCGGGTTGTTAAAGAAAAATGAAATTCAAAAAGCCAATTCACCGACCGAGGCAAAACCGACCGGAAAGAAGCGGTTCTCTATTCCCCCGATGGTGTTGGTGATAGGATTTCTTTGCTTTATAATGTATGCCTCAGAAGGAGCAGTCATGGGCTGGTCGGCGATATTTGTAAGTGAAAACCGCGGGGTAGATATTTCATCGGCCGGATTCTTTTACACGGCTTTCGCTGTAACGATGACACTTATGCGTTTTTTGGGTGACAAAATTGTTGACCGGTTAGGACAACGACGGGTTGTGGTGCTCGGGGCACTATCGGTTGCCTTAGGTTTTTTGATCATTATTATAATTCCGAACATCGTCACAACCGCCATCGGGTTCGCACTCGTGGGTCTGGGAGCGGCAAATATTGTTCCGCAGTTCATATCGTTTGCGTCGGGAATCAAAGGTATGGCCGTACAGAACATCATCAGCCTCATCAATGCGCTCGGCTACTCGGGCATATTGCTGGGACCTGTTCTGATAGGTTTTGTTGCCAACCACTATGGGTTGCATACATCCTTTGCCGGGATTGCCGTCTTTGCATTGGTAGTCGCCGTTGTGTCGGCAGCAGCTATGAAGAATCGAAATCAACCTACTTAATGCCCCATTTCTTTAAGAGAAAATTTCAACTATAAACAGAGCGTCCTCTCAATTTTAAGAGCCTGCCGGGACTAGCCCTGGTTGACGGGGGTTGGCCGTGAAAATCTGTGAATGAACAGGTAGATGACGAAAATGGAAAGTAAGGCGAAGCCCATACCTGAAAGCGAAGTCATTGCGGGCACGCCAGTTCGAGCCAATGCGTAGCCGCCCACTGCCGCGCCTATGGCATTGCCCAGATTGAATGCAATCTGCACTGCCGCTCCGCCCATTAGTTCTCCTCCCGACGAGTATTTCAACAGCAACAACTGCATTGGCGATGACAATGCAAACAGACATGCTGTCGCAATCATTACTCCCGCTCCTGCCAAAAGCATATTGGTTCGTGAAAAATATATTGCCAGTAGGATAGACGTCATTATTACAGACACAATCAAAGCTATTCTGGAAGGTGTGAATTTGTCGGACAACACACCTGCAATATAGTTGCCGATGCTCATCGATGCACCGATCAATACCATGAACAAAGGGATATATTTTTGCTGTAGTCCGGCATTTGTCATAATCGGCGTCACATAGGAATACATTGAGAAACAGCCACCCTGACAGAGTATTGTGAACACGATCAGCAGCCACGGAGCCGGACTTTTAAGAAAACGGAATTCACCCGCCACACTCGTTTTCGGCAGACTTCCAACCCCTTTAACGATGAAGATAAACATCAACATTGTTATAAGCGCCCAACTTGCATTAAATATAAAAATCCACCTCCAGTTAAAGGAATTGGCTATGAAACTACCAACAGGAATGCCAAGGAGGTTGGCCGTAGTCATTCCAAGTGTCATCAGTGAAACTGCCGTTGTTTGTTTGTCAGGCATCAGACGGCTTGCTACTATTGAGCCTGTGCCAAAAAACGCTCCATGAGGAAGCCCCGACAGGAAACGGGCTCCAAGGCCTAAATTAAAATCCGAACTTATTGCGAAAGATATATTACCCAGACAAAGAATTGCCATCAGCAGTATGAGAATATTTCGCAGCGGCCAGTTCCTGAGGAAAATTGCCGACAACGGCGCTCCCACACACACTCCTATAGCGTAGGCTGAAATGAGATTGCCGGCTTTTGAAACACTCACACCAAAATCGTGTGCCAGATCCGGCAGAATACTCATCATAACGTATTCTGTCATTCCGAGAGCGAATGTCCCGAAAGCCAATGTCAGAATTCCTTTTTTCATAAATAAATAGTTAATTAAGTGATGCTGTGTCGCTATGGCACAGGCGGAAGCTGCGTTATATTTAGAAAACAAATACATCTAAATCTATGTTCATCCGTATCCGTTAAAAGGGTGTCTCTCTGCGATGTAGCGCGGTTGTTGTTAAAATTCAGTGAATTGTATAGAAATTTCCTGATAAACTTAGATTTTATTCATGAAATTGTTTTATTTTTGCGCAAACGTTAAAGTTGCATACAGATTCTTTAGACCTTAAAAACATGAAAAATAGACTGGCAATCATATTTGTTGCTCTGTTGGCTTTGTTGTATTGTACGTCCTGTCAGGATCATAAGACGTTCAGGATCGGGGTTTCGCAATGCAGCCAAGACGACTGGCGCGAAAAAATGAATGACGAGATCTACCGCGAGGTGATGTTTAATCCGGGCGTGAGTGTCGAGATTCGCTCGGCCGACAACGACAACGACCGCCAGATTGCCGACATACGCTATTTTCTCGACAACGATTTCGACATAATCATTGCTGCTCCAAACGAAGCGGATGCAATCACACCGGTGATCAGGGAGGTCTACGAGGCGGGTAAGCCAGTGATTGTATTCGACCGGAAAATCAACGGCGACACATATACTGCTTTTCAGGGAACAGACAATTTTGCTATAGGCAAAGCAGCCGCACGCTATGCCGCACAGATTACTCAGCCCGGAGCCAAGGTGCTGGAGATTTATGGCCTTACAGGTTCTTCGCCGGCAATCGAGCGTCATGAAGGGTTCGCAACAGAGGCCGAAGCAGCCGGAATCGAGGTGGTTGCTACAGCCGTCGGCAACTGGACTTACGAAGAGGCCTACCGGGTTACGGATTCTCTGTTAACCCTCCACACCGACATCGACCTTATTTTCGCTCACAACGACCGTATGGCCATCGCAGCTTCCGATGTGGCGCGCCGACACGGTGTTAAGGCAAAGGTGATAGGCATCGATGCCGCTCCCGATATAGGGGTTAAAGCCGTGGCCGACAGCGTTATCGATGCCACTTTCCTTTACCCGACCGAAGGCTACCGGCTGATACGAACAGCTCTGTCGATTCTCAACGGCGAACCGTTCGACACACTCACCCGACTGCCTATAGAGCTACCCGTGGATCGGGCCAACGTAGCTATCGCGCTTGCCCAGAACGAAGAACTCAAAGAGGAAATCAACAAGATCCAGCAACTGAAGACACAGATGGACAGTTACTGGAGCGAACACTATGCCCAGACAACATTATTCTATGCCGCTATTGTCATTCTGCTGCTGCTTGTCGGAGTGTTATTCTTGCTTCTACGCTCATTCTGGCAACACAAACGCCACCAGAACCAGCTGATGAAACAAAACCAGCTGCTTGAAGAACAACGCGATGCCCAAAAAGAGCTCAACCGGCAATTAAACGTTGCAACCCAGTCAAAACTAATGTTCTTCACAAATGTGTCGCATGATTTGCGCACACCGCTAACTCTTATCTCCGAACCTGTCGAACAACTCGTCGACGCCGACAACCTTACGCCCCAGCAGCATGCGCTGATGAGTATTGCACGTAAAAATGTTCGGATCCTTCATCGTCTTATAAACCAGATTCTCGACTTCCGGAAATACGAAAACGACAAACTCAGTGTCAACCTGACCGAAGCCAGTTTCGCCACACTCGTCGCCGATTGGGCCGATGCTTTCCGTGCGGTTGCCAGAAAACGCGACATAAAATTCGCGGTCAACGTTGATGTCGACGAGAGGTTTTCGCTTGCAATCGATGTCGAGAAAATTGAACGGGTGTTCTTCAACCTGATGTCGAATGCGTTCAAATACACCCCCGACAATGGCCATATCAAATTTTTAGCTCGCGTTGACGGGGATAACCTCATCTTCAGCGTCGAAGACACCGGCAAGGGAATTGCCGCCGAAGATATCGACAACATATTCGATCGATTCTATCAGGTCGACAAAGTTCACCCCAACGGTTCGGGCATAGGATTATCGCTCGTAAAAGCCTTTGTCGAACTCCACAAGGGCACTATCACCGTCAGCAGTCAACCGGGTGTGGGTTCGGTGTTCACAGTGACGATTCCCATCACACACATCGACGGCCCGGCATCGGCTCCCGAACGCACAATCACAGCCGAAGATGTTGCTACCGAACTGGGTGAGGTTGAACTGCCACAGGCCGACCATGAGCCCAATAGCGACAAACCGCTAATGCTTGTCATCGACGACAACGAAGACATACGCAAACTGCTTGCCCAATTGCTGAACGACGAATATTCGCTCATTTTTGCCCCAAATGGCCGCGAAGGTGTTCGTCTTGCCTCAAAATTTGTGCCCGATCTCATAATCTGCGACGTCATGATGCCCGGCATGGACGGTCTGGAATGCTGCAGGCTGATAAAGAACGAGGTTTCCACTTCGCACATCCCCATTCTGATGCTCACAGCCTGTTCTATGGACGAACAGCGTGCGCAAGGCTACGAAAGCGGTGCCGATGGTTATGTAGCCAAACCGTTCAACATTAACGTTTTGAAATCGCGTTGCCGCAACCTGATTGAAAACCGCCGCCGCATACGCGATCTCTGGAGTCCGACGACACCCGCCCACCAGCAACAAACAGACACCATAGTTCGTTCCGATGCCGAAAACGAATTCTACGACCGTTTCGTAGCTATCGTTAATAACGAAATGGGCAATTGCGATCTTAACATCGATTCAATTGCCGCCCGAATGGGACTGGGGCGGTCGCAATTCTATCGAAAAATCAAGGCTCTGACCAACTACTCGCCCGTTGAGTTGTTACGCAACCTCCGGCTGAAACACTCCCGCGAACTGCTCACTAAAACCAACCGTTCGATAAGCGAAATCGCCTACGAATGCGGTTTCTCGACCCCAGCCTACTTCACCCGTTGCTATCGAGAGGCCTTTGGCGAAACCCCGACAGAGTTGCGCGAACGTCTGTGCGCCAAATAACACACCCTCAAGCATATAAAAATTCAGCAAATGCTATAAAAATCTATTCATAGACCGAAATTTCATAGTCTATGCAACATAATTTATACACAAACAGGGATTGTCGCACATAAATTTGCGGCATAAAAATTTACCAATCGTAATAATCATGAAAA
Organism: uncultured Muribaculum sp.; assembly: GCA_964421745.1. Taxonomy (GTDB): domain Bacteria; phylum Bacteroidota; class Bacteroidia; order Bacteroidales; family Muribaculaceae; genus Muribaculum. The sequence continues at coordinate 1,176 of CAYQYL010000097.1, read as the reverse complement.
AAACAATCCTCAACGCGCTTTTCCTCCTTCTGGCGGTTTTATGCGCACAGGCACAGAACATCACAGTGCAAGGTACGGTTCTATCGACCGTTGACGACGAACCACTGATGGGTGCTACTGTATTTTCTGAAGCTACCAAAGCCGGTGTCGCAACCGACCTCGACGGAAACTTCACAATCTCAGTTCCCGAAGGTTCGAAACTCTCAGTTTCTTACATTGGTTTCAAGAATGTAACCGTCACCGCAGAAAAAGAAATGAAAATTTATCTGAGCGAAGACTCAGAAGTGCTCGACGAAGTGGTCGTTGTCGGCTACTCATCGGAACGCAAATCCGACCTCACCGGCTCGGTTTCAGTCGTAAAGATGAAAGACGTTTCCGACACCCCGACCGGCAACGTGATTCAGGCTCTGCAAGGACGTGTAGCCGGTATGAACATCACAACCGACGGTACGCCCGGCGGTCTGAGCACAGGCACATCGATCCGCGGTGCATCTTCATTCCGCGGCGATGCCAACGGACCTCTCTATGTGATCGATGGTGTGATGACACGCGAAAATCCCGGTACGATTCTTAACAGTAACGATATCGAATCGATACAGGTGCTCAAAGACGCGGCTTCAGCATCTATCTATGGAGCGCAGGCAGCCAACGGTGTGATCATCATCACAACCAAACGCGCCAAGAAAGGCGAATGCCACGTGACATTCGATGCTACTCTCACACTGCAGACCTATAACAGCGGCCTCGACATGCTCAATGCCGACCAATGGGGACAGGTCTACTGGACAGCCCACAAATATGCTCACGGCACTACTCCACAATCTGAAATCTATGGCAACGGTCCGACTCCTCAGTTCAAGGGGTACACGAACCTCAACGGTGTAGCTGTCGACCCGCAGAACACCGACTGGGAAAAGGAGATTCACCGTACAGCACTGATGCAGACCTACAGCGTAGGCCTGTCGAAAGGCGACGAAAACGGCTCGTCATCGCTCTCGCTGAGCCTCCTCGACCACGACGGTATCATCAAAGGCTCCGACTTCCGCAAGGCAAACGCACGATTCAGCTCCGACTACGGTTTCCTCAACAACCGTCTGCGCGCCGGCGGTAACATGACTGTAAACTGGTGGCGTCAGCACAACGCTCCCGGCGGCATCGAGGAAAACGCCATCAAGA
>CAYQYL010000096.1:0-7646 GCA_964421745.1 uncultured Muribaculum sp. | reverse complement strand
CGTTTCAACAAGGTGGCAAACATTGTGGGCAACACGATGCAGTATCACCCTCACGGCGACGCATCAATCAAGGATGCGCTGGTGCAGCTGGGCCAGAAGGAACTGCTTGTCGAAACTCAGGGAAACTGGGGTAACGTACTGACGGGGGCATCGGCCGCTGCGGGCCGATACATCGAAGCACGCCTGTCGCCATTTGCACTGGAGGTGCTCTACAACTCCAAGACTACCGACTGGACCGTGTCCTACGATGGCCGCAAGCCGGAGCCTGTCACACTGCCGGCAAAATTCCCGCTGCTGCTGGTGCAGGGGGGTGAAGGTATCGCTGTCGGTTTGTCGTCGAAGATTCTGCCACACAATTTCAACGAGATTATCGATGCCGCCGTAGCCTATCTGCGCGACGAAGAGTTTACGCTCTACCCCGATTTCCCCACAGGAGGCTTCATCGACATCAGCCGCTACAACGACGGCCAGCGCGGAGGTGCCGTGAAAATCCGTGCCAAGATTGAAAAGGTTGACAACCGCACCTTGGCCATTACCGAGATTCCGTTTGGAAAAACAACAGGCACGCTGAGCGAGAGCATCCTGCGCGCCGGCGAAAAGGGCAAGATCAAGCTGCGCAAGGTGGAGGACATGACCGCCGCCGAAGCCCGAATACTGGTTCATCTGCTGCCCGGCACGTCGTCAGACAAAGCCATCGACGCCCTGTATGCATTCACCGACTGCGAGCTGAGCATATCGCCCAACTGCTGTGTGATTTCCGACCGTAAGCCGCAATTCCTCGGCGTGAGCGATGTGTTGCGCCATAGCGTTGACTCGACCCGGAATTTGCTCAAACGTGAGCTGGATATTCAGCGCGACGAACTGCTGGAGTCGCTACAGTTTGCCTCACTCGAACGCATCTTCATCGAGGAGCGCATCTACAAAGACAAAGAATTCGAGCAGGGAGAATCGATGGACGCTGTCATTGAGCATGTTGCCCGCCGGCTGGAACCGTTTGTCAAGGATTTCTGGCGCGAAGTGACGCGCGACGACATTCTTCGCCTCATGGAAATCCGAATGAAGCGTATTCTTAAATTCAACGCCGACGAGGCCGACCGCCTGATCCAATCCTACAAAGACCGCATAGAGCAAATCAACCTGCATCTGGCGAATCTGACCGGGTACACAATCGACTGGTATCTGAAACTGAAAGAAAAATATGGAGCTGCCTACCCACGACGCACCGTAATCCGCGGCTTCGACAACATTCAGGCTGCCACAGTGGCCGAAGCCAACGAACGCCTCTACATCAACCGCGAGGAAGGATTCATCGGCACTGCATTGAAAAAAGACGAGTTCCTCTGCAACTGCTCCGACATCGACGACATTATTATCTTCTACAAGGACGGCCGCTACAAAGTTGTGCGCGTCCAGGATAAGATGTTTGTCGGCAAAGGCGTGCTGTATGTGAATGTGTTCAAACGCAACGACGAGCGAACGGTTTACAATGCTATTTATCAAAATGGCAAAGCCGGAATCTACTATATGAAACGCTTCTTTGTCAAAGGTGTTACACGCGACAAAGAATATGACCTGACCCAGGGGCTGCCTGGCTCGAAAGTTATGTGGTTCTCGGCCAATCCAAATGGCGAAGCCGAGGTTGTCCGCGTAACCCTCAAACCGAAACTACGCCTTAAGACATTGCAGTTCGACGTCGTCTTCAGCGAAATCGCAATAAAAGGTGAAGCCTCGCAAGGAAATATCCTAACCAAGAACGGGGTGCACCGCTTCTCGCTCAAAGAAAAGGGTGTATCAACTCTGGGAGGGCGTCAGGTTTGGTTCGATCCCGATGTGCTCCGCCTCAACTACGACCAGCGCGGGGTGCTCCTGGGCGAATTTTCGGGCGACGACCAGATACTGGTCGTACTGAAATCGGGCGAGTATTACATGACCAACTTCGACGCCACCAACCACTACGACGACAACATTCTGCGCATCGAAAAGTATCGTCCGGGACATGTCTGGACTGCTGTCATCGACGATGCTGACCAGAAATACCCCTACATTAAGCGCTTCACATTCGAGCCCACAGCCAAACGCACCCGCTACATAGGCGACAACGAAGCTTCGAAACTGATTCTGTTGACCGACACCAAAGGTTGCCGCCTGAAAGTGACTTTCGGCGGTGACGACTCGTTCCGCGAACCGCTGATTGTGAATGCCGCAGAATTCATTGGTGTGAAAAGCGTGAAAGCACGCGGAAAACGCCTGACAACTTTCAATCTCGCTTTAGTGGAGGAAATTGAGCCGGATCTTTCGGCCGAAGAACCGGCTGACGAACTGACCGACACCCCCGACGAACCGACCGACGACACAGATGCAACGGCAAACGAACTGTCGGACGACGAAGTGCGCGACGAAATCAACGGTCAGAAACGCATTTTTTAGGCTATGAAACGGCTAAGAACAATTCTGACAACAATAGCCTGCTGCGCTACAATTATAGCGGCACAGGCCGACGACAACGAGCCGACACCGCTCCGGCCGGTTGCGGCGGCTTACACCCTCGAAGCCGGCTCGTCGCAGATAATCAACACATATCTGACGCCATTACGCTACAGCGGAATGGAACTGGCTCTGCGCTACGAGCGTATGCAGGCAATGCGTTTCAACCCCGACCGCTGGGTGATGCGGCTGGCTGCTACCCTGAAATTCGACAACGACCAGAATCCGGCCAAAAATGCCGACATGTGGCGTCTGAACGGCGACTTCAACTGGGGCATGATGTATCGCTGGCGGTTGCCCCACCGAATCACGGTCGGCGCAGGAGGCTCGGTAGGAATCAACTTAGGCGTACTCTACAACCCTCGCAACGGCAACAATCCGGTAGCTGTCGAGGCTGCAGCCACTCTGAACGCCACAGGATATGCCGCATGGCAGACACGCCTTTGGCGACTGCCGATCACATTGCGCTATCAGCCTACGCTGCCGCTGACGGGAGTTTTCTTCTCGCCCGACTACGGCGAACTTTTCTACGAAATCTATCTTGGCAACCACAAGGGACTGGCACATGCAGCCTGGTGGGGCAACTATTTCCGGATGGACAACCTGCTGACAGCCGATCTGCATCTGGGCAAAACGGCACTCCGCATAGGCCTGGCGGCAGATGTGACCTCGACCCGTGTAAACCATATTACGACACGACTTGTGTCGTGGCGCGCAGCCATCGGTGTAGCCGGCGAATGGCTGAGTATAAAACCCTATAAAGGCCTCGACCGTGAGACCCGAATAATTTCAGCTCTGTACTGATTATGAGAATACGAAACGCATTGGCGCTGACAGCCGCTGCCATTTTTTCTACGATTCTTAGCTCATGCCACTCGATTGCCGAGTGGGACGACAATCCGCGTGGCAACTTCGAGGCGCTATGGACAATACTCGACGAACACTATTGCTTCTTTGCCGAAAAAGATATCGACTGGAACGAGGTGCACTCACGCTACCGGACAAAGGTGAGCAACAAAATGACCTCAACCGAGCTGTTTTATGTCTGTGCCGACATGCTCAACGAACTGCGCGACGGCCACACAAACCTGATATCGTCGTTCAACACATCGTATTATCGCAAATGGTGGTCCGACTATCCCGACGATTATTCGGAACGCCTCGTGGAGCAATACTATCTGAACTTCAATTTCCTGAGCACGTCGGGCATGGACTATGCCATTCTGCCACAAAACATTGGATATGTGCGTTACTCGTCGTTTGCAAACCCCATTGGCGAAAGCAATCTCGATCAAGTGCTGTTCTATCTGGCCTCTTGCGACGGGCTGATTATCGACATACGCAACAACGGAGGCGGCGCACTGACAAATGTGGAAACCCTTGTTGCACGCTTCATCACCGAACGTACCCTCGCCGGCTATATCTCACACAAGTCCGGTCCGGGCCACAACGACTTTTCCGAACCCTACCCCTTCTACTACGAGCCGGCTCAATCGGGCCGCATAATGTGGGGCAAGCCTGTTGCGATACTTGCAGGCCGAGGCACATTCTCGGCCGCAAACAATTTCGTTTCTATAATGCAGTATCTGCCCAATGTCAGCATTGTAGGCACTACTACAGGCGGTGGCTCAGGAATGCCGTTCAGCTCGGAGCTACCCAACGGCTGGGGAGTCCGCTTCTCGGCCTGCTCGGTGCTCGACCCCAAAGGCAACACCACCGAATTCGGCATCGAGCCCACCGAAGGATGCCGCATAGGGCTGGATCCGCAGGCTGCGCTCGACGGTCACGACACCATAATAGACTTCGCCGTCGACCTGCTCAAACAATAGCAGTTAATAAATTAGTTTTGTAGCACCGCGACGCGGCGCAGCCTCTCAATTGAGCACTACAGTATAGTTATGTTCGCTTGGGTAGTACTTCGGATTGCCTTTCTCCGGTTCGCGGGCATTACATTCTACTTCGCTGTCGTTTACTAACAACTTATACCTCCAACCTTTCTTATAATTTTCATGGATGTAAGTACGCTCAAGTCTAACGTCCTCGCCATTCTTTATTTCAATAACCAGCGCACCGTTACTATTTACCTCAGGCAACACTTCCACCAACTGCAAACAACCTTTATCTTCGCTAAAAGTCGCGGTGACGAATGTTTCTTTACCAGAAACCATACGCTTGAATCTGTAGTAAGAGCCATTTTCAACAAATTGATCTTTTGTCAGACAACACTCGTCAGAATCGGCCGACAACAAATTTTCCCCATTGTTATCAACAATATATATGTTCAGCAGAGAGCTTACGTTCCCATACACAATATCTTCCTTGTCATCCGAATTGTTACAGGCAGCCATTGCAATCACAAAGAAAATGCCTATTACTTTTTTCACCAGTTTCATAATCTATACTGTTAGTTAATGAATATCCACAAATCTACAATCTAATTCTAAAAAAACAAATCGTTAGATAAAAAATATTTAAACGAAAAGGATTATCGGAATTGGTGATACGCCTGTAGTATGGAGTGCTTAATGCATTCGAAATTGCGGGAACGCGATTATTGGTTTGAGGGCAAGGGAGTGACGGAGGTGATTATGTTTGGCGATGAGCCGCGCCATGGGAGGATGCCGGAGTAGCTTTTATAGTGGATTTCGACTGTGCGTCCAGTTCCCTGGAGCGCCTGAAGTTGGAGCGCCAGTTTTTCGTTTTCGACTGAAAATGAAAAATCGTGTGAATAGACACGACCGGAATCGGCAAGCGCATTCTGCAGAATCATGTCACCTTCCCAGGTTTTGAAAATGTGGCCACGCTGCTCGACACGGACTATGCATCCGGTTTCTTTTGCGTTGGTGATGTATGGATTGTAGTAGCGCAACCAGAATGCGGCGCCAAGCACAACGGCCAGAATGAGCACGGTGCTGATGAAAATGCGTCGGCCACGGTGAAGCTTTTTGGGCTTTTTACCTTCGTCGATACGCTCCTGCTCCTGATGCTGTTCCCAATGTATTGTTTCTTCCTGACTGGCTTTGTAGTCTTCGGGAATGGTATAGTGGTCGGGTTGCTCGTCGAAATTCATATTATTATTTTTTCAGTTTACGGTTGTCGAATGCTATAGAGATGAACGAATAGAGTCCAAGCAGAACAATCTGCAGGTTCTGCGAACCCCACACGATCATTGAGAATGCCGCTGCCTGCGTATAGTCAACACCATACAGGCCAAGTGCGAAGATTATGGCAAGATGCCATGGGCCAAGGCCTCCATTGGAGGGTATGCCCATTGAGATGCTCGACAGCACAAATGCCACCAGGGCGGCTGTCAGGCCGAGGTGTTCGGTGAACGAGAAGGCAAAGAAAGCCAGATAGAGCTGGACAAAATAGCAAGTCCAGATGGCTGCGGTGTAGAGCAACCAACGCCCTTTGCCGGGCATAGTGACCACGACAGCGAAACCGAGCCAAAGATTCTTTATCCACTCACGCAGTTTGAGCACAAACTTGTTCTGCGTACGAGCCATAAAGATAGCCCCTAACACAACCAGACCCGCAACAGCGCACGCCCACAACCATGGCGAATGAAGCATGGCGAGGATTCCGCGGTAGCTTTCGGGGTATTTTTCGGCAAATCCGGTAAAGGCATCGCTCGACACGAAGAATGTGAGCACAAGCAGAATCAACACTGTCAATGTGTCGGCAAGACGGTCGGCAACCATTGAGCCGAAAACAGTGGTGAACGATGCTTTCTGGCGCTTGGCAATGTAGCCAGAACGCCACAACTCGCCAAGACGAGGAAGAATCAGATTGACAGCATACGTTCCGAAAATACTCCACACAAGGGGCAACAGAGGCACACGCACATCGAGCGCGTCGAGCTGAATGCGCCATCGCATTGCGCGGAAGATATGCGAGAATATGGCTACCACCAGCGCTACGATCAGCCACCAGTAGTCGCATCCGCGCAGTTCGCCGACAATGGACGACATGTCGATTTTTCCGAAAAGGCTGTAGCAAAGTGCAACGCTAATAGCCAGCGGCAAACCATACTTGATGAGCGGACTTACAATTTTATTCAGTTTCATGACTTTTTTGTGAGCACATTAATTAATAGCTGCCGACCGCCGATTCCCGATAGCGGGTGGCGCCAGTCGGGCTCAAGCTGCAGTAGGGGCAGAAGCACGAAATCGCGGCAGTGCATCAGCGGATGAGGAACTGTCAGCCGGCTGTCGGAATAAACGACGGGAGTTTCGGCATCCAGATCGTGGGAGGCAATTATGTCGATGTCGACAATACGGTCGGCATACGTTCCGTCGGGATTGCGGTGAGGGTCAGGACTAATGCTATTTTGAATTTCGAGCAACATAGGTAGCAATTGAGCAGGATGCATATCGGTGTGGACAAGCATACCCATGTTCAGAAAACGATTAGGCGAATCATAGCCCCACGGCTCCGACTCAACGACTTCGGAACAGCGTGTGGAACGCACCCCGTCAAGATGCTCAATCAGGGCTGCGGCACGCTGGATGTTTTCGTGCCGGCAGCCCTGATTAGATCCTATGTTCAGGTGCGTTGCAAACATGCTGTGTTTATAACGACTTCTTAACTTCAACCTCTTCGAAGGCTTCGATCATATCGCCTTCCTGCAGGTCGTTGTAACCGGCAATCGAAATACCGCAGTCGTAGCCGTTGAGCACTTCCTTGACGTCGTCTTTAAAGCGTTTGAGCGATCCGAGCTCACCGGTGTAGCGAACAATGCCGTCGCGTATAAGGCGAACCTTGCAGGAGCGTTTGATCTTGCCTTCACGCACAATAGCTCCGGCAATTGTGCCGACCTTTGAAATCTTGTAGGTCTGGAGCACTTCGGCCGTTCCTGTAACTTCTTCTTTGAGTTCCGGTTCGAGCATACCTTCCATAGCGTCTTTCACCTCTTCGATAGCCTGATAGATGACAGAATAGAGGCGAATTTCTACGCCTTCGCGTTCGGCGGCACGACGGGCGGCCTGCGACGGACGCACCTGGAAACCGATGATAATAGCATCGGAAGCTGCAGCGAGGGTAACATCGCTCTCCGAGGTTGCACCCACAGCCTTATGAAGCACATTAACCTTGATTTCCTCGGTCGACAGTTTAATGAGCGAGGCTGACAAGGCTTCGATTGAACCGTCGGCGTCGGCTTT
>CAYQYL010000095.1:0-7957 GCA_964421745.1 uncultured Muribaculum sp. | reverse complement strand
CTCGATTGAAATCATGAACATCCACGGAAAAGGTTACAAGCTCATCGCCCCCGAAGCTGAGGCTAAAGCTTAACCTCCACCGTTCCCTTGTAACATATCAAAGGTGTGCCCGTCATCACTCGGACACACCTTTTTTATCCTGTTACCGTAGCCTCAAAATCAAACCACCGTTTACATACTGGCTGTTGTTTACCGTGTAGTTCTCCTTTAACCATTCATCCCACATAACATAAATTACATTTCCCTGCATATAATATACACCATCGGAAGTCCCTTTCACCCAATGGTCGTTTTCAAGAACATAGCCTGTACATTTACACGTCCCATTAGGATAATACGTCACCTCCATTTTTGATGAAGCATCCTCACCATAAAAAGTAGATTTTTGTCTGAAGTAAGTCTTAGGAATATTGACGTTCTGGTTTGAGTACAACTGACTGCTATCTAACGGTCGGCAAGACTCAATATAGAATGAGACTTGATCCGTCCACCCCCCATAAATAGACCATGAAGGTTTAAAATATGTATTCACATACTTACCATAGTTACTATTACTCACCCTCATATTAAAGCGACAATCTTTACTGTCGGTCTTTCCCGTTCTTAGCTCAGTAAATCTCACCCGGACATAACCCGTGATTTCGTAAACATTAGCAGACGAGTTGTAGATTCTAACTTCTTGGACTCGCCGCGTCTTGTAGTCAACAATTTTGTCGGCCTGTTCTACTCTTATCGATATAGGTCCGTCGTTATAATAAGTCTGAAATACTTGGGAGTAAGTTGCAAATACAGACATTCCAAACAAAAGGATACACAGTATTCTCTTCATTGTACTAATTTAATTAATATATTTCCTTTCAAGAATCAGCGACAAGAAACTATATCTATCATCTATCGTCTGAGACCGCTACGTCATGCAAATATACGGAAAATATTTAACTTCAACTAATTTGTTGCAAGGCAATCGCATCAGATTATGCAAGTTATACACGGGCAAGCCGCAGTTCCATGGATACAGTCTACCCGCAACATCAATACACCCTTCCAGCCTTTTTACAATGCTGTCCTATTTTATTTAGCATATTAATTTTGTGGACTCAAGTAAAAAATTTACCTTTGCAGCATTAAAGCAATTTTATTCTGTAATTAATTCAACAATCAAAATTAAAATTATGGCTTACGTTATTACTGACAACTGTGTAGCATGCGGCACATGTATGCCCGTATGTCCCACTGAATCAATCTCAGAAGGCGACATCTACAAAATCAACCCCGACACTTGCATCGACTGCGGAAGCTGCGCTGAAGTTTGCCCCAGCGAAGCTATCATCCCCGGCGAATAATTTTCGGGACGATACGTCTAAATCACCAAAACAGCTCCGCTGCCAACAGGCTCCGGAGCTGTTTTGTTGTTTATACAAGCGCAATCCATGTTTCGCAAGCTGTGTGTCGTCCAGCTGGACGACAATTCCCCCGTCGTCTATTCAGCATAAAGCTTAACCAAAGCATGCGAAACACTCCCTTCCGGATGCACGAGCGACAAGGCTTCATCTGCCGGAAACCACGATGCCGAATCAACCTCATCCGACAACACAAGCGGCAAACGGCTGTCAGCCGTAGCCACAAAACCGATCATCAGCATCTGTTTGCGCGCAAACCACCATGTTCCGGCAATCCGGATCGACGAAACATCAAGGCCGGTTTCCTCCTTCACCTCGCGCACGGCGGCTACCTCGGCCGACTCACCGGGGGTGATATAGCCCGACACAAGATTCATATACGTCGGGTGAATATAATTCTGACGCAGAAGCAAAACCTTGCCTGCCCCGTCGGTCACCAATGTTATCACACAACAAGGAAACATGTCAAACCATGGCCGTTCGCAAGCCTCGCACCACGGAACCAGCCCTTCATCGCCAATTTCACGATCGACCAGCTTGGCTCCGCAATCTGGACAATATCTGAATCTCATATCAAAAGTTTTTTTGTAAAGTTACTCATTTTATCGGGAACGAGTTTGGATATTTAATAAAGTTTATTTAACTTTGCACTCGCAAACAAGAGATATATAGTTTCGCAAAACACAAAAATGGTTCCTTGGCCGAGTGGTTAGGTACCGGTCTGCAAAACCGTTTACAGCAGTTCGAATCTGCTAGGAACCTCTACAAAAAACACCGGATTCGAAGTCATCGTTTCCGGTGCTTCTTTTTTTGAAAAAAGTATTCAGGCGAATCTCCGTTATGCCTATCAGTGCAAAAGCTTGTAAAATGAATTCTATATCCGTCCGCAAAGGCTTGTTGGCCATTTCCCCTATTCTGGTATTTTTGCTCAGCTATGTGGCTGTGTCCATTGCTGCCGGCGACTTCTACAAAATGCCGCTGTCTGTGTCGCTCATCATAGCTTCAGCATGGGCCGTACTGATGATGCGAGGCACATCACTCCAGCAGCGTGTCGAAGTTTTCTCGCGCGATGCCGGGTCGCCAACGGTCATGTACATGATCTGGATTTTCATTCTCGCCGGAGCTTTTGCCGCTCTTGCACGCGAAGTTGGTGCCGTCGAAGCAACTGTCAATCTTGCTCTCGAATATCTGCCTGCTCAGATGCTTGTTCCGGGCCTGTTTGTGGCCGCATGCTTCATCTCCCTCTCTATTGGCACATCGGTTGGCACTGTTGTCGCACTCACTCCACTGGCAGTCGAACTGGCCGATGCCGAGGCCCTACCCATACCATTCTTCGTCGCCGTCGTTATCGGGGGTGCATTTTTTGGCGATAACCTCTCTTTTATCTCCGATACAACCATTGCTGCAACCCGAACCCAGGGATGCCAGATGAACGACAAATTCAAAGCAAATCTGCGCATTGTCATCCCGGCAGCGGCTGCGGTGCTCATTGTTTACATGGTACAGGGTTTTATGTCAACTCCCACTGAAACAATTACTCCGGCCACAACCACCAACTGGGTGCTCGTGCTTCCGTACATCATCGTGATAGCCCTTGCCATAGCCGGTATCAACGTCACAGTAGTGCTTAGCGCCGGAATCCTGTCAACCATAATCATTGCACTTTTCAACGGCTACGGACTCATCAATCTTGCCGGATTCATGGGAGCCGGAATAGAATCGGTCGGAAACCTCATAATCATCACCCTCCTTGCCGCAGGAATGCTGGGGCTGATAAAAGAACTCGGCGGCATCAACTACATTTTGCAAGTTATGACCTCACGAATGCAGAGCCGTCGCGGCGCTCAGGCAGGCATAGCAATTCTGGTGAGCATCGTAAACCTCTGCACAGCAAACAACACCGTAGCAATAATCACCGTCGGCGAACTTGCGCGCAACATCTCGGCAAAGTTCGGCATCGACCCACGCAAAACAGCCTCGATACTCGACACATGCTCGTGTATCACACAGAGCCTTATTCCCTACGGTGCACAGACCCTGCTGGCAACCTCTCTGGCCGGCATCTCACCGGCTTCACCTTGGCCCTACATGTACTACTCATGGGCACTTATCTTAGCTGTCGCCGCTTCAATCATTTTCGCCCGTCGCTAACGGCATAATTGCCAGAACGCAACAGCCGAAGCTGCCGCAACATTCAGCGAATCGACATTGTGGCTCATCGGTATCCGAACCGTATAGTCAGCACCGTCGATAACCTGCTGCGACAAACCGTCGCCCTCGGTTCCAAGTATTATAGCCAGTTTCGGTTCAGCCGACAATTCAGGGGCATCGAGCGAAATCGAATCGTCGCTCAACGCCATTGCCGCTGTCTTGAATCCCAGTGCAGCAAGTTCGGAAACCGGATCGTCGACCCACGTCCACGGAACGAGAAAAACCGATCCCATCGACACCCTGACCGAACGCCGGTTCAACGGGTCGCACGATGTGCGTGTCAGCACAACCGCATCAACCCCAAGCGCAGCCGCCGATCGGAAAATTGCGCCGATATTTGTGGTGTCTGTCACACTGTCGATGACACACACCCTCCGGGCATCCCCACAAACACGCTCCAACGAAAGAGGCATCGGACGTCGCATAGCACATAGCACACCGCGTGTCAGCGTATAGCCCGTCAGTCGGGCCAATACATCGCGTGAACCCGTATAAACAGGTATGTCGCCACAAGCGGCAACAATGTCGGCCGCATCACCGCTTATATGCTTTTGCTCACACAAAAGCGACAAAGGCCTGTAGCCTGCCTGCAACGCAACGCGAATCACTTTTGGACTCTCCGCAATAAAAACCGCATCGTCGGGCTGCAGCCTATTTCGCAGCTGCGCCTCGGTCAGCGCCGAATAAACCATTACCCGCGGGTCGTCGATCGACTCAATTTCGATAATCGCCATTGACAATACACTTTGAATACAATGAAAAAACAAGCGTGCCTGAACCTGTCTGGTGTCCGGCACGCCTGTCTGTTAAATTATTGCTCGATTAGAGAATCTGCTTGTAGATAGCAACGATATCTTCGCGGGTAACTTCGCGGGGGTTGCCGGGTGTGCAGACGTCAGCAATAGCCTGGTCGGCGAGAGCGGGAATGTTTTCTTCGGTGATACCGAGTTCGCTCAGATGCTGAGGAATGCCTACGAGTTTCGACAGATCTTCGATAGCCTTACAAGCTGCTTCAGCTGCTTCGTCAACTGTCATGCCGGTTTTGTAAACACCGCAAGCTTTTGCGATTTCAACATATTTTTCTTTTGCTGCAGGAGCATTGAAACGCATAACAACGGGCAGAAGCATTGCGCAAGCAACACCATGAGGAACGTCGTGGAGTGCGCTCAACGGGTGAGCCATACCGTGGTCAACACCAAGACCTACGTTTGAGAATGCCATACCGGCAATGTACTGAGCTACAGCCATACCGTTGCGGCCAACGGGGTTCGACGGATCCTGAACGGCAATAGGAAGATATTTGTAAATCATCTCGATTGCCTTGATTTCGAACATGTCGCTCATTTCCCATGCGCCTTTGGTGATAAGGCCTTCGATTGCGTGGGTCATAGCGTCCATACCGGTTGCTGCTGTCAGGCTCTTGGGAAGCGAGTACATCAGTTCGGCATCAACGATTGCGCATACAGGAATATCGTGAGGATCGACACAAACCATTTTCTTGTGGTTAGCTTCGTCGATAATTACATAGTTGATTGTAGTTTCAGCAGCTGTACCGGCTGTTGTAGGCAGCGCGATGATAGGCACAGTCTTGTTTTTTGTAGGAGCAACACCTTCGAGCGACACGATGTCTTCGAATTCGGGGTTGTTGCATACGATACCGATACCCTTGGCTGTGTCCATTGAAGAGCCACCGCCGATTGCTATAATGAAGTCAGCACCGGCCTTTTTGCAAGCTGCGATACCGTCTTTAACATTAGTAACTGTGGGGTTAGGTTTAACTTCGTCGAATACTTCGTAAGGTATCCCTGCTGCATCGAGTTCATCAAGCACTTTCTGAGCTACTCCGAACTTCATCAGGCCCTTGTCGGTTACTACGAGGGCTTTATTAAATCCCATGCTTTTAACAACACCGGGCAGTTCTTTGCGCGCTCCCGGGCCGAAGTAAGATACTTCGTTGAGAATAAATCTGTTTACCATTGTATGTGATAGGTATAAAAAAGGTTGGTTTGATTTGTTTTTACAACATCACAAATGTAGAAATAATTCCGCAATTATCCAAAATTATATTCGCTTGTTTATTTTCGTTGCACAAGCCCCAAAAAACGATACATGAAAATCCCGATGTCCATCCCCGTAGGCAACGCACTGATGGTGTCGCCGGAATAGCAGGCAGAGTGTGGAGAAGGTCACAACCACTTTTCCACACTCTTAGACATTATTATCTGGATACAACACAGACATGATTGAATTCCGATATTCTTCCCGTAGGCCAGGCACCGTAGGTGTCGCCGGAATAGTAGGCAGGGGTAAGAGCCTCGTTAGAGGTTCGCTGCCCCTGTACTTGGACGTGTGCTGCTACGCCGCATCGCGGTGCCGCTTAATAAAGTAAGTGTCAAATCCTTCCAGAAGGAAAGATGGACAGTTTTTAATTTCATTCATTACTTATCTTCCTTATATTTACAGCTACTATGAAACCTTGTTGGCCATTGTATCAAGCAGTCCAGACTTTTAGATTTTAGTTAAAAATATTTAATGATTTGTATGGAATAAGAAATTTTGATTATGTTTGCATTGTCGATACATTTCCGTTTATTTCCGGCCGCGACAACACATTAAAAGGGATATTTCCAAACAACAATCTCACACATTTTCCCCGTTTTTCGTTTGTATGACTTTTTCTTTTCGAAAACCTACTCATAAATTATGCTGCGCCAATCACTTTTCAATTGTGTTATGCGTCATCGCTACAATTCTGCTTGGCGGCACAAGCCGGATCGCAGCGCTGGACATCACACAGCAGATTACACGCAACGATCTCAACTCCGCTCTAAACACACTTGATTCGCTCATCGATTTACGCACCGATCTCTACGCCAAACGCGAAAAAACGCTTGCAAAGATGTCGAAAATGGAGGGGCTCAGCAAAACCGATTCAATAAAACGATTAATCGCGCTGGCCGACAACTATTACTCCTATTGCAGCCGATATGCGCTCACTCATGCCAACAAAGCAGAACAGCTTGCCCGCCAGATCCACAACGACTCGCTTGCTGTCGATGCCTCGTTTCTGACAACCCGTGTCCTTGCACGCACAAAACTTGTTAAAGAAACAATCGACCGGCTCGCTCTGACCGACACAACCGCACTCTCTGCCGCCCAGCTCGCAGGATTTTACAAAAATGCAGCTATTGCCTATGCCAGTATAATGCTCGGACTCACTGAGTTCCCCATAGTAATGGAATCATACCGTCCGCAACTGGATTTTTACTATAAAAAGACCATGGCCAACAAATTCTCGCCCGACCAACAAAACGAGCTGAAACTTCTCGAAGCTGTCTATTTCTTCCTGTCGGGCGACAATTATGCTTCGGCCGACCTGGCGCGTTCTGTTCTGTCGGCAACAACGCCCGAAAATTTGCTCTACGGAGAGGCCGCACAACTGCTGGCCCGTTGCTATCAGGCTCGCGGCGGCGAACTTGAGCAATCCTACTATTTAACACTTGCCGCAATCTCTGCCGTCAAGAGAGCCGATCGCGAAAGTCTTGCTCTTAGCGAGTTAGGGAACTTCATTTTCAACGATCCCAAATTGAGCGGCAAAGCACACAATTATCTTCAGACTGCAATCGAATATGCTCCACACCACAAACAGGTGAACCGTGCAGATATTCTCATCGAATCAATCGCCAATCTCGAAAAGGGCTATCAGAAACGCTGGCAAAGCAATGTCCGCCTGTTCTGGTTTCTGATTGCCGTTATACTACTGTCGTCGGTTTTGCTGGCATTGTTACTTGTGCGCAACCGCCGCAACTATAAACGCCTTCATGACGAAAAAGAACTGGTTGCATCGGCCAATAACAACAAAGAAGTGTTCATGAAAAATTTCCTGGAAATGTGCGTTCTTTCCACAGAACGCATGAGCGACTTCTGTCGTCTGGCATCACGAAAGATCACTGCGAAACAAATCGATGAACTTTACGAAATCATACACTCAGGGCGCATAATGGATGCGCAGCGAAAAGAATTTCTGCGTTTGTTCGACAAATCATTTCTTCAGGCATTTCCCACTTTCATCGATGAACTGAATTTGCTTCTCAGGCCCGAAGAACGATACGTGTTTGCGGAGAATCAGGAACACCTTCCGCCCGAACTGCGTGTCTACGCCATGGTGCGCCTCGGCATCGACGATGTGTCGCGCATGGCAAAATCAATGGGCTATTCAACCAACACCGTCTATGTCTACCGCGGCAAAGTCAAAGCCAAGGCGATCAACAAACAGACATTCGATGCAGACTCACGGCTCTTTCATTTAAAAATTAGATAATCGCAAAAAGCCCTTACCCGATTCA
>CAYQYL010000094.1:0-8022 GCA_964421745.1 uncultured Muribaculum sp. | reverse complement strand
ATATTTTGTATGGCCATGTATAAACAGATCCGGCCGTCCATCCGCATGCACATCTCTCTGTCGAACCAGTTAAAAACCTCATACTGAAAACTAACTTCGGTATCAACTACCACAACGGAACCGACAAGGAATTCGTTCCAGCCAATATGCGCGACAACACCAACTTCCTCAAACAGTATTCAAGCAAGACTGTCGACTGGGTGTGGACAAACACAGCACAATACAACGCCGATTTCGGCAAAAACTCCATAATGGCTCTTATCGGTATCGAAGCTAAACGCAACCATTTCGAGGACATGTTCGCCGAAGGTAAAGGTCTGGAACTTGAAGACAAGAACTTCCTCTATCTGGGCAACACCACTTCGAACCGTAACATTGGTTCAGGTGCATCGAACTACTCCATGTTCTCTGTATTCGGAAAAATCAACTACACCTGGGACAACAAATATCTGCTGTCGTTCACTCTACGCCGCGACGCTTCATCGCGCCTTTCGACAAAACACAACTACGACTGGTTCCCATCAGTGTCGGCCGGTTGGCGCATCACTCAGGAACACTTCATGGAAGGCACACGCTCATGGCTCAACGACCTCAAGATTCGCGGTGCCTACGGTGTGAACGGTAACGACATCATTGCCAACGACGCTTTCTACGCAAAATATCTCGTCGATCTCGAACGCTCGGCCTACGCTATCAACGGTGGCAACAAACTTTATCAGGGCGTACTGCTTTCGCGCAGCACAAACCCCGACCTGACCTGGGAAAAGACCTACCAGACCAACTTCGGTTTCGACGCCGCATTCCTCAACCACCGTCTGTCGGTTTCGTTCGACTACTTCTACAAGAAAACCAACGACATGCTCGTTGAAAAACCATATATCGCTACAATTGGCGAAGGTGGCTACTGCTGGTACAACGGCGGTTCAATGGAAAACCAGGGTGTTGAAATCACAGCCGAGTGGCGCCAGCAGGTGAACAAAGACTTCAGCTTCAGCGTCGGCCTCAACGTTACTGCAATGAAAAACAAGGTAACCGACCTGATGGACGACATCTATTACACCTATGCCGGTGGTAACGGTATCGACAAGAGTATCGTAGGCCACGCACTGGGCTCATGGATGGGCTATAAGACCAACGGCGTGTTCCGCACTCAGGAGGAGGTCGATGCCTACCGCGAAAAATACATCATTGAATTCGGCGATCCGGGCGTTGGCCGTGTCCGCTATGTCGACACAAACCACGACGGCAAAATATCTGACCGCGACCGCACATGGCTCGGCTGCGACCTGCCCAAAGCCCAGTTCGGACTCAACCTCAGCGCCAACTGGAAAGGCTTCGACCTTAGCATGTTCTTCAACAGCATCATCCGCGACGCGTGGAACAACTCCAAGTACTACACAGACTTCTTCCCACTCTGGACCGGTAACCACGGCAAACAGCTTCTGTCGGCTGCCAACGCCTACGAAAAATATCTCCAGTCGGGCTACTACTCGTCGAACGTGCCCGCTCCGTCGGTCGACAACAACAACAAGGAACACGAAAGTTCTGAATATTACATTGAAGACGGCTCGTTCCTGCGCCTGAAAACACTCACCCTCGGCTACACACTGCCAGAAAAAGTCCGCACCAAACTGCATCTGCAGAATGCCCGCGTCTACTTCCAGGCTCAGAACGTGTTCACAATCACAAACTACAGCGGAGCCGACCCCGAAGGCTTAGGCTACCCCTACGCGCTGCCCCGCCAGTACACTTTCGGTATTCAGTTCGGTTTCTAACACTTAAATCATAAACTACGATGAAACTCAATAATATACTCGCAATTTCTCTTGCTGCCCTGACTCTTTCGGCCTGCAGCGACGATTTTCTTGAAAACAAGCCACAGGGACCCATGTCCGAGGCCAATGCAAATGATCCGGGAGCTGTCGATCTGCTGGTGAACGGCGCATACGCTTCGTTTGGCTGCCGCTACACCGACTCTAACGATCCACACTGGTTTCCTCTGACAAACTGGAGCTATGGCGAAGTCCGTGCCGACAACGCTTACAAAGGTGGTGGCGGCGAAACCGATGCCTGGGAAATTCACGACATGGAAACTGCCAGAATACAACCCAACAACGGCTTCCTCGACGGAAAATGGTTCAATGTCTATTGTGGAATCTCACGCTGTAGCTCGGCTTTGCGCTCACTCGACCGTGTCAACGAATCAGTCTACCCCAACGTGAATATTCGCAAGGCTGAGGTTCAGGTGATCCGCTGCCACTGGTATTTCGAACTCGTGCGCCTTTTCAACCGCATTCCTTACATGGAATATAATGTTGACAAAGAACAGTACATCAACTTCCGCAACGACGAGTTCACACGCGAACAACACCTCGACCGCATTGCTTCACAATTGCTCGAAGCAGCAAAAGCACTCCCACCCGTGCAGCCTGAAATAGGCCGAATCAATCGCCGCGCTGCCTTGGCCTACGCTGCCAAAGTGAAACTCTACCGCGCCTATGAACAGGATCCCGAAACCAACCAGGTAATCAACATCAACAAAACAATCCTTGGCGAAGTTGTCGACATCATCGACCAGATAGACGGCTACGATCTGCTTGCCGACTTCCAGCAGCTCGACATGCTGGAATATGAAAACGGTTGTGAATCGGTACTTGCAGTGCAGTTCTCGAAAGATGACGGCACCAAAGACTCCGGCCGTATCAACTGGAGCATGCTCCTCAACTCTATGACAGGCCCCGGATGTCCATGGCAAGGCGACGGTTTCTTCCTCCCCTCGCAGGACCTGATCAACGCCTATCAGACCGATGCCAACGGACTCCCATTGTTCGACTATCAGTCGCGCCCCGACTACGGAACTGTGAAATTCGGCAACAACGGCGAATACGCTCTCGACAATGTTGACGGAAACGTTGACCCACGCCTTGACTTCGTTGTCGGCCGCCCGACGATTCGCTACAAAACATTCACCGAACGTCCCTGCGGACTGTGGGTGCGCAACAGCGACACTTACGGCTACAACAATACAAAACGTTTCTGGCTTTCGCCGGAATCTGAAGACGCAATGCACGGCTGGCCCTGGGGTGCTTCAGGGCTGAACTGGCAGATTATCCGCTACGCCGACCTTCTCCTATACAAAGCCGAAGCGCTGATTGAAATCGGCGGCGACGGACTTGAACAGGCTCGACAGCTGATTAACCGCGTTCGCGAACGTGCCCAAAAAAGTGCCTACGTAACCGACTTCTACAATCCCGAAAAACCGGCTGCCAACTATAAGATCGGTATTTATCCGGCTCAGGGCTGGACTCAGGATTATGCCCGCCAGGCTCTCCGCACAGAAATGCGTCTTGAAAAAGCCATGGAAGGCGAACGCTTCTTCGACCTGGTGCGTTGGGGTATCGCTAAAGAAACTATGAACAACTATTTCGCAGCCGAGAAAGACAACAGGATCTATTATTCGAACGCTTCGTTCGAAACCGGCGAAGAATACTTCCCCGTACCTGTTGCCCAATATAACTTCTCCGGAGGCAAATATGTGCAGAACCCCGGCTACCCGAAATTCTGATAACAGGTTTGCACATAAACAATAAGCAGGTACAATTACAATATATTCATGAGAAAGTTTTAGGTATTTGCTTGCAAGGGTATCGTTTGGCGCGATGCCCTTGCTTTTTGTCTGAATATCGCGCACATATCACTAAAAGAGGCCGCCTAAACTTTGTTAGACAGCCTCTTTTGTTTGTATCGGATAAGGTTGATTACTTCAGAAGAACTTTTGCAACTGTATTGCCTTGTTTGCGGATATAAAGACCAGCAGCCGGGTTGTCGACACGCACACCCTGGAGCGTATAGTATTCGGCAGCGGAGTTGTTGTCTGCGGCAACATCGTCGATTGCACTTGTTCCGCCCGACAGCTCTTTATAGTTGGTGAAGCTCTCCCATTCAGCAGCAGCCTTGTAGGCGTCTATCGAGCCAGCGGGCACATAAACGGGAATTGTTGTGTCGACACCGTCGAATGCCATTACTTTTGCTTCGGGAGCAGCTAATGCATGCGATTTGATTTCTCTCAACCCTCTACAGTCGTCAAATGCCATGGTTCCTATGCTTTTGAGTGTCGAAGGTAGTTCGATCGATGTCAGCGACTCGCACGAAATGAACGCCATTGAGCCTAAACTTTCAAGACCCTCCGGAAGGTTTACCGATTCCAGAGCCTCGCAACCCGAGAATGTGCTGCCCATTGTCTGAACACCGCCGAGTATTGTGACTTTTTTCAGCCCCGTGCAACCGTAGAATACCGAGCCCATGGTTTTAACAGCTTCCGGAATCTCTACTTCGGTCAGACCGATGCAGCCCGAAAGCATCTGATCGCCCATCACTTCGAGTGTCGATGGGAGCTTGATGGATTCGAGCGCTTTGAATCCATAGAATGCGCGTCCGATCGAGGTTACACCTTCGGGTATTTCAAGTGAGGTGACGGCTGTGCCTTCAACATAAACCTTGCCCCATTTCGACGTAGATGTTGGATACACATTGTAGAGCGGGTTGGCGTTACCGTTGGCAAACTCGATCGCACACCATGCTTTCAGGTCTGCGATATAAAGGCTCTTAAGGTTTGCGATGTTGCGGAACGCGTCGTTTCCAACAGTTGTGATAGATGCGGGAATAGTGATCGAGGTTAGAGTTTTATTAGCCTGGAATGCTGAGCTTTTAACAGCGTTTACGGTGTATGTTTTTTCGCCTGCGGTGATTTGTGCGGGAATATCCAGATTTGTTACGGTTGCCAGACAGCCGGTCACGGTGGCTGTTCCGTCGGTGGTATTTAGTTCATAGCTGATTCCGTCGATTGTTGGAGTGGTGTCGTCGCCGTCGTCATCGCCGTTAGCTTCGCCTGTAAAGATGTTGAAATCAACGTTGACTTTAATGTCGGAAAAGATATAGCCGTTGTAGCTTGTTCCGTTCTTGTAAACGTAAGCCATTTTGTCGGCAGTCAGAAGAGATGTGGCCTCGGTTGTAATGGTTTTCAGAGTCAGATTATCAATTGAGCCGACAATGTTGATTCCACCCAAATAGTAGGGACGGTTCTGTGAAAACAGATTGTCGACCACTGTTCCGAAAGGCAGCGTCACAGTCTGTGCTGCCGCATCCATTGTGAAAGCAACGTCGTAGTATGCGCCATAGAGTATGCCGCTCAGGCCGAGAATTTTAATAGTTGTGTCGTTGGTTTTTGTCACCAGGAGCGGATTGGTGTAAGTTACAGTTTCGTTAGTCTGGTTGTTTGTCAGCGAATACTGAATCTGGGCGTTAGCTTCTGTAGCTGTAATCTGATGCATCACAATCAGGCCTCCGGCTGCTACCTTACCGTAAACACCGGTGTCGAATGTCACCTTGTCGCCGTCGAACGTAGCTGTAATAACCGAATTGCTATACTGCGTGCCGGCAGCATTGAGCTGATAGAGCATTATTTCGCCATAGGTAGAGTGTGTGCCGATTACAACCCCGGCCGGAATGTAGAGTTTACCGGTCTTTGCATCGTAGGTAGCGTCCACATCGTAGCCTTCGGCAAAACCTTCAAGCACAACACCGCCGCTTTCACCGGCCTTGACTGTGAAGAACCCGTTATAATTGTTCTGCATGTCGTTGTAAACAGTCACATAACTTTTTCCGATAATCGATTCGGGAGCCACCTCGGCTGCAGGAGTGGCTTCAGCCTGCGACTGGGCGTAAACAACCGAAACATCGTTTTTGAGCTGGATTTCACGCTCGGGAAGAGCGGTTGCAATGTCAACAGCAACTGTGTTAGCTGCAAATGCCGCGGCTGCTGAACACACCACGGCCAGTGATAATGAGTAAAACTTTTTCATACGTTACTAATAATTTTTTATCGTAAAACTTTCGAGCGGCAAAATTACTAATAACGTTTTGTATATTCCTAATGAATTTATGTATAAAACACGTATAATACGGCGATATTCCAGACAACATTCTATTTAAACAGCGTCGTGTGAATAACCGGAGCATAATTCCGGCGTTCGAGTTCATGGATCTTACGCTCGACATCGGCTGCCGTGTCGTCCGGCTCAACCGGAGTCGAAGCCTGAAAAATAATCTGCCCCTCGTCGCAGCCTTCGCTCACATAGTGGATAGTGATTCCCGTTTGCCGTTCGCCGGCAGCCACAACAGCTTCATGCACATGCCGCCCGTACATTCCTTTTCCGCCGAATTTAGGCAGCAGCGACGGATGAATGTTCACAATGCGTCCCCTGTAACGCTCAACCAAAAACGCGGGCACCATCAGCAGAAATCCGGCCAACACCACTGTGTCGATTCCGAAACTGTCGAGCAGCGGCAACATCACCTGAGGCGAATTAATCTGTTCGCGAGTCATCACACGTGCCTCCACCCCCAGCCGTCGGGCACGCTCCAACACCCCGGCCTGCGCCTTGTTGCAAACAACAAGCGCAACCTCAACGCCGCAGTCGGCATCCCTGAAATATGTAATCACATTCTCGGCATTCGACCCGTTTCCCGAGGCAAACACAGCAATCTTCCCGCCAGTCTTCTTCGTTTCCATGCCGTGAAATTAACCATAATCCCCCACTCCGCCAAATCCACTTCAGGTAGTTTGAAATAGCAACAACAAATCGCAACTCTATTCATCACTTTTTTGAGCGTCTTTCAAAAATGTCAATGCACTCTTTTGCGTAGCCCATGCCGCGCCCGAATACTGAAAATACGGCCTTAGCCTCACCGTCAGCTGTCCGCCACTGCTCCGCCGAGAGTGCTCCGGAACCTGCCTGCCGGTTGGCTGGCGAAACATCCGCCTTCAAACCGCCGTTCAGTTTTCACCGGCAAAGTTACCACCCCACCAACCCCTCCGATTCCTGATGTTAGCATTTTATACAGACTTTTACATTTATTAACACACAGCTTAGTATAACAAGTTTCATTCATCGAGTAATAACGGCACATGCCGTATTTCCGGTGCAAGAATTTTCTTCATGCAATCCCTGTCATAAACCAGATCTACACAGTAATTTAAGTGTCTTATATCAGCTGAGAGATCCGTTGTATTATGGTTGACGTCCGGAAGGACGTTATTAACTCGTAACCGGGCACGTGGAGCTTCAGCGACACGTACCCGGTAGTTGTAGGCAGCAATGTGGTGTCTGGAGGACACCGATTTACCTTTTGGAATAGATAGATTGCTGCTATTCATCGCGTTACCAATCGTGTAAAACAGCGTCCTGCCGGACGCTATCGGGGTTGTCTGAGGAGCCGGGCACGTGTCGCTGAAGCTCCACGTACCCGGTTACGAATTAATCGTCGTCCTTCCAGACGACACCCCGCGACCGAAATTTTCTGTTGTACACATACGGAATTTAACTCATGCGCCAGAAATACAGCTTGTGCCGTAATAACAACAAATTCAGCCACTTCGGATTCCGAACCGCCAACTTAGGCGCCGTAGGTGCCTGAATCGAAAGATTTTCGTGAAATTCAGCGGGTGGTGTTGGTGAAATTCAGTGGGTTTTCTGTACTTTTGCATTTGAAACCAAAAATGCGAATGAATATGGATTCTAAAAAACCTCAGCAAGGAGAAATTAAAATAGAACTTACGCCGGAAGTTGCGCGGGGCAACTATGCGAACCTGACTATGATTGCCCACTCACCGACAGAGTTTATGATGGACTTTATTGCGATGTGTCCGCAGCCGCCGCAGGCACGGGTGCAGACCCGTGTGATCATGACTCCCGAAAACGCCAAACAACTGTTGTTTGCGCTGCGCGAGAACATTGACCGCTACGAGAAAACTTTCGGTGTGATCGAGCCTAAACGTCCGCAGGGCGGAACAAACGGCAACGAAGTGCCTAACAACCCTTTTAAAGCTTAACTACAATGGAGCAACCTACCCACCAGCTATACATTTACAACACGCTGTCGCGCCGCAAGGAGCCGTTTAAGCCGCTGCATCCCGAAAGAGTGGGAATGTATGTGTGCGGCCCGACTGTTTACGGCGACGGA
>CAYQYL010000093.1:0-8072 GCA_964421745.1 uncultured Muribaculum sp. | reverse complement strand
ACATATATGTTAATAAACACATAAATCCACGTACATACAAAGATAGTAAAGTAATGCAATCGGTGCAAATTTTTGGTTTAAAAGCGGTAAAGTAGTATTTTTGCAATAATTGAACTCGTGTTGCACATGGCATTTGAACTGACACTGCCGCCCCACACCGGCGGCCAAAAAGAAGAATTTATTCCCGGGCGACGCCGCATAATCATTATCGGTGCTAACGGGTCGGGCAAGACAAGGTTTACAGAACAGCTGGTTGCCGATACCGCACCCCTGTCGTTCAGGCTCTCGGCGCTGAATGCCATATACAACAGTTCGCTCACAGATCACCTACCAGGCTCAATCGACACACTCTATGCCCGGGCTCTTGAAAGCTCCCCTTTCATGCGCAACGAAAACAAAACCCAGCTCGAAAGGCTCACGGCACTGATGATGAACGAGGAAATGATTAATCTCCTCGACCACAAACTGGCTTTGGCCGAAACAGACGATAAAACATCCGTTGCCCAGCTTCCTGTGAGCAAGATAGACATTATGGCCCGTGGATGGCGCGAAGCTTTTCCAAACAACCGAATTCTGCGTCGGAGCGGCCGTTTGCTGTTTTCAAACCGGCAGGGCGCCGACGGCTACTCGCAATTTCGCCTCAGCGACGGTGAAAAAGCTGTACTCTATTATATGGGTGCCGTACAATATGCACCTGAAAACGGTGTGATTTTTGTCGATTCGCCCGATATGTTCCTCCACCCCTCTGTGTCGTCGGCTATCTGGGAACGCATCGAAAGCATGCGTCCCGATTGTCTGTGGGTCTACACAACACACGACATTGAATTTTTGGCTTCAAAAGGTCCGACATCACATGTGATTTGGGTGCGCGGCTACGATGCCGACACCCAAACCTGGGACTACGCCGTCATGCCGGCCGACGAAAGTTTTTCCGACGACATATACCTTGCCCTGATTGGTGCCCGCAAACCTGTTCTTTTCATTGAAGGCGACGGAAAAAATTCTATCGACGCAAAACTTTATCCGCTTATTTTCAAAGACTACACCGTTAGGTCGCTCGGCAGTTGCAACCGTGTCATAGAAGCAACACGCACTTTTAACGACCTGAGTGCCTTTCATCACCTCGATTCACACGGCGTTGTCGATCGCGACCGACGCGACGAAAAGGAGGTGGCCTATCTGCGCCGGAAAAAAATTTTCGTTCCCGAGGTTGCTGAAATTGAAAATATTTTAATGCTCGAAAATGTAATCCGTGCCGTTGCCAAAACTCATGGCCGCAACCCCGACAAAGTTTTCAACTCCGTGAAACGCGCAATTATGGGGCAGTTCCGACACGACCTTCACCGGCAGGCTCTCGAACACACCCGTCATCGGGTGAAGAGAATCATGGAATACCGTGCCGACGGACGTTTCAACGACATAAATCATCTTGAAGAGCACGTTAAAAACATTGTCTACGAAATTAAACCCCGGGCACTTTACGAGCAATTCTGTCGCGAATTCAATCAATATCTGGCCGAAAACGACTACCGTGCAGTGTTGAAAGTTTACAATCAAAAATCAATGGTGCCACAAAGCAATGTAGCGCAACTTTGCGGGCTCCAAGGCAAAGACGCATACGTGAACGATATAATAAATATCCTGCGCCATAACACCCCAGAAGCTGATGAAATCCGAAAGGCAGTTGCTGCATGCTTCGGATTGCTATAAATAATACTGTTGTTAACTATGAGAATAAAACCCTGGATTGAAGCTATGCGACTGCGCACACTCCCTGTGTCAGTAGCCGGTGTATTGGCCGGGGCTGCCTGTGCCATTAACTCAGGCAGCTTCCTGGTAGCTCCAATAATACTATGCCTTATTTTTGCCGTACTCGCTCAAATAGCTTCAAATTTCGGTAACGAATACTACGACTTCCGCAATGGCCTTGACAAAGCAGGGCGCGAAGGACCTCGCCGAGGTGTGACTGAAGGCGACATCACTCCACAAACAATGAAAACGGCAACATATGCTACTCTTGCTGCCGCCTGTTGCGTAGGGTGTAGCCTGATCTATTGGAGCGGCTGGTGGCTCATTCCGGTAGGGATAGCCATAGCATTGGGTGCCATGGCCTACAGCACGGGTCCATATCCGTTATCCCGCCATGGTTTGGGAGAAGTGGCGGTCGTCCTGTTTTTCGGGCTGATACCTGTCAACTTCACATTTTTTCTCTCGACCGGCTATTTTTCGCAAACAGCTCTTGTAGCGTCTGTAGTCATTGGACTTATGGGCGCTAACGTACTGATTGTAAATAACTATCGTGACGAACCAGACGATGCTGCCGTCGGCAAACGCACACTTGCCGTAATGCTCGGCACACGGTTTGTTTCGCTGCTATATGTCTTCAACGGCATTGTCGCCGCACTGCTTGCTTTCCTTTATCTGCCCGGATGTCACTACATAGCTGCCATATATTTCGTGTGTCATCTTTTTCTATACAATTTCCTGCGCACACATCGAGGTGCAGTCTTAAATCCCATATTAGGCATGACAGCGACACTGATGCTACTGTTTTCACTGGCATTTCTGTTGATAAACACAACAACACCCTGAAATGCCATTAGCAACATTACAGGGTGTCATTCTCAAATTAATACACTACTATTATCTTCTTCTATTTCTTCTTTTCAAGAAAACGGTTGTGGTAATCGTCGAGTATGCTTCGTATTGCCGTACCTATCTTCAGATAGTCTGAATCGTTCAGGTTGGCAAGCGATACACGAACCGACCACTCAGGCCCGTCGAAACCATCACCGTTCAACAGCACTATAGCTGTTTCGTTGGCCAGACGCACAACAAAGTCAAGCGGTTCATAATTGTCGCGCAGATAGTCGGCAAATTCATCGCCATAGAATTTCTTTGCCCAGACCATCATGTCGATTTCACTGTAATAACTGGCTCGATAAGGGTCGGGCAACAGTTTGAAACCTGTCGGGCTCCAAAGATTTTCAAGACGATGCTGTATCATTGAAATCAGTTTAGGCTGTAACTGCTCGCGGTGGAGATAAGCAAAAGCCGAAAACAGCGCCATCTGAATCTGCTGCGGTGTAGAAAGTCCGGCTGTGTGGTTTAGCGCAACAAGACGACTGTCGGCAACGAGTCGGTCGATAAACTTCAAACTGCGCGGAGTCAGTGTCAGCGAACTGTATCGTTTGTCAAGCGCCTGTTTTTCCTTCTCAGGAAGCTGGCTAAGCAGATAGTCGAACACATTGTCGGGTCGCAAGGCCATTGCGGCTACTCGCCAGCCCGTAGCTCCGAAGTATTTCGAGTATGAGTAGAGGCAGATTGTATTGTAGGGCAACACATACATCAACGACTTAAAATCTTTGATAAACGTTCCGTAAACATCATCCGTAATAATCATAAGATTCGGATTATCATTTTTCACAACATCAACCAACTGGTCGAGCACATCGGGTGCCAGACAAACACTTGGTGGATTCGACGGATTTGTCACACAAACGGCTTTCACTGACGGATCACGCAGTTTGTCGATTTCTTCTTTTGGGAACTGCCAGTCGTGATAGCCGTCTTTTTCAACCTTATTGGCACTGACTGTCACTATTTCCAATCCGAATTCCGACAACTCAGGTATCTCAAGATAAGGTGTGAAACACGGCGTAAGTAATGCAATTTTATCGCCCGGTTTTAAAAGATAATTAGCTTTCAATGAATCGAAAACATAGCACATACCAGCCGTACTGCCTTCGGTTGCAAAAATGTCATACACCGTACGGTCGTCACCGCCACCCATTGCCCAGCGCAGATAGTCGCGCACAATCTTCTCAGTATAATTCAGTATACGGGGTGGAGTGGGGTACTGATCGCCTATAATACCGTCGACAAGTTCAAAAACGAATTCATCCGGTTCGGCTTTAAGTTCAACAGTGGCATATGTATAGAAATGTCTGAGAACTTTTGCTGCAATATCGTCTTTACGCGCATCAATAAAAGCTTCGAAACGCTTTGCTATTCCTGCCTGAGTAGGTGTGGCAACGATACCCATTTCATAGTCAAATTTGTTGCGGTCGGCTTCTTCCATGGCAAACTGACCAAGCAAGAAGAACGCTTTACGAGGAAAACTAAGCAACCAGTTAGGATTGCCTCGGCCTGCATTGAGAAATGTAGCCGTTGAACGTCGCGCGTCTTTCTCGGCAAGTTTTATCAGTGTACCCTTTATCTCAAAAGGACTCATTTGCGAGAGCTTCTTCTGTAGTTCTCTATTTTCCGGATTCTTAATTATATTGTCCATAATATACGTGATTTATTTATTATACACTCATCAGCACTATTGCAACACCCATAAGAATCAGCAATGTGTTTCCGATTGCGTAGGTAATTGTATAGCCCATTGCCGGAACCGTGCTACCCAATGCATCCTGCACGGCACCAAGGGTTGCCGTTGTTGTTCGTCCGCCTGCGACACAACCAAGATTGATTGCCGGTCGGAATTTAAATACTTTCGAACCTATGATGATTCCCAAAATCAACGGAAGTGTGGTGGCAATTACACCAACTACGAACACCGACAAACCCATCTGCTGTAAACCGCTGATAAAAGTGGGTCCGGATGTAATGCCGATCACGGCAATAAACATGTTCAGTCCGAGATTATTCATCAACCACACTGCAGGCTGCGGTATGCGGCCAAATGTAGGATGTTTCGAACGAAGCCAGCCGCAAACCAGACCTGAAATAAGTGCGCCTCCGCTTGTCGACAAACTGATTGGAATGTTGCCTGCATGAATTGTCAGCACACCGACAAGACATCCCAGGAAAATACCCAGACCGATCAGCACAACATCCGATGCATTGCCCGGCCGATCGGGATAACCTATTTTTGGAGCAGCCTCCTTGACTTCACGTTCAAGTCCGACAACAGTCACTGTATCGCCTGCCTGAAGCACAGTTTTGGCGAAAACAGGAATATTCACTCCACCACGCAATATTCGCTTTATTGAAACACCATACATGTATTTCTGCGAACGAAGCTCATCAACAGTCATTCCGGCAACAGTCTTTTTAGCAACAAGTATGTCTAGCTGTTCAGCCGGGAAATCAAGCAGTGCGACATCATTCACTTCTGATCCTATCCATTGTTCATCGCCAATAATATACTCTCGTCGGCCACTCAAAACAATTTCGTCGCCTTTGGCTACCGTAAGATTCTTTTGAGAAGGGTCAAGTATGTCGTTATTCTTGCTAACACGCTCAACAAACAATCGTTTTCCCTGCTGGCTAAGGTAACTTTCTATCTCAGCTATGCTACGCGGAGTGTCAAAATAATCATTGTCAACCTTGTAGGCACGGAATGCAACAGGACGATTAGCATTTATAAAAGCCGGATCATCGTTCACTGAACTTGTGTTCAACTCTTTTTCGAGTGCTTTTGTATCGGCTTTCACCTTATCGATACCGCCCAACAGACGCGGTCCGACCCAGCTGACAATCCATGCCGATCCAATCGTACCATAGACATAGCAAACGGCATAAGCAACCGGTATGAGCTGAATCCACTCTTTTTTCTCGGCCGCACTCGCATTCACTGAATTAATTGAATCTATTCCAGCGCCTATAACTGCCGAAATGGTTTGTGCACCGCCAAACACTCCAAGTGTTTCGCCGGCATTAAAGCCCATAACTTTACAAGCACCCCATGTGCAGAATAGACATAACACACACAGAATGCAGGCAAACAACACTTGCTTCAGACCTTCGCCTTTGAGTGCTCTGAAAAACTGCGGGCCTACACTATAGCCTATTGCAAAAAGGAAAATCAGGAAAAATACATTCTTCATTGGACCCGGTATGTCGATATTCATCTGTCCGACTACCACTCCGACAAGCAAAACAGCTGTAACCGTTCCTAACGAAAAACCTTTAAATTTCAGTTGTCCGAAAAAAAATCCAAGTCCTATCGTCAGGAAAATAGGTATAGAAGGATTAGCGCGGAATGTTTCGACTATCCAGTCCATATTAGTAATTTTTGTGTGTTTTACATTTTCTTATCTACTATCCTAACACTCTTTTCTTTTTAAAAGTTTTGTTAAACAAAAAAAAGCTGCCTCATTCGAAATGAAGCAGCCATGAAAATTTACATTTAAAATAAATTAATCAATTGATTAACATTAGTTTTCGTTAATTTTATTGATTGGAATTCCACGCGAAATTGAATTATCGAGCGATATCAATGTTTCTGTTCCCATTACACCATGTATGGTTTGAATCTTATCGTTAAGCAATTCCATTAAATGTTCGTTGTCGCGGGCATAAAGCTTGATCATCATCGTATACGGGCCTGTTGTAAAATGACACTCTACTATTTCCGGTATTTTTTCAAGTTCCGGAACAACATCCTTATACATTGCTCCTCTTTCAAGATTAATACCAATGTAGGTACACGTACGGTAGCCGAGAGCCTTTGGATTCACATTATATCCCGAACCGGTAATAACGTTCACATCAATCATTCGCTGTATACGCTGATGTATGGCCGCACGCGAAACTCCACATTCCATAGCTACGTCTTTCGACGCCATGCGGGCATTTCTCATTACAATGCCTAATATTTTTCGGTCGAGATTATCTATCTTTTCCATTACTATATGATTTTTTCACCGCAAATTTAGCTAAAATTTTTCTTATTTTTAAATCAAAATGACAACCATTACTAAATAATTATGTTCTTTTGTTCGGTAAAACTATTAGTCACTTCACAATTTCATGCAATAAAAGCACTCAGACGCTTTTATATTGATATAGTGATAAATTTACATTCTATCAAAATTCTGCACTCTCCACACAACTGACATCACCAAATCAGCTTGCAGCAACAGCGACTTAAAATGATAACTATCGCTGCCTCCGATTGTGCATCTGCCTTCAGCAAAATCCTGATCGGGCTCACATCCACTTTCCAACGTCATAGATATATCTTTTCTAATGTCAAGCCCGGGTACACGAGCGGCTTTGTAAGCTGCTTCCATAAGTGTCCAGGCACGCAAAAGAGATACAGAGTTCTTGTTCCAGGTTAGAAGTGAATCTTCCGACAAAAATCTATTCTTTACTTTGTCTATCTGCTCACGCTGCCGCTCTATGTCTATACCAAAAACCTTTCCTTTATTTCCCACAGCTATTCCAACATGTGTTCTGCAATGGCTGATCGACACCTCTATCTGCTCACCCTCCACAAAAGGTGCGCCGTCGGCATAATGAGCCAATTCATCTATACTGAATCCTGTAAGCTCATTAATGATTCTCAGCACAGCCGCTTTTTCCCGTTCACGCACAGGAAGTGCCATTTCCTCGGAAGTAAATGAGTCGACACCTATTGTTATCTCATCAATATTGTAAATCTTCATCGGCTCAATAATTCAATCATTTGTTGCATATCTTTTTCAACCGCATCTATAACCGGAAGCGACATTTCAACATCATTTTCCTGAGGCATCTCAAGCGATCCGTAAACTAATATCGACTTATTATCTGTTGCCAAAAACTGCAATGGTGTGACATCAGCATTTATTGCCCTCACTATAATACCTTCAAACTGATTATTTTTCAATTCATTCAATTCAGTAGCACTCGATCCAACATTCATTTCAATACGCTGAAGTCTGTTGGCAACCGCCTCAGGTATTTTTTCGGAAGAAAGCTTCTGTACCGTCAAATGAATAACGGCTCCCTTGTAAACAGAATAAATTAAATCGACCCACACAGCATCTGATCGTCGCTCAACTTCAAGCTGCTCTGCCTGCGAGTTGGCTACAATATCAACTAAATCGCTAACCGCCTCAATCTGTCTGAAAACAGTATCGGCCAACTCAACACGAGGATAAGCAACCGGACGCGGAACTGTCGCCTGCTGTCTTTGCTGACAACCTGAAAAAAGCAATGCCAGAAGAAATATCTCAAGTAGTCGTGTCATTTATTATGATCAATGAAAAAATTATTCATCAGTAGTAGCTTACTATTCACCCTAAATGTAGGGATTCTCCAAGGAGTATCCACATAACTACTCATAAATTATCAAC
>CAYQYL010000092.1:0-8213 GCA_964421745.1 uncultured Muribaculum sp. | reverse complement strand
TGAATCGGGTAAGGGCTTTTTGCGATTATCTAATTTTTAAATGAAAGA
Source organism: uncultured Muribaculum sp. (assembly GCA_964421745.1). Taxonomy (GTDB): domain Bacteria; phylum Bacteroidota; class Bacteroidia; order Bacteroidales; family Muribaculaceae; genus Muribaculum. Next base: position 8,165 of record CAYQYL010000092.1, on the reverse strand, counting down.
GCCGTGACAACCGCGAAAGAGCCTCGCCGCCTATTATATAATGTGTAGCGTGGCAGAGTGGCACCGCGACGCGGCGCATCCACCCTCTGCGGTTTTACAGGGGCTGCGAACCTCTAACGAGGCTCTTACCCCTGCCTACTATTCTGGCGGCAGCTACGCAGCCGCAGCCGAGTCGCTTGCATGCATTATGGGTGTGGGGCAGGAGGATCGATGGTGCCCGCTTTGTAGGGATGCTCCATGGAGCATCCTCCATGTAATCAATCAATTAACCGATAAACGAGGATGATATATGTTGCTGGAAATCGGGAGGATGCTCCATGGAACATCCCTACAGCCAGGGTGAAGCCAGGGTTGGTCCAGGGTGGGGCCAACGGTTTCGTGCCTTGGGTGGTTGCGGCGTTTTTTTGCCCATGAACGCCTAACTTTTTTCGATTTTAACGCCAAAAAGTTGTATTTGTGTCGATTGTGTTGTAAATTTGCGAAATGTTCGTCAGCAGAGGCCCGAACGGGCTTTTGAGGGTGGGCAGCGGTTTGCACCCGGTGCAACCGTAGTTTTTACATATTGAAAAGCGTTTATAATGCGCTCTTTCTTGACATCTTGAAACCTGGAAAATTTCAAATCGCAGTCAGGATTGGCGACAGAGTAGACGTCTGATGTGGATATGATACACACGTCGGTTATCGCTTCGTGAGAAGCATAGCCTGGCCTTATCATATTCTGCGTGAGGCCTCTGCAACTGTCCGTTCTACTGCGATGGGCAATTCCAGGGCCTCAAGATGTGAGAACGGGCAGTATCGTATGGCTCTCACGCTTTTTATTTTCCAATCTCCTTAATTTCCTCTCTGAGGGTCTTCGGGCGAGAGTCACCGGGACGCATTGCAATACAGATGACCCACTATTCGCTGAAGCACGACCCCTCGATTGGCTCCCCCGACAGTTTCAATATATCACCATCCACCCATACCGGCGTATGCGATCGCATACGCCCGATTTCGTACGCCTCACCCAGCCGCGCTGCCGTTTTGGTGGCCTGACCGGTTGGGACTAATGACGCATACACCGCGAAAAACAAAAAAAGAAAAAATAAACCAATCAAATAATAACACATGAAACGACAATTTCTATCGCTGTTGCTTGCGGTCGTGCTGACGCTTCCTGCATTCGCGCGCGATTTCAATTACACGTACGAGGGCAAAACCCTGTTCTATACCGTTATAGATGAGGACGCAAAAACTTGTATGACAAGAAACGGTAATTGGGGTGACGTTAAAATTTTAAAAATTCCAGCTATTGTCAATGACGGAACAGATAATTTTACAGTAACCGCAATTGAAAAACGAAGTTTTACATTTCGTAGCGGTAGTGGAGGTGATGCCCAGATAGAAGAAGTATATATTCCGGAAACGGTGACAAAAATAGGTGCCGAGGCATTCGGAGGCAATAAACCGATAAAACTAAAATTTGCATCGCTTGAATCCTTTCTGAGGATTGAAAAAGAGGCAATTTTTTACTCTTCTACTTCTGGTGAATTATATATAAATGACGAAAAATACACGTCTATTGAAATACCGGAAGGAGTGACGTCAATTAAAGATTATCAATTTCATAAATTCAAAGATATTACAACTGTAAAAATACCTAATTCGGTTACAACGATAGGAGAGTTTGCATTTTATCAGTGTAATGGATTAACCAGTATAGACCTTCCATCCTCTGTCACTACGATAGGCGCGTCGGCATTTACTAGCTGTAGCGGCCTGACAAGTATAGAAATACCGAATTCAGTCACAACGATAGGTCAGTCGGCATTTGAATACTGTAGTGGCCTGATCAGTATAGAAATTCCTAATTCGGTTACAACGATAGGTGCGCGCGCATTTAGTGGATGTAGGAAATTGACAACTATAGGCCTTCCCTCCTCTATTACATCAATAAGCGCATCCGTATTTTGGGACTGTAGCGGCCTGACAAATATAGAAATACCGAATACGGTCACAACTATAGGTCAGTCTGCATTTAGTGGATGTAGCGGTCTGATAAGTATTGAAATACCATCGAGTGTCACATCAATTGGGAACAAGGCATTCAGCAATTGTACCGGTTTGACAAGCATAATATTACCTTATAACATCACATCGATAGGTGATGAAACATTTTGGCGATGTGAAGGTTTGACAAGTATAGACATTCCTTCTGCAGTCACAATGATAGGTGCGTCCGCATTTAGTGGATGTAGCGGCTTGACAAATATAGAAATTCCTTCGAAAGTAACTGAAATTGGTGCGTCCGCTTTTTCCGGATGTAAGGGTTTAACCCAAATTGAAGTGCCTTCAGGCGTTACCTCAATTGGTAATTATGCTTTTAGTAGTTGTACCGGTTTGACAAGCATTAAAATACCTTCTACGGTCACCACATTTGGATCTAATATAATTTCCGGTTGTGCGGCACTTGAAGAACTTTCAATTCTCAGCACAAATTTCTCAACTTCGACATCTGTTCAGCTTGACAACTTAAAAAAAGCAATATTGCCGGTTTCATTCCTGCCTCAAATAGCAAGCGCAAATACACTGGCATCTTTAACGATTTTGCCTGGGGATGCTTCATCGACAATGACTCTTGGCTTGGATGCAGCAAAAATTATCGCTCCCGATAATTTCCAGATTTCAAATGCAAATGTTATATCTTATCCTGCCGCTGGGGTTGTACAGCCCGACGGAGGTGCCTACAATTCTACTCTGACAGAGCTTTATCAGTGTCCCAATCAGGAAACAGTTGAGATCCCGGCCTCGGTGACTTCGATTGCCGAGAATGCTTTTGAAAATTGCGGTTTGACAAAAACTGTTAGTTTTGCTGACGGCATGACTTCTGTTAAGATTGGCGACGAATTCAAAAACCTTGCGTTCGATAATTTGTATATGGGTCGTGATTGGACTTACGACGGCTTCACTGCGATGGCTCCTTCGGTGAAGAATGTCACATTTGGCCCTATGGCTGGAAACATTCCGGCCAATGCTTTCAATGGATCCAACAACCTGACCTCTATCACCCTCCCGGCTACAGTGAAGACCGTCGGTGAAAATGCGTTTGCCAATTGCGCTAATCTCACTTCGATTGTTTCGGAAGGCACGTCGGCTCCAACTCTGGCCGAAAACTCTTTTGACGGGCTTTATGCTACGGTCGCTCCGGAGATTCCCGACGGCGCACTGCTGTCGTACATCAACCCGACCGCCAACTGGATGCAGTTTGCCTCGATTGCTCAGGCTGCTCACGCACTCGCGCTTCCTACAACCGGCTTGGAAGACGGAATTGCATATTCAAAACTCAGCGACACCGAAGCGGTGATTGTCCGCTCGGATTCATACGCCGGCATGGTCAAGATTGACATCCCAGAAACTATCGCCGGTTTGACCGTAGTAGGCATCGACATGAATGCCTTTGCCTCGCTGCCCAACCTGCAGACAGTCACAATTCCGGCGTCGGTGCGTACAATCGGCGCTATGGCCTTCCGCGAGTGCGTGGCTTTGAAATCAATTTCGCTTCCTGCCGCAGTTACAGAAATCCCTGCTGCTACATTCTATGGTTGCTCGGCTTTGACAGAAGTTAATCTCGATAATGTCGTGAAAATTGGAGATGAAGCTTTTGCCGGATCGGCTCTGACAATTGCAAATCTAGAATCTTCCGAAGCTGTAGGAAGTAAGGCTTTTGTCGGGGTACCTTTGACATCAGTGCAGTTTGGTGCTTCGCTCGCATCAATAGGCTCTGAAGCTTTTGCCGGTTGTCCGATGACACAGGTGGCTGTACCCGACGTGAAAAAACTTGTAATTGACAATAAGGCTTTCGCCGGTTGTACTTCGCTTACTGCCGTTCAACTTGGCAATTCGGAATCGACTACTTTGGGGCTATATGTGTTCGAAGGCTGTACAAAACTGAGTTCATTTACTTCCGAAGCCAGTCTTACGAGCATTGTGCCTGAGTTGTTTAAAAATTGTGTGTTGTCGTCGTTTACAATTCGTAATGCTCGGAATTTGTCTATTCCAGCCGAAATGTTTGTGCCATTTAAATCAACACTCGCTACCGTGGAACTTGGCTCAGGGGTAGTTGAGGTTGGTGCTTCTGCCTTTGAAGGTTGTAAGAAGTTGAAATCTGTAACTTTCGGCAAAGATTTGACTTCTATTGGCTATAAAGCTTTCGCAAGTACTTTCGGTGCGACAAACAGCATTACCTTTGCAGAAAATAGCGCTTTGAAAACAATTGGCGAACATGCTTTTGAATCATCAAACATCAGATCAATTAAGTTGCCAGCAAATGTTGTATCAATAGGTAAAAATGCGTTTAATTCCGCTCAATACTTAGCAACAGTTGAGTTGTCAGCCAATAAAAGTCTTGAAATTGCGGATAGCGCGTTTATTCACTGTTCGCGTCTGACTTCTGTCGTTTTTCCCGAAACAATAGCTTCTATTGGAACTCGTGCATTCAGTGACGTGCCTGCATTGGAATCGATCGACGTTAAAGCTGACGAAATTGCAGAGCGTGCGTTTGCAACTGCCACTACAACAAAACTGAATCATGTTTCTATTGTCGGCGGTGGAAAGTTAGGCGAATATGCATTCGAAGGACAGACAGCCTTAACTTCAGCCGAGGTGGATATTAAAGACATCGGACAATATGCGTTTGCAAACTTGGCGCAACTCAAGAAGCTTAAGCTCGGATCGCACATCGACTATGTGCGTAGTTATGCATTTAACGGCACTGCAATTGATAGTATATGTTTCCCATACGTAGAAAACCCCGAAGCAGTAACAGTTATTGAAACTGAAGCTCTCATGACAACCGGGTTGAAACATCTTTCGTTAGGAAACCGTGTTAAACAACTAACAGGTGGCACCGGCTACAGTAGATTCAGAAACATTACTATAGATCTGGGTACTTCTATTGAAACCCTGCAAAAATTTGAATTCCATGATATTCAAAAAATTGTAATTCCTGCAAGTTTAAAGAGTTGGAGTGGAAGTTCAAGCCTTGCGGCAGGAAACCTTAGTTCTGTTGATTCGCTAATTGTTGAAGAATCATATGAATCTTTTAATTTCGGATCTTCGTTAGCTATTAAATATATTGAAATAAATCGTCCTTTCACAATTTCGCAATACGGATCTGGAACTTACCCTGATGGTGTGTTTGGCTCTGGACCTGCACTTGCAGTATTTGGTGATAATAGTGACATAGAAATCAAAGTGCCAGCCAGATTTAACGCTATAGGTACGTGGATTGTAGGCAGCTCAGTTAAAGATATTTATAGTTTGACTGCAACTACCGTAATTTTCAAAGAAGGAGTTGAAACAATACAGAATTTAGATAATCGCTATGGTAATACAGAATTAAAACTCCCCGCTTCGCTTAAGTCGATTAATAACATTACCAATTTTAATTTTAAAGGGCTTATTATAGCAGACGGCGACAATCCGATACAACTGCCGGCGTTGCCAGCTGCAGCTAAGTTGGAAAATGTATATATAGGTCGTGACATAACAGGATCTGTCTTCAACTTTAATGGTTTAACCAAACTCCAGAAAGCTGTTATCGGCGATCAGGTAAAAACTATTGCCGATTATATGTTCAAGAATTGCACAGCGCTGACCAATGTTGTCATGTCCGACAATGTAAGCAAAATCGGCACAGAAGCTTTCTTTGGTTGCACAGGTCTGGAAGTGTTGTCGCTGTCCGAAAATGTGACTTCTATCGGTACTAATGCTTATTCCGGTTGCACCGGACTTCAGAAAATCGTTGCCCGTGGCTTGACTCCGCCCGAAGGAGCAGCAGGTTTCAGTGTCGATATTCAGGATAATGTACCACTATATGTTCCGGACGAAGCTTTCGACGATTATGCTGATTCCGATTTGTTTATTCCGTTTGCTTTTAGCGACCATATCTATACTTTCGGCGGTAATGTGATTGAGTCGGTTGAAACTGAGCCGGTCGATGCGGAATACACTGTTGGTTCGATATTCCAGCTGCTGAAGCCGATTGTGAAATGGTTTGTAAGCAAACTGACAAGCGCTCCGGCTATGGCTCCGGCAATGATGTCGGCACAGGCTCCGGCTACAAGTTTGCGTGAGGTTGGACAGGTTGCTGCAGCTGCCGACAACAACGCCGACTTCGACAACTTCTACTGGTTTGCTCCCAACCCCGAAATCGCTTCGGTCGACCAGGAGGGTAATGTGACGATTAACGGCGAAGGCAAAGCCGAAATCTGGGTTTACGCTCTCGATGGATCGGACCGCAAGGGTGTGTTCGCAATCAACGATCCCGACGCACTGACCGTAAGCGGCGACTTCAACGGCGACAAGGTGGTGAACTCGTCGGACCTCCAGTTCCTCATCAACCACGTTCTCAACCCGCAGAACTCAACACTCACCGTTAAGCAGGCCGACATGAGCAGCGACGGCATAGTGAACAGCTCTGACATCCAGTTGCACATCAATAAAATATTAAATAAATAATCAATAAACTACAATCAGAAATGAAACTTAACAAATTATTTCTTTTAGGTTTGTTTGCCATCCTTTCCTTCTCGGCAAAAGCCCAAACGGCTACGTTGTATGTCACGCCTGAAGACAATGAGGTTAAAAGCGGCAACATGGTGACTATCGAAGTTTGGTATGAGTCAGATGGAACCAACTTGGGTGCTATGGATTTCCAACTCTTTATGCCTAAAGGTTTCTCTATAGAACTTACAACAAAAGGGAAAATTAAAGTAACAAATAATTCAGACGAAGACATCGTTCCGCGTACCTACATCGTATCGGCAGCCGATCATACAGATGCAGAAGTGCCATATTATAATTTTGTTGGTGCAGACCCTAGCGGTGATTGGCTTACACCAGGAGAAAACATGTTGTGTAGTTTCAATGTGGTTGTTCCCGAAGACTTCACAGCAGAAAACTATCCAACGGGTGTACAGTGTCACATTGGAAATATGACACTTAACGATGTTGATAACCTTCCAGGAAAAGAAATCATCTTCCACCCCGAAGACAGCTATTTCTACATTCTGCCGACAGGTATCAGCACAGGCATCGAAGAGATCAATGCTGATTTGAACGGCGATGATGTAGTTTACAACCTCCAGGGTATGCGTGTCTATCCTCCTCTGGCTCCTGGCATGTACATCGTAAACGGAAAGAAAATCGCAGTTAAATAAAGGTAAATCCTAACAGTACGATAGGAAATCAGCCATTTAGGTAGTGCTAAATGGCTGATTTTCTTGATAGCAGACAGAAGAACATAAGGGCATAAGGCTGAAGGTCTGAATTCCTTGAAAGCGGACAGAAGAACATAAGGCTAAGGGTCTACAAGCGGCATGTAAACCGGCGTCCTGTCGGACGCTTCCGCACTGCAGGCTACAGACCGGGCACGTGTCGCGGATGCTCCACGTACCGCGGTTACTGATTAACCGTCGTCCTCCGGACGAGCCTGCCGGGCACTCGGTAGATTTTCCGACATCGATGTAGGGATGTTCCATGGAGCATCCTGCTGACAGCAAGCGTGTTTTTCCGTATAGCAGACAGAAGGGCATAAGGCTAAGTGTCGGCAATCATCTTGATAATAGACAGAAGAACAAAAGGACATAAGGCTAATGTGTGCCAGCGGGGCCGATATGGTGGGCGTTTTCCTTCGGTTTCTTTTGTGCTTATGTTCTTATGTCGATTGTGCTTCTGTCGGTTGTTTTCCGATTCATAATTAAGTAGATGTTGAAATTTAGTTTATATCATAATTTTTGTTGTAGTTCGTGCGTTAAGGATATGAACCTTAACAATTACGACTATCGCAAAGATCAAAGTTATACAACTGACAGACCAACAACGTCTGCAACTGGAGGAGGGCTTTCGCCAATGCAGGAGCCTCGCCTTCCGTATGCGCTGCCGCGCAATATTACTAAAAGCCAAAGGCCTGACCTTCAAAGAGGTTGGGGTGCAGACCGAAATGACCCATATATCCGTCAATCCCTGGTTGAAACGCTTCGAGACCGAGGGCATCAAGAGATTGGAAACACGCCCTGGCCGCGGCCTCAAGCCCATCATGGACTGTTCGGACGAAGAGGCAGTACGCAAGGCCATCGAGAACGACAGGCAGAGCGTGATGAAAGCGAAGGAAGCATGGCAGCAGG
>CAYQYL010000091.1:6620-8606 GCA_964421745.1 uncultured Muribaculum sp. | reverse complement strand
TCATGGGTCACTTATTTTTTAATTGAGACTCCAATTGTTTAATCCGTTCTGATAGGACGGAATTAAGAAAACTTGCCGTACTTCCGCGCAGTTGGCTGGGGTTGTTGGTTTCAATAGGTTTTATTTCCGCGCCGACAATAAAACGGAAATTATCTGAGTTAGCTATTACTCATCATATTTTGCATATATAGCCTGAAAGGAGTCGTAATAATTATTCTTATCTGGTGGAATTGAGAAATCTTCAAAATCTTTGACTACTTTTTCTAATTCAGATTCTGTCGCCTCTGGTATAACTTCATACCAAATAAGAGCACCCGAGAACCAATGTTTATAGTCTTCCAAAATTGGATAGTCGGTAGATGAATCAAAAGACCATGAGTTTAAGCCATTCACAAAACGAGCCTCACTGAAGAACTTGTTATGGTCCTCAAACCATTTATTAAATTCTTCGCTGTCGTTGTGGATTCCGTAGTAGTCCTCATCATACATTACAATCCAGGGCCCAATATATGGAATGTTTGGTTCATCAGATGAGTTAGAGCAAGATGATAGTAGAGAGATTGCTAAGAGGGCCAAGATTAGTAGTCTTGTTTTCATGCTTGATTATTCTCTAATAGGTCGGTTTTTAACTGAGAGCGACAATTATATGATTTTTAGGTTGATTGACTCTTAACGCGCATTAAATGTTTCAATTAATAACTCGTGTGATTTATGAGTGTGTCTGACAAGAAATGTCAACGTTGGGGACGCACGAAGTTTTTAATTATTCCACTCGTTAAGTGGAATGTGGTTTTTACGGCGGAAATCGCGTAAATTCTCGGCTGCAGTTGCTTGGGTAGCGGGTGTCATAACAGAGTCGGCAAAAATTGAATAGATGTAGTCGACAGCAACTTCCGACGGATGTACCATATCAGGGGCATAGAACCGGTAGTCGCGCAAATCGTCCATCATAATCTCGAAAGCGGGGAAGTAGACAACGTTGTCGGGGAAGTCGTCAGCTAGGCGCTCTATTGCCAGTAAGAGGGTAGCCTTGCTGATCGTATTGCCGTGAGCACCGTCGGCTTTATGCCTTATCGGGCTGACTGTGAATATGATTTTTAGCTCCGGATTGCGCGCGAGCAGTTCCCGCACCATTTTTTTCCAGAGGCCGTGGATTTGTGTGTGCGACAGCATTTCGCGTGAAAATGTGTCGGGGTGCAGCTTGTGGCAGTTGGCAACGATTTGATTTGTTTCGCGGTTACGGAACACGTATGCTGTTCCGAAGGTTAAGATAATGGCCGATGCGTTTTTTAACTTGTCAGCTGCCAGCAGTGTCGCTTCATTTATTTTGTTCAGGCACTCCTGACCATCCGCAGCGCTGAACCGGGAATGGTGGCTGAAAGAATGCCATTTGCCTTCGTGCTGAAAAATGTCATCGATTGTGTAAGGACGCTGATAGAGTATATCGAGTAGTGTCGATGCAATGGAGGCCGGATTGTAGAGGGTGCCACATGGATTGACTGCTGCGTCGAAACCTCGTTTAAGCAATTGAGCTCCGATGTTGTCGGTGAAACATGATCCTAACATCACGACAGGCTTGTCATGAGTAACAGTGCCCTGAAGTCCTTTGAGCGGTAATACGGGTGTGCGGAATTGCATTTTAATACATTTGATAGTCAATTGACAATACCTGGAACTCAGTGCGACGGTTAATCTGGTCGGCAACATCCTGATCTTCTTCGCTAAGTTCAGCTATGAATTCTGGTGTGAGTGTGTCACCCTCTTTAAATTGCGGATAAAGACGTGCCAGACGTTTTGTGATTGTTTTCGGGCGTGATTTGCCGTAACCCTGCGGCTGTAGACGGCGTGGCTCGATGCCGGAAGCTACAAGATAGTCGATCACCGACTGTGCCCGTCGCTGCGACAGTCCCATATTGTATTCGTCGGAGCCCCAGCGGTCGGTGTGCGATGCCATTTCGATTGTCACATTCGGATTATCGCGCAACA
>CAYQYL010000091.1:0-6610 GCA_964421745.1 uncultured Muribaculum sp. | reverse complement strand
GGACGTAGGGTAGCCTTGTCGAAATCGTAGAAAATGTTGTCGACCACGTTGGGTTTGTTGATCGACGACAGTATGAAGTCGACGTTGTATTCGGCATCCTCCTCAGCGATGTCCGATTCGAATTGTTGTTTTGCATTGAGGTAGCCGCGTGCTCCGGCAAGCATCACATAGTGAACACCGCGCTGAAGCGGAAATGAGAATGTGCCGTCGGGTTTACCAACTGCTTTCTGGTTCGAGCCGTCGTTGCCGATGATTCGGATAACTGAGTTTGGAACAGGTTCTTCATCTTTGTCGACAACAACACCGCTAATATTGATTTTCAAGTCGGGCAGCACGAATGAATAGATGTGATCGTAGCCGCGGCCGTCGGTGCGGTTCGATGTGAAATATCCGCTTTCACCCTTTCCGAAAGTGATGCCGAAATCGTCGGCTGCCGAATTTATCGGCGCTCCCATATTTTCAACTTTCCAACCACCGAGTGGTGTCGCTTGAGCGCGGAATATGTCAAGACCTCCCAGACCGGCGTGTCCGTTGCTCGCGAAATAAAGCACCGAGTCGGACCGAACATATGGAAAAGACTCATCGCCTGAGGTATTGATGAATTCTCCGAGATTCTCCAATGAGCCCGAACGTTCTTTTAAATTTATGCGCCATATATCTTTGCCTCCGTAGCCACCGGGCATGTCCGAGCAGAAGTAGAGCCAGTTGCCGTCGGGCGACACTGCCGGATGTCCGTAGCTTGAAAGCGTATCCGCTGTTATCTCAAATTTTACCGGTGCGCTCCACGAGGCATCCGATCGCTGCGAGGTGAAAATTTCGACCGCCGTGTGGGCATTGATTTCACGGCGGGCGCGTGTCAGATACATTGTCGATCCGTCGGGCGAGAAGGAAACAATTCCTTCCTCATGTTCGGTGTTTAGCTCCCCTTCGGCCGGTTGTGGACGTTCCCATTGTCCACGTTCATTTTTCTTCACCATCCAGACGTCGTGTTTTTTCATGCCGGTGATCTCGCTATGGTGGCTACCGGTGACTTTTTCGTTTGTTGAGGTAAAATACAATATCTCGTTGTCGCTTCCAGGCAGAAACATCGGAGCTAAATCGGCACGACGTGAGTTGAACAGCTTAGCGTTCTTTACAATGTAGCGGGTGGGATTTTTCTTTATTTCCAGACCTAATCGGCAACCGGCTAAGCCGGTGAGGGCAGCTGCGGAATCGGCCGGTGATGTGGCGAGATAATCATTGTAGGCTGTTTCTGATTCGCGATAGCGCCCTTCGGCCTGTAGTGCCTGTGCCATGTATAGCAGAGCTGTAGAGTCGGGATATTCATAGCGGATCGCATTCTGGAATGCTGCGGAGGCACGGGCGTTCATGCTAAGTTTGCGATAGCACAAACCGAGTTTGTAGGCAACTTCGCCTCGCAACGGACGTTCTTCGCGTGCTGTGAGTTTATTGTACACTTTGCGGTAGGTTCGTTGTGCGTCGTAGTACTCGCCGCGTTCCATCTGTTCGTTGGCAACCGACAGTTTTGCGCCTGAACATCCGGTTAAAACCGCGGCTGTCAGTATAATTATTAATATGTATAGTCGATTCATATCTTGAGGGTAGGGCACAGTTTGCACCTACATTACAGATAACGGAATTCAGTGTCTGTTTATTTCATTCAACGCTCACGCCATCGATGTCTGAGAGTTTTTCTTTCAACTGCGGTGCGTTGTCGCTGCGTATCGACAGTTCCATGCTGCAGCTGTTGTCGAACTGTTGCGATTTAATACGAGCATCGCTGTCTTTTACAAGTTTCATCACTGCGTTCATCGACAGATATGGAAAGGTGAACGCAATGTCGCTCATCTCGTGCATTTCAACGATAGTTCCTGCCGAAATTGCTTCGCGGGCAGCCTCGCGGTAGGCCGCAATCAAACCACTTGTGCCGAGTTTTATTCCTCCGAAATATCGCACCACTACGATGAGCAGGTTTGTGAGGTTGAACGAGTTAATTTGTCCTAATATCGGTTTCCCTGCAGTGCCTGAGGGTTCACCGTTGTCATTGCACTGAAACTGTGTGCGGTCTGCCCCGAGCATATATGCCCAGCACACGTGCCTGGCGTCGTGATATTTGTTCTGATATTCGGCAATTATTTTGCGCGCTTCGTCGGCTGTTTCAATTGGTATGGCGAATGCGAGAAATTTGCTCATCTTCTCGCGGTACCAACCCTCGGCCGGCTGTTGCAGTGTGAAATACGTATCAGCCATTAGATGTATTGCATTTTGCGAGTCATTCCGCCGTCGACAACAATGTTTTCGCCATTCACAAAGTTATTTTGCTCCATTGCCAGCCACAGACAGAGCTGCGCGATGTCATCCGGACGTCCAACACGGCGCGAGGGGTGTTGGTTGTGCTCATCAGGCGTAAGTGCTGTATAGTCGCCGGTTTCTATCCACCCAGGAGAAATGCTATTGACTGTGATTCCGAGAGGCGCGAGCGACATCATAAGCGCATGTGTAAGAGCAACGATTCCACCCTTTGATGCCGAATAAGCCTCTGTGTCGGCTTCGCTCATAAACGCGCGGGTCGACGCTATGTTTATTATCCTGCCGTAAGGATTGGGCGTCGGTTGTTTCGATCGGAGCGATTGCAAAAACTTCCCGGAAATGAATACAGGACGCAGATTCACATCGATGATGTGATCGAAATCGGCTATCGTGCACTCCGACAGCGGCTTGAAAGCACTCACGCCTGCGTTGTTCACGACGATATCAATGTCGCCCCAGGCTTCTGCTATTTTCTCCATACAGCCGCATAGGGCAGCCGCGTCGGCAACATCTGCCGGGTAAAAACGTGCGCCTGTTGCCTGTGCTGTTTTGTTGCCGTTTTTTATATCTATGTCGCAGAACGCCACACGGCATCCTGCGTTCACGAATGCCTTTACAATGGCCTTTCCTATACCGGAAGCACCACCGCTAACGAACACACGCCGTGGCGGAAACTTCACGCTCAGCACCCCGGGCCGGTTGCCAGTCGGAGTTAATTGCGGACGATAGTGTCGCGCCGTGCCTCCGCGCCGGTGCTCTTCCATTTTGTTTTCCAGATAATTGTCGGCCATAGTCGGTTTATTTGCAAAGGGCGTGCCGCTTTGCGGCGGCACGCCCTCGAAAAGGTTCTTGTCGGTTTTTTATTTGGCTTCCCAGCCGAGTGCGCTTGCGCCGAGTACGGCAGCGTCGCTGTCTTTGAGTTCGGAAAGCAACAGCTTTGTCTTGCCACGGAAAGCGGGCATGATGTTGCGTTCCATAGACTCGCGGATTGGTTTCATCAGCAGATCGCCCGAACGAGCCAGGCCGCCGAACAGCACAATAGCCTCCGGGCTTGAGAAGGCGATGAAGTTGCAGAATGCACGACCCATTATGTCGCCGGTGTACTCAAAAATATCTTTTGCTATTTTGTCGCCAAGCACAGCAGCGTCGTAGACGTCTTTCGAAGTGATGTCTTCGATTGGAATATCGCGCAGTCGCGACGGTTCGCTGCGAAGTTCGAGGAATTCGCGTGCTGTGCGAGCCACACCTGTAGCAGAGCAATAAGCCTCAAGACATCCGGCGCGACCGCAGCCACACAGACGTCCGTTGTTAGGTTTTACAGTCACGTGACCCAGTTCGCCGGCAAAACCGTCGTGTCCATAAATCAATTGTCCGTTGGCAACAATGCCGCTGCCGACACCTGTGCCGAGCGTGATCATTATGAAGTCTTTCATGCCGCGTGCGGCACCATAAGTCATTTCGCCGATAGCTGCTGCATTGGCGTCGTTGGTGATAGCAACAGGAATCCCTAATCGCTCTTTAATCATTTCAGCCAACGGAATCTCACCGGTCCAGGGCAGATTGGCCGGGTTTTCGACACATCCGGTGAAATAGTTGGCGTTTGGAGCACCAACGCCTATGCCGTGAATCTTATCGGCAGCTTCGTTGTTGTCGATCAAGGCTTTCAAAGCTGCACACAATTCGTCGACGTATTCGGTAACGTCGGGGTATTTGCCTGTCTTTATAGAGTTGCTGGCAATCACATTGCCACGTGCATCCACGATGCCGAACACGGTGTTTGTTCCACCGATATCGATTCCCACTACGTATGGTTTCATGTTCTATACTTTATTATATGGTTAAAAATAGTCGTTTTTAGTGCTACGGCCTCACAAATATAATCTATTCTGAATATATAAACAAACCACATGCTCCATAAATCTGCAAAATAGCACGTAAATATGTTAAACTTTGTCGCAATCCAATCAGTTCCTTAAACTGAGATAAGATATTCTGTCGTGTAATTTTGTTGGAATGAAAAAAATATTTGGTTGGGAATAGGGTATTTTGTACCTTTGTTGGACGGTGGAAAATCCACACGAAAACACTATCGACCAATAATCTAATAATTAATACCACTTATCATGGCAGAAAAGAAAGAAAAATTGTTCGACATGTTTCCTGAGTGCTCTTACCAGGAATGGAGAGCCAAAGTCGAAGCCGACCTGAAAGGCGCAGACTTTAACAAGAAACTGGTATGGCGGACAAACGAGGGTTTCAATGTTGAGCCTGTCTACAGAGCAGAGAATATTGCTGACCTGAAAACAACTGATTCACTTCCGGGACAGTATCCCTATGTTCGCGGTACGCGCGACAACAACGACTGGCTCACACGTCAGGAGGTGCTCGACACAGAAATAGCTGCGGCTAATGCTACTGCCAAGGATGCTGTTTCGAAGGGAGTAACTTCGCTCGGTTTCAATATCGAACTGACTAACGAGGGTGAAGTTGCTGCTTTGCTCGAAGGTATCGATCTTAATGCAGTTGAGGTTAACTTCAAGTCTTGTCCGCGTAAGGCCAACACTCTGGCTGTCGCTCTGATGCAATATCTTACAGCACAACAGAAGCTGGATGTTTTCAAGGGCTCAATAGACTTCAACCCAATGCGTCGCGCACTGAAGCATGGCACAGAATTCCCCGGCGATATCAAGGCTCTTGCTCTCGAACTGCTCGAAACAGTTAAACCCGCCAAGAATCTGCGTGTTTTCTCGGTTGACTCGTTCATGCTTTCTGATGCCGGAGCTTATATATATCAGGAATTAGGCTATGCTCTGGCATGGGGCGCACAGTGGATGACACTGCTGACCGATGCCGGTGTCGATGCCGACACAGCTGCTAAACGCATCAAGTTTAACATGGGAGTTTCGTCGAACTACTTCATGGAAATTGCCAAGTTCCGCGCCGCCCGCATGCTGTGGGCGCAGATTGTGGAACAGTATGCTCCGGCTTCGAAAGACTCTGCCAAGATGATGGTGCACGCCGCTACATCGCGCTACAATCAGACTATATATGACGCACACGTGAATCTGCTGCGTTCTCAGACCGAATCCATGTCGGCCGCTATAGCAGGTGTTGATTCAATCACAACAACTCCGTTCGACGTGCCTTACAAACGTCCCGATGAATTCTCGGAACGCATTGCCCGCAACCAGCAGTTCCTGTTGAAAGAGGAAAGCCATCTTGACAAGGTTGTCGATCCGGCCGGTCGTTCCTACTATGTGGAAACCCTCACTGTTTCTATAGCCAACGAAGCCTGGAAGCTTTTCCTTGCAACCGAAGAAAAGGGTGGATTCCTTGCCGCTTTAGCCGACGGAAGTGTTCAGGCTGCCATTAACGAAACTAATGCAAAACGTCACACCGATGTTGCCCGCCGCAAAGAAATTTTGCTCGGCACAAACCAGTATCCCAACATCAACGAAACAGCAGCTGGAAAGATCGAGAAAACCGAATGCGGTTGTGGTTGCGGACACGGTGAGGCTGAAGGCAACGGCGGACTCAACACAGCCCGCGCAGCAAGCGATTTCGAAGCATTGCGTCTGCAGACAGAGGCTGCTGCCAACCGTCCGAAGGTGTTCATGCTGACAATCGGTAATCTGGCTATGCGTTTGGCTCGCGCACAGTTCTCGACAAACTTCTTTGGTTGCGCCGGTTATGAGATTATCGATAATCTCGGTTTCCAGAGCGTTGAAGAAGGCGTTGATGCGGCTCTCGCAAAGGGTGCGGATGTTGTGGTTCTTTGCTCAAGCGACGATGAGTATGCCGAACTCGCTCCTAAAGCATTCAACTACCTTGCCGGCCGTGCCGAATTTGTAGTTGCCGGTGCTCCCGCTTGCATGGAGGAACTCAAAGCTGCCGGCATCGAAAACTACATTCACGTTCGCAGCAATGTGCTCGACACACTGAGAGAATTCAATGCCAAACTTTTAAAATAACCAGCAACCACACAAACGACTATGAAACCCAATTTCAAAAACATAGATATTACAAAAGACGCATTCGGCGCTAAGCAGCCCGAGGTGGCTGCCGGTGAAGATTGGCTCACCCCGGAATTAATACCCGTTAAGTCCGTATACACAAAGAACGACCTCGAAGGCCTGGAACACCTTAATTATATGTCCGGTATTCCTCCGTTCCTCCGTGGCCCGTACAGCGCTATGTATCCTTTGCGGCCCTGGACAATCCGTCAGTATGCCGGATTCTCGACAGCTGCCGAATCAAACGCATTCTACCGCCGCAATCTGGCTTCAGGCCAGAAGGGTCT
>CAYQYL010000090.1:0-8730 GCA_964421745.1 uncultured Muribaculum sp. | reverse complement strand
GCGGCCATATTGGCAATACGTTTACTATTACCGCCACCGTGATGCCTGAAGATGCAACCGACAAAACGGTGGTATGGACATCGAGCGACGAATCCGTTGCAACGGTGGATAAGGTCGGTCTGGTTACCGCAATCGGTGTTGGGCATACCGAAATCACCGCTACAGCTCATAACGGTGTCGGTGCAAGTTGTCAGGTGACGGTGAATCCGGTACTGGCTGAATCGCTGACTATCGACCCTGAAAGCTGGAACGGTGTGGAGGGAGAAAGTTTCCGGATTACTGCCGTTGTGAAGCCGGACAACACTACAAACAAGACTCTGTCATGGAACACAAGCGATGCGCGTGTTGCTACGGTCGATGACAGTGGAATGGTGTCTGTTCTAAAAGAAGGTTCATGCCGGGTAACAGTGGCTACTGTCGATGGATCGAATCTTTCGGCTGAGTGTATCATTACCGGCGTGTCGGGGATCGATGGCATTTTTGCTGACGACGACTCGAAGGCCGATGTGTATAATATTAAGGGTATGCTGTTGAAACGGCAATGCGACAAAGCATCGCTGAAATCACTGGCACCTGGGGTATACGTTGTACGTACAGATAAGGGCACAACATCGATTCTGGTGCACTAATCATACAGCAAAACTAAACTTAAAGGTCGCTCCCCGGCTCGGGCAGCGGCCGTTTTTAATATAAAGTTCATCTGCAGAGTTTAGCGTATGCACCGGGAATTCGGTTTGTACTCCCAATTTTATACTTTGTTATGGCTAAATATATAGTGTGTCTTCTTACATTAAGCCTGTGTTAAAATGTGTAAAAATACGTATAAAATGCTAACATAGTGAATCGCGTGGATCGTAGGGTTCTAACTTTGCCGATGTAAAACGAACGCCGATTGCATGTAGGCATTACGCAACGGTATGTCGACAGAGTTCCCGAGCACGCTGCGCGACAGTAGTGGCGGACCGCTAATGGGTAGTCTTAGGCCGAGACTGCCCGGGCGTTTCAGTCTACAGGCTCATTGAAGCCGTCTGGCACAAGAATGATAGGTTATAGCATGAATGGTAAGTAATGGTAGACGTTGGTTTCGAATGCCGTCAGGTGGAGAAGCGAATGCCGTGCCGGACCTTAGAACGTGAAGCAATTGCAGTTGGTCTGTCAGCGGGTTTGTTTTTCGCGTGTGGCAGAGGACGCACAAAAGAGTGTATTGACATTTTTTATTGATAATTTGATTTTGCAGCAAAATTAATTATGGTTACTTTTACAGTATGGATACTACAGAAATGAGATTGCCTTTGGTTGCGGCTCCGTTGCAGGGTTTCACCGATACGGCCTGGCGCCATTTTCACCGTCAGGTCTATGGCCCGGCTATCGGTATGTATTGTACTCCATTTCTACGTGTGGAAAAACATCAACCGCGGCAGCGTGACATCCGCAGTCTTAATTCGGATTTGAATGCCGATGTGCCGTTAACACCGCAGATAATATTTAACAGCAAAGACGAATTTACAACACTGGTGAATGCTATCGACGGGTGTGGCTACAGCCGGGTGGATATGAATCTTGGTTGTCCGTTTCCTCCGCAGGTGCATCATGGGCGAGGGAGTGCATTGCTGCGCAATCCGGATCTGTTGGAGGGTATTGCCGATCTGGTTAATGACTGCTATGGACATATTCGTTTTTCTGTGAAAATGCGGCTGGGAGTCGAGCGACCCGACGAGTGGCGCCGGGTGATTCAGGCGTTAAACCGTATGAATTTGACGTATGTGACTGTGCATCCGCGTGTTGCAACGCAACAATATGGCGGCGAACTATATTTCGATGAATTTAGAAGCTTGTCGGGCGAGTGCCGGCATGAAGTGGTTTATAACGGTGATGTAACAACAACGGCCGATATTGACCGTGTTGCAAATGATTTTCCTTGTGTTAAGGCAGTTATGATAGGCCGAGGATTGCTGATGCGGCCGTCGATTGCTGCTGAATATGCAGAAAGTATCGAGTGGGAAAGGGAAAAACGTCTGACATATATTCTTGATTTTCATAGAAGATTGTACGATTATTATTCTGAAACCCTGTCGGGCGATGCTCAGTTACTGTCAAAAATAAAGCCGTTTTGGGAGTATCTTGAGCCTGAAATCGGCCGTAAGGCTTACAAGCAGATTAAAAAAGCGACATCCGTAGTGAAGTATATGGCTGCATTGGCGAATGTCGAATAAGCATAGAATCTTTTTTATACATTAATATAATAAGCCATGAAGTTTAACCTTTTATTCTCGTTATTGTTTGCTATCGCTGTTACGTCGTGCGGCGGTTCGCAAATGCAGAGTGTTTCCGAGCCGACATCAGATTCGGAAATCGCACTTGATGTTTTAAAAACACGTCGGGCCGTACGTTCCTATACCGACAGTGTGCCTACGGCTGAAGTGCTCGGAAAGGTTCTCGAAGCCGGTACATTCGCTCCTTCCGGAATGGGGCAGCAGTCTGCTATAATCGTTGCTATTACAGACAAGGCGATGCGCGATTCTGTTGCCCACATGAATGCTGCCGTAATGGGGCGCGACACCGACCCGTTCTATGGGGCTCCTGTCGTATTGGTTGTATTGGCCGACAGAACGGTTCCGACATATCTTTATGACGGGGCTTTGGTTATGGGCAATCTGCTAAATGCGGCTCATGCCGTTGGTCTGTCGAGCTGCTGGGTTCATCGAGCTAAAGAGGTTTTCGATTCGCCCGAAGGTAAAGCTCTATTGAAGGAATGGGGGATTGAAGGTGATTACGAAGGTATTGGCAATTGCATTGTCGGCTATTCTCCCGACCCTGCGCCACTGCCCAAACCACGTAAGGACAACTATATTTACCGTGTAGACTGAACTTTAGATCGTTTTTTTGCAATTTTTAATGAAAATAACTAAGAAATTAGTTGGATAACTAATTTCTTAGTTATATCTTTGTGGTATCAACTAAAAAATTAGTTATGAAGCCAGGAAGAAAGCCACAGTCACTCACCGAGCGAGAGTTCCCGATAATGAAAGCATTGTGGGAACGTGGGCCGTTGTTTGTCCGAGAGATTCTGGAATGTTACGATGATCCTAAGCCACATCAGAACACAATAGCGACGCTTGTGAAGATTCTCGAAGAAAAAGGGCATGTTGCTCACGAAGCAATCGGTAATTCGTTTCGTTACTATGCCGTCACGCCCGAAAAAGAATTTCGCGAACGCACTATGCGTAACATCATCGGTGACTTTTTTGGCAATTCATACAAGAATGTTGTATCGGCATTGATTGAAGAAGAAAAGATTTCAATCGATGAGTTGCGCGAGATTATCGAACTGGTTGAACAAAAGAATAAACAATAGATATGGCTGGCTCTTTTCTCGCATTTTCGCTGACTTCGTCGTTGGTGCTCACGGCTCTATATTTGCCTTATAAATGGCTTATGGCAGGCGAAAAAACTTTTTCGTTCAACCGTATGGCTATAATCGGGTGCTACATTATTTCGTTGGCAGCATTTTTCGTTGTGCCTTTGTTTCATTTCGATAATGCCCCCGACATAGCTGCCCAGATCAGTTTCGGCGATGTTGTAATGACAGGTGTTAATGATTCGTCAGAATGGATAGCTACGAGCAGTATTATACCGATTCTTTTGTGCGTTTATCTGGCAGGCGTAGTCTGTGCGACAGGATTTGTTGTCTGGAATATTGTGTGTTTACAACTAATCTTGTCGCGAACGTTGGTGTCGGAAATAAACGGAAGTCGCGTGAATATATCGCCGAACCCACGACTCATGCCTTTTAGTTTCGGCAGAAAAATTGTGATACCTTCAACTGCAGTCGACAGCAATGTTGGGTTAATTGTGGCACACGAAAATGAACATATTGCCCGGCATCACTGGTTGGATCTTATGTTGGCTCAGGCTGTGTGCATAATTCAATGGTACAGTCCGGCCTCATGGCTGATGATGAGCGAATTGCGTGCCGTACATGAGTTCCAGGCCGATGAAGGTGCTATCCGGCAGGGTGTCAATATAAAAGAATATCAGGTATTGTTAATAAAAAAGGCTGTTGGCGTTCGATTCCCGTCGCTGACCAACAGCCTGAATCACAGTAATCTTAAAACCAGAATAACTATGATGTATTCAAAACAACCGAAAGGTTTGCGCAGGCTAAGACCGCTTGCGTTGGTGCCGGCATTAGGAGCCGCACTGTTAGTAGTGAATCTTCCTGCAGTGGCTTCGGCCTTGTCGGAGGTGTCCGATTCTGCTTTGCCTTCGCTTAGCAGCGCTAAAGTTACGGAAAATTCCAAACCCGAACAAATCTATGTAGTTTCACACTCAAAAGCACCTCAAGCCAACGGCGCCGATGTTGTGGCTTATACAGCAACTGCAAAAAGCACCCGGGATTCAAATGCCAAGAGCCATGGGCCGAATGTTTCAATGTCCCTTGATACGTCTGACAAAGACGTTGACGTTCCGGCTCAATATCCGGGAGGGGAGTCTGAAATGCTGAAAAAACTGTTGACAGTTACAAAATATCCAGCCGAGGCAATGAAAGCCAACGAGCAGGGACGTGTGCTTGTGAAGTTTATTGTTGACAAAAATGGAAAAGTTGTGTCGCCCGAAGTTGAGGAAGGTGTAACTCCGGCGCTGAACCAGGCTGCGATTGATGCGGTTATGCAACTTGACGATTTCATCCCTGCTCAGAAAGACGGCAAACCTGTAAGTGTTTCTTTTCAATTACCGGTCAATTTTTCGCTTCAAGGAGCAACACCGGCCGAAAAAACTTCATCCGATGTGACCGCGGTGGAGGTGTATCGGCTTGACACAGAAAAGAAGGATGATAAAGTTGAAATCAACCTGAATTACGAACCAGGCAAAAAGTTTGATTCGAAAGAAGTTACCAAGATTTTTATTAATGGCAACGAGGCAAAAGTAGGTTTAGAACAGTCAGATATAGATTATTCGAGCAACTACAACGTCTATCGAAGCAAAGACGGTAAAGCTGTTGTCATAATAAAACAGACCACAGATAACAACCAGAAAGATAGTAAAAAATAATAGCAATCTTTTTTCTATAGGGCAGAACCGTACAACTAATTTTTCGGTTCTGCCCTTTTTAGCTAACTTTACGGTTGAAAGATTAACGATGAATGTCATGTACACAGCAGACGACATAATATCTGCTTTGAAGCTGAGCGAAAATGCCGGACAACGCGAAATTCTGATGCGGTTTTTCAAGTGTGGTGCGGGTGAGTATGGCTATGGCGACAAGTTTCTTGGGCTAAAAGTGCCGCAGACTCGTGCCGTGGTTAAAGATGCTCGGTTGAAAGTACAGTTACCTGAAATCGAAATTTTGCTCTACAGTCCATGGCATGAAGTTCGGTTGGCTGGATTTCTTCTGCTTGTCGAAGAAATGAAAGTCGCTTCGAAAGTGAACAAGCGAGTTGCAGACAAGTCGGGCGGACGTCGAAAGGAAATCGTTGATTTCTATTTGAAACATGCTCGCCAGGCGATTAACTGGGACTTGGTTGATTTGTCGTGTGCCTATATCCTGGGGCCGTGGCTGATGTTGCCCAACGACGATGGAACTGTGAATTCGCGCGATGTGCTTTTCCGGCTGGCCGAAAGCGATAACCTTTGGGAACAGCGAATCTCGATTGTTACGACTTGGTTTTTAATCAGGGCTGACGAGTACGACACCACGCTGATGCTTGCCGAAAAACTGCTGTCGCATCCCCATGATTTGATTCACAAAGCTGTCGGCTGGATGCTTCGTGAAGTTGGTAAGCGCGACATGGATTTGCTACGTGGATTTCTTGAGAAACATAGTGAGCGTATGCCACGCACCGCGTTGCGTTATGCAATAGAGAAAATGAACGAAACGGAGCGACAAAGCTGGTTGCACCGAAAAATAAAGTAAGTGATTGGAATATGCGATTAGTGATTCAACGTGTAGCACACGCGTCGGTGACGGTCGATAATGTGCTGATAAGTGGAATTAATGCCGGATTGATGATTTTGGTTGGAGTCGAAAATGGCGATACGAGAGCCGATGCCGATTGGTTGGCGGCAAAAGTGTCGAAAATGCGTATTTTCCCTGATGAAAATGGCGTCATGAATCGGTCGGTGGTTGACATCTGTGGAGAACTGTTGTCTATCAGTCAGTTCACTCTCACTGCTTCAACTGCCAAGGGTAACCGGCCGAGTTATATTCGGGCAGCGTCAGGCGAAGCGGCCAATGAGTTATACGATTATTTTTGCGCGCAACTCAAGGCAGTATCTGGAATTGAAGTGCTGAAAGGCATTTTTGGTGCCGACATGAAGGTTGAGCTACTCAACGACGGGCCAGTGACAATAATTATAGATTCTCGATTACGGGAATAAATTCAAAGTTGTGAAGAGAATACAGATGAAAAAAGTTGTATTGTTATTTTTTGTAGAGTGTTTATTGAGCCTTTTTTCGTTTGCAGCTGCTGCACAGCAGACGATTTGCGTTTCACCCCGGGGGAGTGATCTTAATTGCGGTTCAATAGGCGAACCGGTGTGCAGTTTCGACAGGGCTATTGCTATGGCAAAAACTATGTTGGCTAATGGTTCAGTGGATATTCAACTTTCCGAAGGAGAATTCAAGTTGACGCATCCGGTTGCGATTGATTCTACTTGGCAATTGAACGAAAACCGCAGACTTGTAGTGCGCGGTGCAGGAATGGGTCGCACAATCGTGTCAGGTGGATTAAAATTGCCGCCCTTTGTTGCGGTGAACGATTCGCTTTGGATGATTGATTTAGCTGGTACACCTTTTGCAATTTCAGGAATTGAACACTTGTTTGTTAATGGGAGGCGAGCCGTTTTGGCGCGCACTCCTGATGCAGGCTCGATGTTTCGCAAATTCAAAGCGACAGAGTTTGCGGTTGATTCAGTCCCGGTCAGAGGAGCTCTACGCAACGGTTTGTTTGCTCACAAAATTCAGCTTCCCACTCAGGCATACGAAGTGTTGAAGTCGTTGAGCGGAGATGTTGAAAATGTAAGGGTGTCGTTTTTGCACGCGTGGGATATGACACGTCGACATGTTGAAACATTCAACCCTGAAGATTCTACGATATTTGTTATCGGCAATCCGATGAAGCCATGGAATCCGATTGATAGGGAAGCGCAGTTATATTTCGAAAATGATTACTCATTTTTAAATGAATCCGGTGAGTGGTTTTACGATGCAGCCCAAAGACGGCTTTATTATGAGCCGTTGTCCGATGAAGTTTGTGAAACATCTTATGCCGTTGTGCCCGTAGTCAATCGTTTTTGTACGATAGATGGTGGGCGTGATGTTTCTGTAAATAATGTAACCTTTTCAGGAATCACTTTTGCATACACAAATTATCATTTTCCCCGGCGCGGCAATGACCCCGTTCAGGCTGCTGCGAGGGTCGATGCTTCATTCAGAATCAAGAATGCGTCCACAATAGAATTCCTCGATTGTGAAATTGCTCATACCGGCGACGGGGCAGTGTGGTTTGACGACGGATGCCATAACTGCAGTGTTGTGCAATGTTATTTCCATGATCTTGGAGCTGGTGCTGTTAAAATGGGAAATATAAAGATTCCCGATGCAGAGAGAGTGGTAAGAAATATTAATATTGACAATAATATTTTCCATAGCGGCGGAAGAGTGTTTCCAACGGCTGTCGGAGTGCTCGCAACGCATGCTTCTGATGTCACAATAAGTAACAATGATATTGCCGATTTTTACTATTCCGGTATTTCGATAGGTTGGGTCTGGGGCTACGGGTATTCTCCGTCGAAGCGCAACAAGGTTATATATAATAAGGTGCATCATATCGGACGTGGAATGTTGAGCGATATGGGTGGAATTTACACTCTTGGGCCATCGGAAGGAACTTTGATCACTAATAATGTTGTGAACGACATCTATTCATATTCCTATGGAGGGTGGGGGATATATACCGATGAGGGCTCAAGTGGGATTCTCATCCGCGATAATCTTGTTTACAACTGTAAAAGCTCCGGATTTCATCAGCATTATGGACGTGACAATATTATAAAGAACAACATATTCGCTAATCAGATGTACGCCCAGCTTGAAGCAACGGAGATAGAAGACCACCTATCATTCACGTTCACTAATAATATCGTTTATTACAACAAAGGTGATATGTATGGTATAAAGTGGGACAGCGTAAACTCTATTGTCGACAATAATGCGTATTGGCGCGCTGGCGGAGAGCCTGTGAAATTTAATGATTACACTTTTGCTCAATGGAAAAATGCCACAGGCCGCGATAAACATTCGATATTGTCCGATCCGCAGTTTTTAAATGACGGTGCGAGTCTTTTCATGCCGGAAAATAAATCGTTAATGCGAAAAATTGGTTTTAAACCATTCGATTCATCGTTGGCAGGAGTCTATGGAAACTCAGATTGGGTAGAAAAAGCGAATCTGTCGGCTGAAATAATCGGAGAGTTTGATAGAACTGTACGCGCTTATGAATCGGTTCCAGATAGTGAAAAACCGAGAAAAATGGAAGTGAAGAAATAAGATAATGTTAACGAAAGTTAAAGTCAATAGATAAATAAAGGCTATAATATGTTGTACAACATAAAATTGCGGAATAATGGCAGCGGGAAGTCAGAAAAATTATGATGAACAAATTTGGAACGTAAGTAAAAAAGGCATAACTTTGCACTCGCTTTGATAAAGCAACGCCACCGACAACGGTC
>CAYQYL010000089.1:947-9155 GCA_964421745.1 uncultured Muribaculum sp. | reverse complement strand
CCCAGTGCAAGCACAATACCGGCTATACCCGACAGTGTGAGCACTGCCTGGAACGAGGCAAGTATACCAAATGTAAAGAAGAGGTTGCAAACAAGACCCATGTTGGCAACCAGACCGGGAATGAAGCCGTAGAATGCCATCATGAAAATCATCAGCAGCACAAGGGCGATGATGAACGACAGGAAACCGTCGTGAATTGCCTGCTTACCGAGCGACGGACCGATAACGGTGTCGGAAATGATTTCAACTTTAGCAGCCATTTTACCCGATTTGAGCACGTTGGCAAGGTCTTTTGCGTCTTCAACGGTGAAGTTGCCGGTGATTTGCGAACGTCCGCCTTCGATGATCGAGTTGATGTTAGGAGCAGAATAAACAGCTTCGTCGAGCACGATCGCCACGGGTTTGCCGAGGTTGTTCTTAGTTACGCGTGCCCACTGTTTTGCACCTTCCGAATTCATTTCCATGCTCACGTAGTTACCCTGCATGTTGTCGAAATCGGATGTTGCGTTGACAACGACATCGCCGCTAAGTGCGGGTTTGCCATTGTTTGTTTTGAGGGCTACAAGTGTATAGAGTTCCACTTTGCGATTCTTACCGGTTACTGTGTCGGGGTAAGATGCCTCGCGTGGTTTAACTTCCCAACGCAGTTTCAGGTTTGCGGGAAGAATGCGGGCGGCTGTCGGAGTTGTCAGAATCGAGTCGATGACATCGCGGTGAGCCTGTGTAGCCATACCGATGTAGGGTGAACCCTGATAGCCGGGCTGATCGAGGCTACCGAAGAAAGTTTTGCCAGTGCCGAGAGTGTCTGCAGCAAGAGCTGTTTCAAGAGCCATGAGCTGGTTTGAAATCTCATCGAGCGAGTACACTTCGTAAAATTCGAGGTTGGCCGAAGCTTTGAGCAGGTCGCGCACACGGTCGTGTTCTTTAACGCCAGGGAGTTCGAGAAGAATCTGTCCGTCTTTTTCGAGCTCCTGAATGTTGGGAGCTACAACACCAAACTGGTCAATACGGTTGCGGAGCACGTTTGTCGACGACGATACACGATCTTTAACCTCCTGTTTAACTGTTGATTCTACCTGAGCAGCAGATTCACCGCGTTTAGCGACGTTTTTGAAGACAACCGCCATGTCGGCCTGCGGATCGATGCGTTTGTATTCTTTGAAGAATTCAGCGACATAGTCCTGAGCCTTGTTTTTGCGGACAACAGAATCGGTAGACGCCAAAACACGGTCGAAAGTTTTAGCATCGGCCGGATTGGCAATTGAACGGAGAATATCGGGCACCGAAACCTGGAGGATGACGTTCATACCGCCTTTTAGGTCGAGGCCAAGGCCAACGCCCATTTTCTGTACCTGATTGAATGTATAACCCAGACCGGGATACACTTTTTCTTTTCCGATTGAATCGATGTAGGTTTTGTAAGCTCGCTGATAGGTGTCGGAATTTGCATCGTTGCCCGAAATGACAAGAGCGTATTCCTGTGCTTTTTTCTCATACTTATTTGTCACCCATGTGAACGAAAGATAGAAAAGGCACACTAACACCAGAAAGATTGCGATAACACCGGAAATTGCACTTCCGGTACTCCCTTTGCTTTGCATGTGTCGGTAATTATGATTTAGTTGTTAAAATTTTTCGATTTTATTTCAAGGTGCAAATATAGCGTTTTTTTCTGTGACAACTGCAAATTTCTTTGCTTAAAGTTGTTTAGAGGCACAAAAAAGCCCCTTAGAAATCTAAGAGGTTGCATTTTGCAGGGCAATTGTCCGCTATTCGACACGGCGGGCGCCGATGTAGCGACGCGAATAATACGGTTCTTGTGAGTGGCTGATAATCACACCTTTAGAACATGCCGAATGAATGAAACGGAAAGTTCCGTCAGGACAGATTTCAGTGACAATACCAACGTGGCCCACACGGGTTTTGGAAACCGCACGTCCGGAGAAAAATACCAGATCGCCAGGACGGAGATCATCGTTCTGAACCTGCTCACCCTGAGTGTACTGACTCCGTGACGACGCACCCAGGCTGATACCGAACTGACGGAATATATAAGATGTAAAGCCGGAGCAGTCGAAGCCACCGGGCTTTTTCCCGCCTGAACGATAACGGGTGCCTATGAACGACGATGCATGGCCGAGCATGTCGGCAACATATTCGGGCTCGCCTTCATTGGCCGATTGCACAGGCTGTATTTCCGGAATCTCGGGCTTCCAGACCTTTATGCCAGCAATAAGCATAGAGCGGTCGGTTGACGGGGTTTCAAGGCCATGATTCAGTCCCGACAGCAAACGCTCCGATGCAGGAGTTATTGTCAGCGGACTTTGTGGGGTTTCATGCAGGGGCTGCAGCAGGGGCGACACAGCAAAAGCGGGGACTATCGAGGCCACCGCGAGTGTCAAAAATGTGTATATTCTGGCTGCTATCTGCATGTGTGAGTGGTTTAGTTGATCAAGGTTAAAAAATCAATCCGATGCAAAGTTAATAATTTTGTGGCAGTTATGCCAAACGTACTAACACGAGTTGTAATATTTTCATCAATATTAACAAATGAAACAGGATTGTAACTTTCTGATTGTTTATTCTTTAGTAATACCGATTCCGCACAATCAAAGCAAAAGCACAGACATGCGAGCATTAGAGAGGAGAGAGGCAAAAACCAAGATTGGAGAAGTTGATTGGCAGAGAAATTATGTTAAAAGGGAGAGTAATATCAGTAAAATATGTTGATTTTTATGGCTATTCGATTAATTTAGTGTAACTTTGCATCCGGAAAATAAGAACATAGCCAAAGTGAAAAACCGCATTTTACGCCTGATTACAATTTTCTTGCAACTGGTTGTCATTTTCATGATAGCCAGAGGCTTTTTTCTGTTAATCAACTCCAGGCTATATACAGGCGTTTCAGCGGCCGACGTATTTGCCATGTTCACCCACGGACTGGGAATGGATTTGAGCATGGCCGGCTATTTCACGGCAATACCGGCTGTTTTCATTGTAATCAGCCTGTTCCTGCCCAATGGTTGCGCGCTGGACAATTCCGACCGCTTTTTATGCCTTTACATGCTGCTGGCGTCGTTTTTGATAGCGCTGGCTGCGTCGGCCGACGCTCTGTTATACCCCTATTGGGGATTCAAGCTCGACACCACACCGTTGTTCTATTTTCTGTCGTCGCCGTCGTCGGCTCTCGCAAGCGCTTCAGCCTGGGAAATAGCCGCCGCTGTTGGAATGTTGCTGATTTTGTGGCTTGTGTTTGCGCAAATGCTTTTGATTTGTATCAGAAAATTACCGCTCAATCCCCTTCACGGCCGAAAAATCGTGCCGACAATCGTAATGGTTCTGCTGACCGGACTGCTTTTCCTTCCAATTCGCGGCGGTGTCACAGTGAGCACAATGAATTTAAGCAATGCATATTTCAGCGACGATGCGCGGCTAAACCATGGAGCAGTGAATCCACTTTTCTCATTCATGTATTCCGCCACAACACAGAACAATTTCGCCGACCAGTTTAATTATTTTGCCCCAAATGAAGCCGAATCTGTTCTTGCAGAATTTGAGAAGGGACTTTCGGTGGATTCCGTTGCGGCGATTAAGTTGACAAATCTTCGTCCCGACATATATCTGGTGATTCTGGAAAGTTTCTCAGCTCACCTGTTACCGTCGTTAGGTGGCGATTCAGTTGCAATGAAGCTCGATTCTATAGCACAGTCCGGCATACTGTTTAGAAATCTGTATGCCTCAAGTTTCCGTACAGACCGTGCACTTCCTGCAATTTTAAGCGGCTATCCTGCACAACCGACAACTTCGATCATGAAGTTTGTCGAGAAAACCGACAATCTGCCGTCGCTCCCGCGCTCATTAAAAAGTAATGGCTACAACCTCAGCTATTACTACGGCGGCGACGTGAATTTCACAAACATGAAAGCATATCTGGTTTCAGCCGGATTTGACGAAATAGTTTCCGACAAGGACTTTCCTGTAGGTGAACGGCTGAGCAAATGGGGTGTGCACGACGACAAGGTGTTTTCGCGCCATCTGGCAGATCTGAAGCACAACAACACGAGCTCGCCACGCCTGACTGTCATACAGACTTCAAGTTCTCATGAGCCGTTTCAAGTTCCCTACACATCGCAATTCGACAATGAACGCCTGAATGCTTTCGCCTATGCAGACAATTCGCTGGGCAACTGGATTGATTCGCTACAACGAACCCCAAGCTGGAATAACTCACTCGTTGTCTTAGTGCCGGATCACTTCTCTGCGTGGCCACGAAACCTGACCGATCAGGCTCAACGCCACCATATACCCGCTGTAATGACCGGAGGAGCACTCCAAACCGACAGTCTACAAATCGACGCAGTGTGCGCACAAACCGATCTGGCGGCAACAATTCTTACTCTTCTCGACATCGACAGTTCAGATCTCATCTTCAGCCGCAACATTCTCGACCCGTCGACTCCGCGCTACGCTTTCTTCAGCGAACCTGAAAAAGCAACAATTGTGACGAGCTCTGACACCGCAACCGTTAGCGTAACGACAGGCGACGTTGTTTGCGGACAACCGTTAACCGCAAATGCAGTAAAGGCATATATGCAAACCTTATACAAAGACTTCCAAAACCGATAACACCCCATGATAGAATTTATAACCGACATAGACACACGCATTTTATTAGCAATAAACGGATTTCACACCGAGGCACTGGATCAGTTCATGTTCCTTCTCTCGGCCAAATTAGTGTGGATACCGCTATACATTATATTATTATTAATTTCTATTCACCGCTATGGCTGGCGAGGTGGCATGTTCATCGCCATAGGCATAGCACTTGCCGTTTTGATTGCCGACCAGACATGCAGTTCCTTAATCAGACCTTTTGTTGAACGTATGCGCCCGTCAAATCCGAACAATCCGATCTCGGCCATGATTCATATTGTCAACGACTATCGCGGCGGCCGCTACGGATTTCCATCGTGCCACGCGGCGAACACAGTTGCAGTCGCCACATTCCTTTCGCTGGTCTACAAAGGCCGTCGGCTGATTGTTCTGTCGCTCATTCTATGGGCTGCAATGAACTGCTATAGCCGCATGTATCTTGGCGTTCACTATCCGGGCGACATTCTCGTAGGTTCACTGATCGGCTATGCGACAGGCCACACTATATATAATCTGACACTGTCGGCCATATTCTGGTGGAGCGACAAAAAAATGAAACCGGCCGAAGATGTGATACACATCTCGACCGGAGGGGGATTTATTCCGGAAATAAAACTTACTAACTCATTCCTGCTCACTTCGGCTGTCGTCGGAACCACCTCGATCTTGCTGGCCATTTCGCTGATTGCTTACTATTGATTTTGCAATGCGGCGCATTGTTTCAGGCCAGTTGTAATCATAAGTATCGACATCGACCGACATCACTGCCGAGGAATCGGCCACAATTGCTTTTTCGGAGATCTGAAGCAGTCCGTAGTCGCGAGCGAAATACGCCAAATCGGGTCGCGGCGGAAGTAAAGATTTGCCTGAAACACTTCCGAGCGTGGCTTTAAGCTCATTGTCGAGAGCATCGAGCCGACGCATAAAGCGATTAAGCCTACGGCGATAGTAAGTTTCATTGGCAGGGTCAACCTCAGCCAACGCCTTATACATATTATATGACATCACCTTGGCATTTTTCACAGATATCCATGTGAATCCGTCGGGTTCGGAATGCACACCAGCCGAAATAAGCGCCAACCGATCTGAGCTGTCGTAGATACGCAACCCAGGATAGGAATTCCTGATTTTTCCAATGATGGCCTGTTCAAGGGGAATATTGCCTATCATCACGTAGGCAGAACAACCACCTATGTTTTTCAAATCGGTAATCGAAGCGTCGAACTCAGCTGAAGCAGCATCTTCCGGTAACAGGCATATCACATCACACCGGCTGCCTGCAATCTGCTCCAGCATATATTTTTGTGGCTGAACACTGACCGCAACTATAGGGCGCGTATTAGTCGGCGCGGAAACACACGCCCACAACAAAGTGACAAATAAAAGCATGCACAACAGCACGACATCAGGCCGTAGCTCCAGCCCGAAAAGGAACATTTTATGCTTATTGAACGATGCCATTATTGTAAAACCACTATTAAGAATTGCTAAAATAAACAAGCAAAGATGCCATTTACACCGAATAGGGCACCTAAATTGTAATTATTTCGCAAATATAGTGAAATTTTGTTAACCAAACAAGTGCATGGCAATTTTATTTTTCCGCAGGAGTTGGCGAGAGCAGTGAAAGCAATTGACTGTGGATTTCCGGGTTGCCTGCCACTACGGATTCACCTCGGTCGGGACGAAAACGAGAGCTGACACCCCCGGCTTCGGAAAGAATCAATTCGGCGGCAGCCACATCCCAACGGTGAAGGTTAACCTCCCAGAATCCATCGAGAATTCCGGCAGCGACATAGCTGATATCCATGGCCGCCGACCCCAGACGACGAATGCCACGTACAAGGGGCATTATTCGGGCGAAATTGTCAAGATTATTGTCGGGCGTCAGAAGTTTGTCGACAGGAAAACCGGTTGATACAACCGCCTGCGCCATGTCGGTTTTGTCGGAAACATGAATTGGCTCTCCGTTCAGGTATGCCCCCTGACCTCTCACGGCGTGGAATAACTCATCAAGGTAGGGTGCATAAACAACTCCTAACTGCGTCACTCCGTTTTGCTCGGCCGCAATTGAAACACAAAACACGGGCAATCCCTGGCTGTAGTTTGTTGTTCCGTCGAGTGGATCGATTATCCAACGCCAACCGTCGCCTGAAGATGCACCGGCCTCAAGTCCGGATTCTTCAGCAAGAATGGAATGGCCGGGATAGGTAGAGTGAATGCCGTCAATGATGAGTTTTTCCGATTCTCGGTCGGCAACGGTAACAACGTCGGCAACGGTTGCTTTTGTGCGTATGTCAAGATTTTTGCCACGGAAATGAGCGAGTTGTATTGCGCCTGCACGACGTGCCCACTGGATGGCATTGAGAAGCATTGAATCCATAAATACTTTAGCAAAATTCCCGCATTTGCCTAATGTCACAGCAAATACGGGAAATATGTGGTTAAAGTTACAAATAATTTCTATTCGTTTTCGTAGTCGGATTGACCAATGGGAAGCTGGCGACGGAACACTTCCTTGAATGATATGAGCGATTCGGTGCGTGCCAGTCCGAGCCCCTGCAGTTCGCCGTGGATAAGGTGAAGCAAATGGTCGTTGTTGTGAGCATAAAGTTTGATGAACATATCATACTGGCCGGTTGTGAAATGAACTTCAACAACTTCAGGGATCTGTTTGAGCTTTTCAACCACCTGGTCGAAATGAGAAGGATCTTTCAGGAAGAAACCGATATACGCACATGTGTCATAACCCACTGCCGAGGGTTCGATGAGGCATTCTGTTCCTTTTAAAACACCCATTGCATTGAGCTTCTGTATACGTTGATGAATGGCTGCACCCGAAACGTTGCATTCGCGGGCAATTTCCAAAAATGGTTTACGGCCATTGCCCGAAAGAGTTTTAAGGATTTTAAAATCCAGAGCGTCTAATTGTGATTTCGCCATAATAATTTCTTAATATTGGTAATTATCAGATTATTTCTTGAAGATTCTGCGGCAATTTTAAAAGCTTTTCAGGCTTACCGCTACAAATTTAATAAAAACGCAACTGTTTTCACAAAAAAGCAGAATAAATTTTCAAGAATAATAAAAAATTTTACACAGAAATGCAACGAAAACATAACAATTTACAGCAACCCCTGCTCCACAAGGGTGCATACACGCTCAATAATAGCATCATTCTCGTTTTTTTCAGGGTTAAAGCGTGCTTTCAAATTGACACCGAAAAAGTGGCCGAACGTCTGCCAGAAACCGGCTCGGAAAGAGCCTAAAAAGGCTTTTATGATGTTGTAGCTGCTTTGGTCGGTTTCACGATCGATGAGCTTGACGAGCATTTGTCCCTGCGACTTGGTGAACCTACGCAAAACCGGTTTATATTGCTTGAAAATTTCTTTCTCCATGTCGCTGAGGTATTTCTCGCGCTCCTTCTTAGTTGGGAAAGTTTCAATGTATTCATAGGTTTCCAACAACGTTTCAGCTATTAACTTCGCGTAAGGAAGTGTGCGCTTGACATCACGCACGGTCCGCCAATAGAATTACTCCTGTTTCTTATTC
>CAYQYL010000089.1:0-937 GCA_964421745.1 uncultured Muribaculum sp. | reverse complement strand
TCTTGAATTTCATCGGCGGATAATACACTACATCATTCAGCACAATCATCACGGCAGTGTCGCCCTGTTCGGTGACAAAGCTGTACTGTCCGCGCACGAAACGTTTGCGTGCGTCAGGCACTTTTTCGAGGCCGACCGACATAGCATCGGCAACCGATTCGTCAGGTTCAGGATCGGCGGCTGCGGCAGGGAGTGCCAAAGCAAACATAGCGGTTAATATGACTAAAAGATGTCGTATCATATATTATATAACGTTTTTCAGCCGAAAAGATTGCAAAAATTAGCCGGTTTCTGAATCAGAGTCAAAAATAAACCGTAAATTCGCACATTGTCTTTATTCGGACTGAAATAAAACTACAAAAATATGGAAAAAGAACTTGACTGGAGCAATCTGTCGTTCGGATACATCCCAACCGACTATAACGTCCGCTGCTACTATCGCAACGGCAAATGGGGTGAAATCGAAGTATCGCAATCAGAAACAATCGATCTGCACATAGCCGCCACATCTCTTCACTACGGCCAGGAAATTTTCGAAGGCCTGAAGGCTTTCAAAGGCAAAGACGGTAAAATACGCATATTCCGCCTTGAAGAAAACGCCCGTCGCATCGCAGACAGTGCACGCGGACTGATGATGGAACCCGTCCCGGCCGAACTGTTTGCCGAAATGGTGAAAAAGGTGGTGAAACTTAATGAACGCTTCGTGCCTCCTTACGGGTCGGGTGCGTCGCTCTACATTCGTCCGCTCGAACTCGGGACTTCGGCTCAGGTTGGCGTAAAACCGGCTACAGAATATGTTTTCCTGATTCTTGTCACTCCTGTCGGCCCCTACTTTAAAGAGGGTTTCAAACCAACCAATATCTGCATCATGCGCGAGTTCGACCGCGTTGCTCCGAAGGGCACCGGCCGATGGAAAGTTGGCGGTAACTACGCAGCC
>CAYQYL010000088.1:0-9254 GCA_964421745.1 uncultured Muribaculum sp. | reverse complement strand
CACGGTCGCCAAACATTTTCAGAGCATCTGCTTTGGAGATGTCTGCACGTTTGATTTCTTCTTTTTTCTGAGCGAGTTCAATCATTTTTGCCTCGATTTTGCTGAAATCTTCGGCTGTTATCTTGTGTCCGTTGGGATCGATGTCGTAATAGAATCCGTTTTCGATTGCCGGACCGATGCCGAATTTCACACCGGGGTATAGCTCCTGCAGTGCTTCTGCAAGCAGGTGGGCCGAGCTGTGCCAGAAGGCATGTTTGCCTTCGGGGTCTTCCCATTTGTACAGCTGGATTTCTGCGTTTTCTTCGATTGGACGCGACAAATCCCATGGCTGACCGTTGACAGCAGATGCGAGAACATCCTGAGCCAGACGGGGGCTGATGCTTTCTGCAATTTGCAGCGGCGTTGTGCCTTTTGCAAATTCCTTTGTGCTTTTGTCGGGGAAAGTTATGGTTATCATTGAGTTAAATTGGTTTTTATGGTTAAATGCGCCCGATAGACTCGCTACCGGGCGCAAATCAGGGGGCAAATCTACGCAATTTTTTTGTAAATCGCTAATTTATTGCCTAATGTTTTGCTGTTTTTACGTAGATTTTACGTAATTTTTTATCAGAACGGGAAGTTGATACCGAAATTCACGTTTGCGTTCGACGACAGTGGAACTCCCTGTTTGGCGAGTTTGCCGGGGTTGTGGTCGGTTGCGAGGAACAGATTGAAGCCGGGAGTGTGGAGGTTTATGATCCATCCGAAGCTGAAACCAAAGGTACCCATGGCTGCCGATGCACTGGCCGAGAATATTTTACATGGAGCGACGTTTGCGCTGACACGGAAGTCGGTCCAGGTGAATTCGCCGTTGATGCGTGTTGTCGACAGTGCGCCGAATTTAAGTTTGCGATAGAGTGGGAAGGTGTATTCGGCGCCGAGGTTGATTGTTGCGGCGAGGGCTGTTGTGCGGCCTCCTTTATCGCCCATGTCGTTAAGCTCGTAGAGAGCTGACAACTGGTCTTTCATGCGGTCGAGTTCGTCGCTGAAATTGTTGGGCATGTCGTTGTCGACATTGAAAGTGTATTTGTTTGTTTCGAAGTTCTGATCGCCGTTTGTCGAGGCTACCATGTTGTTGCTCCACGAAATGAAACCCAGGTCGAGCACTGCGGCAGAGAATGTCCAGTCGTCGTTAAGTTTGTAGACAGCACCAAGGTCAAGGGCTGCGCCGAATCCGTTGATTCCGGTTCCGGATACATCGGCTCCGCTGACGTAGCGGTGGCCTGTGTTGTCGTTAACTTCAGTTTTGTAGGTGAGTCCCTTCACTGAAGCGTTGATTGTGGCGTTGGTCATTGCGGTCCAGTTGTCTTGGCCGAGTATGAGTTTCGCCTGATTCAGATTGGCATCGAGATCGGCAGCACCGACAAGAATTTTCAGAGTTCCGCCGACACGGAGTTTTTTGTTGATGTCGCGTGAGTGACCTAAGCCGATTTCAGCCCAGGCACGTGCACTTGCGCGAACATCGGAAATGTCGTAGGTGTCGTTTTGAAGACCCTGTTTCATCAGTCGGAACAGCTCTTTGGGCAGGCGTGCGTTAATGTCGGCGCGCGCACCGATGCTGATTGTGTTATATCCGCCGAAAGCCTTGAAGCCGGCAGAAATGACTCCGATGCGCAGATTGGTGCCGATGCGTGATTTGTCGCTGATGTTTCCGAGGAATTCCGAAGTGCTGACTCCGGGGTTTAGGAAGGTTGTCGTGCGGCCGTTTACGTTGTAGAGGAAGTCCTGCAGATGAGCTGTTCCTTCGACTCCAATATTCATGTTGCCGAGCACGGGCATTGATACGAAGTTGCGCATGTTGCCGATCGCAGGGTTCATCTGGAAGCGGTACATGTACTCGTCGTTAAAGTAAGCGGCTTCTGTGTTCTGGGTCGATGCTGAAAGAGCCGATGCTGCGACGATTGCTGTTGCGGCGCAGTGGCATATATTGATTTTAGAGAATTTCATTTTTAACCAGTTTTTACGTCGTTAGAGTTCTTTTTCGAAGTAGCCCGATACGGTTGCACGGATGTTTTTGAGTACAATGTTTTGCGATGGGCTGAGGGGCTGAGAGTTGTTGGCAGACACTGCGCGCGCCTCGAAATGGATACCGTCGAGATGTGTTATTGTGCCGGTGATACGGATTTTCACATCCTGTGAGTTGGCGTTGGCATTGATGTCGGCGCCGTCTATTTCGACGTTGTTTATCTGGTTGCCGTTGATGTCGATTGGATAGCCTGTGAGCGTTACGTTGAAGGGCAGGTCGGTAGAAACAGTTGCGTTTACGACAAGTTCGGAGATTGTGATTTTGTCAACATCTTCGTCATTCCAGCCGTCTTCTGTGCTTGAATAGATTATCTGAGAACCACTTTCAAGTGACAAGGGTGCGTAGATTGTGTATTTTCCTTCGACCGGCTGATAGTCGCCGAGTCGGAATTCGGTAACAGACTGTTCGGGAATCTGCGGGTTTGTGATGTCAATATCGATTTGTTTGGGCAGACCGTTGCCGGCAAGCAGGTTGCTGAGCGATGTGAACGGAACGTAGTCGGAGTTCTCGAACCCTGGATAATAGCTTGTTGGATTAACGGGCGACAGACAATAGTTGGCATCGGCCATTGCCTTGATTGCGAATGTGCCGTTGTCGATCGAACAAACAACAGGAGCTTCACCGTTTTCACGTTTTGCAGTGAGTGTCAGGCCTGCTTCGGCATGGATGCCGTAGGGGGCGAATGGGTTTGTGATGTTGAGATAGATCTGCGGATTGCCAATCTTGATGTTTGTGCCGTCCTGATTGAGGAAGTCGGGCAGATCGGAAAGGCTTACCGGGTTTACGCTAAGGTTGTCGATTGCGTATTTGATTTTACCTGTGAAAGTTTCAACCTTGAATTCGCCCAATTGCGGCTGGCTGGTGAGTGTGAGCTTCGAAGGAAGCTGGACGCCCTGGTTGATTGTCGATGCGGGGATTACCAGTTGCATGGACTTCACACCGGTTTGACCGGCGATTTTGATGCTGTGGGTGGGATAGTCGAATTCGATTCCGGCTTGCTTGATGTCGAGTCCGGTAGCTGTCATGGTTAGGTAGACGCCATTTCCGAGATTGTTAATTTCAGGAATGGTGATTTCGCCTGTTGCCGGATTGTACTGGCCTAATGAGGGCTGGCCAACAAGGCCTTTGGGAAGCTGCATTACGACGTTGGCCAGTTTGGTGCCTTCGGGAATCGGTTGGCCGGTAGGGGTAAACGAAAGCATATAGGTGAACTGCCATGAAAGACCTATCCGGTCGATGTCGACGATGTCTTCGCTGATTCCTGAGTAGGCATAGGAGTAGTCCGACATGCGTTCGAGCTGAGGATTGATGGTGACGTCGTCTTTGAGCTGGATGCCCGGAATAGTCACGTTGCCTATTGTAATTTCTGTTATCGAGGGAGCGATATTCGGAGCCTGTATGGTGAATGGGTTAACGCTTATTGCGGCTGACTTGAAATTGCCGTCGTCGACAAGAGCATATTGTCCGTCGACAATCTGAATTTTGTCACCTTCTTTAATGTCGATGATGCTTGACAGTGTTATCGCATCAAGATTAATTGGTAGTGTGAGTGAGTTAACATTGACTTTGACAGTTGTGTCGATGTCTGACAAGTCATAATTGTTGTCGATACACCCGGTTAAAAGCAACGATGCCGATGCTGAAAGCAGCATAAGGGTGGTGATTGGCTTGTTCATTGTGCTTGTGATAATTGTATTTTATAAAGTATTGATTTGTTTTAATGTCTTCCTCTGTATAGTGTAGAAATCAAGTGTAAAATTACTATAAATTGGCCGATTAAAAATAATTGCAATCGGTTAAAATATGTTAAATTATAAACCTATAAGATCTCGGAAAATATCGATTGCTGTTTTGATTTCGTCGTCAGATGCGGTGCGATCGATGTTTATCTGTCCGATGTCGCTTAGCAAAGTGAAATTAATTTCATTGGCCGATGCGTTTTTCTTGTCGTGCCGCATGTATTGCAGCAGGTCGGGATAGTCGTTACAGGTTATTTCGGGTGTGCCGTAGTGATTTGCAATGTAGGATGCTGCGAAACGAAGTGTGTCGGAGGGGAATCCACACTGTAAGTGGCTTAATACGAGTTCGATTATGCATCCCCACGCAACAGCATAGCCATGAGGTATGGGTTTGCCCTTTTTCATTGCAAGACTTTCGAGGGCATGCCCCGCTGTGTGCCCGAGGTTCAATGCGCGGCGGATGCCGCGTTCGTAGGGGTCTTCTTCAACAATGCGTCGTTTAATTTCGACTGATTGTTGCAATAGGCTGAGCAGTGATTCTGGTTTGAGTTCAACGGGACTTTGCTGCATTAAGTCGTAGAACGTTTCGGCCTTGTCGATGAGGCTGTGTTTGATCATCTCCGCATAGCCCGACAAAAGTTCTGAATCGGGCAGTGTAGTGAAGAAGCGGGTTGATATGATAACAGAATCGGCCGGCGAAAAAACACCGATTTCATTTTTGTAGCCATTGAAATTTATGCCGGTTTTGCCGCCGACTGCGGCGTCGACCGCCGAAAGCAATGTTGTGGGCATATTGATGAACTTTATCCCGCGTTTGAATGTGGAAGCAGTGAAGCCACCTATATCTGTGATTACTCCTCCGCCAAGACAAATGAGCAGAGAGTGGCGCGTGGCGTTGGCGGTCTGGAGTCCATCCCATATTTGTACGGCAGAATCAAGGTTTTTGTTTGCGTCGCCAGAGGGGATTGTTATCAATGTTGCGTTTGCGAGATTTGCGGTTTCTTCCTTTACGACCGGCCATACAAAGCGTGCTGTGTTCTCATCGACAAGTACGCAAATATTAGCAGGAGAAATAGATTCTATCGCGTTGTTGAGGGCAGATGCCGTTTCGTTTGTGAAAATTAAGGACTGGTTTTTCATGGCAGTTTTTGTAATAAAGTTGGCAGGTCGGCGATGAGATTGTGCATTGAGGTGTAAACAATATCAGCGCCCGCGTTATATAGGGTTTGAGTCTGGATAGGTCCGGTGACGATGCCAATGGTGAATGCGCCGGATCGTCTTGCGGCTTCTACGCCCAGAGGTGCGTTGTCGATTGCAATAGATTCCCAAGGATTCACTTGGGCAAGTTGCATTGCTTTCAGGAAAGGCTCGGGGTGTGGTTTACCGTGGGTGACGGATGCTGCTGTGATGCGCATATTTTCAGGGAAAGCGTCGGGAAAATCTTTGTTCAGCCTGTTGAGTGTGGTTGATTGTCCGGATCCTGTTACAAGAACGGTGGAAATGCCGTTGCCGAGCAGGGTTGCTATCATTTTCTGTGCTCCTGGTATGGTTTCGGGGATAGGCATTTTAGCAAACAATGCTGCTTTGCGCTCATACAGTTCTTTGGCCGTTTCAGGAGTAGCATTGTGGCCGTAGGCCCGTTGCCACATTATATTAATAGTGTCAGCTCCAGTGCGACCTTCGTAAAGGAAAAATTCGTCGGTGGTACAATCAATTCCGAGCGACGAAATCATCTGGTGCCATGCAGCCGCATGGAGTGGCATTGAATCGTAAAGAGTGCCGTCCATGTCGACTAACGCGGCTTTGGCTGTGAGCCGATGACCGGTTCGGAGTGCGTATTGTTGCAGGGTGTCGTCGATGTTCATTGCAGTTGGTCGGTTGGTTTTGCGCATGCTGTTATGTGGAAGCAACCTTGTTTCCGTTCGTATTTCACAAGGCATCGACCTTCGTCGCGGAGATCGCTGAGTATTTCACCAAGAAGGTTTTTTAAATCTTGCTGGGTGCGGTTGGTTGCAGTTGAACGGTCGCAAATGAAATTGACATAGCTGATATCGAAGGTGGTGCCGTATTGGTGAGCCGACGACGAAATCGCATTTATGTTTCGTCGTTTAAGTCGCTTGATTGTGTTTTCAGTGCGAAGCAGGCTTGTGACTTTAATCCGGTACATGCCTCCACCTCTTGCGGCGAGGGAGTCGTTGAATCGAGAACCGATCTCGTCGAGCAGGTCGGCTGCTTCCGGAACCAGATAGGGATAGGAGTGAGTGAGGTTGTCAACTACATAATTAGCGCACGAGCGCACTCGGCATATAGGCCGTTTAACTTGCCATGCATCGGCTGGCGAAGAAATCGGATGAATGCCGATTCGTTGTGCTTCGGCGATGTGGCGGTAGTTGCTATCATTGAATACCCTACCCAACGATGGGCCAATTGGCTTCACGCGCAAGCGCACACAACTGTTGCTTGGCATTTCATCGAGGTGGTTGTCGAATTGCGAAGTGGTGTCGGGCGGTAGTGGAGGAATAGTGTCAGTTGTGGGTGTGTCGACCGTGATGTCGCCATCGGTTTCGTCGGCAATATCGTCGATGTCGGCGCCAATCTCCTGCAAAGGCGCCGGCTCGGCTACCGGTCGTTCTGTTTTCCTGACGCTCAGGCGACCGCAGCAGAATCCGATTATGAACGAAAGCGCGGCAACAATGCCGAGCAGGGTGAGTATTGCTTTTTTTCTGCGTTTCATAGTGTAAAATTACAAAATATGCTTGTTCCCGGCAAACGTGCTCTTAATAAAACGGACGACGTAACTTGTCGCAAGCTTCGTCGTCCTTCCATTCATGAGAAATCTATCTACTATTTTTATATCGGTGCGTAAATGTAAGTTGTTATGTAGATATTTTAGGTAATTATTCCGGATGCTATGATTGAAATTGATGTTTAACCGGAATTTTTGCTCAGATTGTTAGAAATTGTACCAATAAAGATTAGTTTTGCATATGGAAACATTTTGAGAATATTTCCTGTATACGGTTAAGGTCTTTATGAAGATTTGGAATATATCTTGATTGTTTTTGTTTTATTAGGTGGTTTATTATGTTTTATGTTACAATGCAAATTTATGAATTAAAAAAATATCTTACTAATTGAAATCTGGCTTTTTTCCAAATATTTCGAATTTTTTCAGGAAAAGTGTTTGCAATAGGCTGCAATGATAGACAATTTGTAAATCTCAAAAAATGGGAATGGCGTATTTGTAGTGCACTTTTTTGAAATTTGGAGCAGACGGATTGATAATTTGTAACTGTATCATCGGACTATTACAAATGCGTTACATAGTTTCACACGAAGTGTTGTTGTTTTGCATGCTTTCAACCAAAATGAATCTTAGAAATAAAATTGAGTTATATTTAAGGAATTTTTTCCTTAATATTTGTGTCGGCCGCTAATTTGTCTTAAATTTGCCGGATAAATTTAGTGAGGCGTTCAGCTGCAGAAAAAATGTGTGAAAAACGCCTGGAAATGAAGAATTCGGTAATCAACAATCAATCAAACAATAAAAACTAAATTTTAATTCAACAACTACTATGTGGTTAACAAGCTCTTCTATAGGACGCAAGTTGGTTATGGCTGTAACCGGTGCTTGTCTTGTCCTATTCGTGACTTTCCACTGCTTGATGAACGCAGTAGCCATTGTGTATCCTGTAGCTTACAATTCAATTTGTGAGTTCCTTGGAGCCAACTGGTATGCTTTGGTCGCATCAGCCGGCCTGGCATTATTATTCATTATTCACATTATTTATGCGTTGTGGCTCACAGTTCAGAACCGTAAGGCTCGCGGAACAGATCGCTACGCTGTGTCGAAAAAACCGGCAACTGTAGAATGGTCGTCGCAGAACATGCTGGTGCTCGGTATCGTAGTTCTGGCATTCCTTGTTGTGCACATGATTCAATTCTGGGCAAAAATGCAGCTCGTTGAAATGTGTGGTGCTGACAGTGTGCTTCCGGCTGCTATGGGAACACTGTTCATTCAGGAAGCTTTCTCTCAGATCTGGACTCCGATTGTGTATATTATCGGTTTCGTTGCTCTGTGGTTCCACATGAACCATGGATTCTGGTCGATGTTCCAGTCGATCGGTTGGACAAACAACACCTGGCTTCCGCGTCTGCGCAAAATCGCATGCTGGTACACATCTATTGTAATAGCTCTGTTTGTTCTCCAGGCAATTGTGTTCACTGTTAATTCTTCCAACGACTATTATCGTACGAACGCCGACCTTCGCGACCAGTATAAGGAAGTTGTTGCAGAAACATTAGGCGTTCCCGCCGACCAGATGTCGTTTAACAACATGCCAACTAAAGCAGATCTGGACAACGCTATGGCTCAGATGAATGCTATGCTTGCCGATCCGGCACAGATGCAGGGAATGGGTTATTCGGCCGAACAGATTAACATGCAGAAGTCGATGGTTGAAAAATGGCTCAAGATTATTCCGTTTGTGGAATATCTGAATGCCACTAAAGCTGCTCCGAACGCGCAGCCTGAAGCAGTAAATGTTGAACCTGAAAACAACTAACCTCTATGAATCAAGATAATGTAAAGGTGATGAATCCAGCGGATTCAAAAATTCCTGAAGGTCCTGTCGCTGAAAAATGGACCAACTACAAGGCTCACCAAAAACTTGTCAATCCGGCCAATAAACGTCGTCTGAGCGTAATCGTTGTCGGTACAGGTCTGGCTGGTGCTTCGGCCGCTTCCACACTTGCAGAACTGGGCTTCAATGTGCTTAATTTCTGCATTCAAGATTCTCCTCGCCGTGCTCACTCGATTGCCGCTCAGGGTGGTATCAATGCCGCTAAGAACTATCAGAACGATGGCGACTCTGTTTACCGCCTGTTCTATGACACAGTTAAAGGTGGTGACTATCGTGCACGCGAAGCAAACGTCTACCGACTTGCCGAAGTGTCGAACAACATTATCGACCAGTGTGTGGCACAGGGTGTGCCTTTCGCCCGCGAATACGGCGGTCTGCTTGCCAACCGTTCATTCGGCGGCGCACAGGTGAGCCGTACATTCTACGCCAAGGGCCAGACCGGCCAGCAGCTGCTGCTGGGCGCCTACGCCTCCCTCAACCGCCAGATCCAGAAAGGCACCGTCCGCTCGTTCAACCGCCGCGAAATGCTCGACATCGTCATCATCGACGGCCGCGCCCGCGGTATCATTGTTCGCAACCTCATCACCGGCGAAATCGAGCGCTACGCCGCCCACGCTGTGGTTCTCGCTACCGGTGGCTATGGCCGCGCATTCTTCCTGTCGACCAACGCCATGGGCTGCAACGGCTCGGCTGCCGTACAGGCTTTCAAGAAAGGTGCATACCTTGCAAACCTCGCCTTCACACAGATTCATCCCACCTGTATCCCCGTTCACGGCGAAGACCAGAGCAAGCTCACCCTTATGAGCG
>CAYQYL010000087.1:0-9291 GCA_964421745.1 uncultured Muribaculum sp. | reverse complement strand
ATCAATGTGGCCAAGGTAACACGATTGCTGTTATACTCGTCAAATGAAACTTCTTGTTAACTATGGCACCGGCAGACGAGCGACGCATGGACAAGAACTATCACTAAAAAAACGAAATCCGGATACGCTCGCGCGCGTCTGCACTCTAACCTATGATTCACTTATTTGTTGTCAGATTTCAGAAACCACTTCACTTAATTACGTCCAACAATTTAAACATATAAAGAAGACAAAACGACAGCGCTTCTTTCAAAACGCTATTCAAATTATGCTCTAATTAAATGTTAGGAACGCGAGTTCCGTGGTATATGATTTATTAGCTGTTGCAAATATATGCATATCATTTTATTGCGACAAGAAAACATGCACATATTTAATATTTATTAACAGATCACCCCGTATATATACCCTATATTGGCGAATAAGCACGCCATTTCTCAATCAGCGACTGCATATCGGCTGGTATTTCGGCCGTAAAGAACATCTCCTCTCCGGTTTCGGGGTGAACAAATCCGAGTGTCTGTGCATGCAACGCCTGGCGGGGACACAATTCATAGCAATTGGCAACAAACCGATTATACTTTTGAGTTTTCACACCACGAAGAATCTGGTCGCCGCCATAGCGAGCGTCGGCAAACAAAGGATGTCCAATACTTTTCATGTGAACACGAATCTGGTGAGTACGCCCGGTTTCAAGCACACATTTCACAAGCGATACATAGCTCATCGTTTCAATTGTTTCATA
The DNA here is from genome assembly GCA_964421745.1 of uncultured Muribaculum sp. Lineage (GTDB taxonomy): Bacteria > Bacteroidota > Bacteroidia > Bacteroidales > Muribaculaceae > Muribaculum. Next base: position 8,546 of record CAYQYL010000087.1, on the reverse strand, counting down.
ATGTGTCACTGCACGCTTCCCTACTTCACCGTCAAGCGGAAATGTATCCATCTGCAGACGGTCGCGAAGGCTACGTCCGATATTTGTTGCCACTGTACCGGAAGAGGGCTGTGGCGCCCCCCAAACCAACGCTATATACTGTCGTTTCGTAGTTTTATTAAAGAATTGCTTACCGAGATATGTTTTTGCGTCAGGCGTTTTCGCTACAACGAGCAAACCGGATGTATCTTTGTCGATACGGTGTACGAGCCCCATGCGAGGGTCGTTTACATCATAGTCAGGGATATTGCGCAAATGCCATGCCAAAGCATTGACGAGTGTTCCCGAGTAGTTGCCATGTCCGGGATGCACGACCATGCCTGCCGGCTTATTAACGACAAGCACATAATCGTCTTCATACACGATGTCGAGTGGAATATCCTCTGCTACAACCTCAAATTCGTAGCGAGGTCTATCCATGACCACACTAACTACATCGAACGGTTTAACCCTATAGTTGGATTTGACGGCTTTACCGTTTACATATATGCAACCGGCATCGGCAGCCTGCTGAATTCTGTTTCGAGATGATTTCTCAAGCCTTGAAACGAGGAACTTATCGACACGCAGCAACTGTTGTCCCTTGTCGGCAACAAATCTAAAGTGTTCAAAAAGCTCGGCTCCTGTTATCGGATCTGTGATGACGGTCTGTTCAGACAGTTCCGATTCATCATCAATGAAATTTTCGATACTTTCGTCTGCCATATTATTAATCAAACAGCGAATTTTCAGTTACATCCTCCAGGTCAACGCCTTCAACTATTGTAGAGTCGATATCCGAGTAGTCGTCACCGATGCCCATGCCGACCTCCAGAGTTACTGTGGCAGAAGATGGTATTCGGGTGCCGGGTTGAATCGGCAGACCGTTATATTTAACGCCAAGCACAAGATCTTTATAGTCACTCGCGACAGACACTATTCGTATATTACTAATACCAATTCCTTCAAGCGTAGAAACAGCCTGACGCTCTGACATATCCGTTACAGAAGGTAGTGTCACCATTTTAGGGGTAAACGACGTGACGGTGAGGTAAACGGTACGGTTTGTCTTGACTTTTGTGTTGGGACGCGGCGATTGTTCAACAACAGTTCCCGGAGGCATCGATGAGTCATAGATAGAATCGGACAACTCTGCTGTCATATTGTTTGATTCGAGAGTCGTTTTAGCTTGCTGATAGGTGAGTCCGCGCAACGACGGAACTATTTCATATTTTCCATGTCCGGTCCATACATCGAGAGCAAGCAAAGCAAGCCAAACGATTAAGATACCGACAAGAATAACCATACAAAAGTTAAACAACAACGGGTGGCGACGGACAAATGCCATCGCTTGTTTTAGCACATCGGCCTTTTCTGCTTTATTATTGTTCTTTTCCACTGTGAATTCGAGTTTGGGTCATATTAACTGATTATAGCTTTGCTAACAATATCATTCAATGGGATAAGGGTAACGTACGTCCCACAGAAAAAGCGGGTGAGGCGGCATCGATGTTCCTGCAGCACAACGATTTTTTGCTTCGATGATCTCTGCAAAGCCGGCAAGCGACAGTTTGCCACGCCCTACGTCGACTAACGTTCCGACAACAGCGCGCACCATATTTCGCAGAAACCGATCGGCTGTTATGACAAATACATGCGCCTTTTCACCTTCTACCGAGGCATTTTGCCACTGAGCGCACGTCACTTTACAGATATTTGTTTTGACATCTGTGTGCAATTTCGCAAATGAAGTGAAATCAGAAGTATCAAGCAGAATAGATGCAGCCTGATTCATTTTGTCGAAATCAAGTTTCGGAGGCTCAAGCCAACTGAATCGGTTCAAGAAAGGGGATCGCAAAGAATGCGTATAATAATGGTAAGTACGTTCGGTGGCATCGAATCTGGCGTGTGCTGTCGGATGCACTTCAACAATAGATTCGACTACTATGTCGGGGCCGACGATTGCATTTACAGCTCGCGGAAGATTTGAGATTACTTCATCCGATGTAACACATGGTAAATCGAAATGTGCAACCATGCGGCGTGCATTAACTCCCGTGTCGGTCCGACCAGCACCGGTGATTCTCACATCTTGTCTAAGCACCAGACTTAGCGCCGATTCTAACGTGGATTGAACGCTGACAGCATTTGGCTGTGACTGCCAGCCATGAAATGCAGCTCCGCAATAGGCAAGCGTCATAAAATAACGTTTGACCGGCATTGTCGCTCCAATATTTGTTTCGTCAACCTCCGGCATCGATACTATCGGTCTTTCTCCAGATATGTATAGCCATACAAACCCGAACGATACTTATTCAAGAAATCTCGTCCCTCTTCAGGCGATATCCGTCCACTTTTCATCGAGGCCGTAACCCACGTTTCAACATTGCGAACCAAGCGTTTGGGGTTGTACTGAACATAATCGAGCACCTCATCAACCGTTTCGCCATAAATCACCTGATCGATTTCATAACGATCCTTGTACACACTGATGTGAACAGCATTGGTGTCGCCGAACAGATTGTGCATATCGCCCAAAATCTCTTGGTAAGCGCCCACAAGGAATACGCCCAGATAGTAAGGCTCCTTATCGCGAAGAGCGTGAACAGGCAATGAATTTGATGTCCCGTGTGAAGAGATGAAATTGGTGATTTTACCGTCGGAATCGCATGTTATATCTTGTATTGTTGCCGTACGGGTGGGTTTCTCGTCAAGTCGGCATATCGGCATGATTGGGAATACCTGATCGATTGCCCATGAATCGGGCAAAGACTGAAACAGCGAGAAATTGCAGAAATACTTGTCGGGTAACATTTTCGAAACCTTACGCAATTCTTCCGGAGCATGTTTGAGCGAAGCAGCAATGTCGCCCACTTCACGTGCTATCGACCAGAACAGTTTTTCGATCTGCGAACGTGTTTTCAGATCAAGCAGACCAAGACTGAAAAGATCCAATGCTTCCTCTCTGATTTGCAAAGCGTCATGCCAACTTTCAAACAATCTCGGCTGTGCAAGTTTGTCCCAGATGTCATAGAGCTCACGTGCAAGCTCGTGATCTTCATCTGATACCTCCTCCTTGTCGTCCCATTGAGGCAACGATGTTGCAGCAAGAGTGTCTATAATCAACACAGAATGATGAGCTGTCAGCGAACGACCGGATTCAGTTATAATATTCGGTTGTTTAATTTCGTTTTTCACACAAGCGTCCACGAGTGCCGACACAGAGTCGTTGGCATACTCTTGAATAGAATAATTCATTGAACTTTCGCTTGCCGACGAACGAGTACCATCGTAATCAACGCCCAATCCGCCGCCGATGTCAACAAAATCGATGTCGAAACCCATTCTTGTTAACTGTACATAAAACTGGGTAGCCTCACGCAAGGCATTTTTAATTCGACGAATTTTGGTGATCTGACTGCCGATATGAAAATGTATAAGTTTAAGACTTTCTGTGAGTTTATTTCGGTTGAGGAACTCCAATGCACTCAACAATTCACTCGAATTCAGACCAAACTTCGACACATCGCCTCCCGATTCTTCCCATTTGCCCGAACCAGCGCTCGAAAGCTTAATTCGTATTCCGATGTTAGGCACGATTTTCATCCGCTTAGCCATATCGGCAATAATGGCAAGTTCGTTAAGTTTTTCTACTACAAGATAGATACGACGACCCATTTTCTGAGCCATAAGGGCAAGTTCCACATAGTCCTTATCCTTATAGCCATTGCATATAATCAATGCATCATCGGCTATACTTGTAGCCAAAACGGCGTGAAGTTCAGGTTTGGATCCGGCTTCAAGACCGATATTGAATTTTTTGCCGTGCGACACAATTTCCTCTACAACTTCACGAATCTGGTTAACCTTTATCGGATAAATAATGAAGTTGTCAGCTTTGTAGTCATATTCTTTGGCTGCCTGTTTGAAACAGCGAGATATTTTTTCAACCCGGTTGTCGAGTATATCGGGAAATCGCAACAAAAGCGGTGCGGCGATGTCGCGCACCTGCAACTCGTCTATTACATCTTTCAAATCCACCGACGCATAACCTTCACGCGGTGTCACTGCAACATGGCCCTTTTCGTTAATCGAAAAATATTTTAGGCCCCAACCATTGATATTGTACAGTTCTGCACTGTCTTCAATGCGCCATCTTCTCATTGGCAATTATTAAATTGGCTTGCAGAGCCACGACTTCAAATTGGAAACACGTGGCTCGGGGTGAAAAATAAAGTTTGTCTGCGGACTTCCGCTATATCGCACAAAGATAGCAATAAAAATGTTAATCAGACAATAAATGTTTCTATCGTAGAAACACAAAAAATGTTAACACTATTCTTCCAACGGCGAATATATAACGGCCGATGAATTGGTTTCACGAAGGACATGTCGGGCGGCAGCAACAATATCGTCTGTTGTCAGATTCCGATAACGATCAAGCTGACGGTCGAGTGTAGTTCCATGCATTTCGGCCATAGCGAGGTTGGCTGCCAGATTGGCAAACCCGATATTACCGAAAACAAAGTTCGATTCATATTTATTAATAGCACGTTGCAATTCGTAATCTGACGGCGGATCACTTATCAACCCTTCAGTTTCTTTCGTGAGCATTTCGAGAGCCTGGTCTGTGTCTGTTCCGGGCGACAATAGCCCCCTAACCATCAACAATCCAGGTTCGTCCGTGCCGGTGATCGATGCATCGGCTTGTGTAAACTTGTCGCTGTGCAACATAAGTTTCTGATAGAAACGCGATGCTCGGCCGAGTGCCAACAAATCGGTTATTATATCACAAGCCGGATACATCGGATCGTCATAACCGGGCATATGATAAGCTTTAACTATCATAGTCTGAGGCACGCGACCGCGTACGCAGACACGACGCGCCTCTTTCTGCTCTGGCTCGGCTTTATAGTTGCGACTTGCCACTTCACGACGTTCAATCGACCCGAACCATTTTTCCGCCAGACGGCACGTCTTGTCAAATGATATATTACCTGTAACTGCCACGACTGCATTGTTCGGAGCGTAGTGCGAATAGAAAAACCGACGCACATCGTCGAGGGTTACTTTCTGGATGTGAGAAAGTTCCTTTCCAATCACCGGAGTGCGATAAGGATGAGCAGTAAATGCCAATGCATCCAGATGGTGCATCAGATCGCCATACGGCTGGTTAAGACAAACCTGTTTGAACTCCTCGCACACAACATCACGCTGAACCTCAAGTGATTTTGAAGTAAACGCCAAACCATTCATTCGGTCACTTTCCAACCAAAAGGCGGTTTCAACATTGTGAGCCGGAACTATGTCATAAAAATTGGTATAGTCGTCGCTTGTCCACGCATTATTTGTCCCGCCAGCCTTCTCAAGCGCGTTGTCAAATTCAGCAATGTGGGCCGATCCGCCAAACATCAGGTGTTCAAACAGATGAGCCATACCTGTTAGCGAAGGTTGCTCGTCACGTGCTCCTACATTATACAGCACATTCAAGGCCACCATTGCGGTGGCCTCGTCTTTATGATGAACTATACGCAATCCATTGGAAAGCGTACAGACAGATGATTCAATCATTCAACTGTAACCTTTAAGATACGGACGTCATTTAATGGCCGGTCGGACTGGTCTGTTTCAGCTTTCTGAATACGATCCACCACATCCATACCTTCAATCACCTGGCCGAACACCGTGTACTGTCCGTCGAGATGGGGTGTACCGCCATCGGTTGAATATGCTACACGCTGCTCGGCAGTAAAGCCCTGAGGAGACTTGGCATATTCACTTTCTGTAATAGCCACCAATTCCTTTTCAAGATTCTTCAAGCCTTCGTTATCCTGCCGCATACTCATCGCCCGAATACTGTCCTGCCGCTCAGATGCAAGTCTGCGAAAGATATTATTCTTCGCCATCATGCTCATCTGTTTCTCCATTTGATTGAGTTCCTCTTCCGAATAGGCTTTTCCTGTCACTATATAAAATTGAGAACCCGACGAACGGCGCTGGGGATTGGCCGCGTCACCCTGACGTGCAGCCGCCAGAGCACCGCGGCGGTGAAAATGTTTCGGATAAACGAATTCAGCTTCAAGAGTGTAACCGGGTCCTCCACTGCCAAGGCGTTTGCCGGCAGGTGCTTCTTTTGAATCTGGGTCACCAGTCTGCACCATGAATTCGTTAATTACACGATGAAACAGCATACCGTCGTAGTAGCCCTCTTTGGCCAGTTTCACGAAGTTGTCACGATGAGCCGGTGTGTCACCGAACAACTGCACCTTAATATTACCTTCTGTTGTTTCTATATCTATGACAACGTCATTCGAATCAATTGTTTTCATTTCAGTTTCAGATTTATTTACTTGTGCTCTCGCTCCACAACCGGTCAAGATAATCGACGCAAAAGTGAGAGCGAATATTCTTTTTACTACCTTAAACATGTTTAATCAGAATTTTGTTGGAAACAGGCGTTTATAAATACGCCGGAAATTGTTATCAACCATATTTAGCTGTTCAACACGCTCGGCATAGTCCGAGCCCCATATTGTCAGCAAATCGGGCAAATAGCGGCGCTCCCGGTCTTTATCGATCGCTGCAGATATGAGAGTACTGATCGCCGGTGCGAATTTCACCGGATCTATTGCGTTCAGATAACGCGCAGCCGAAACAACGAACTGCCCTGTCAAATCAACCCCAATCATGTGCTCCACAATTTGGTCAATCACAGGGTCGATGGTATCTATATGATTAGCAAGATACTCATATGTCAACAACCCGTCGGGGTCATCGGCCAAAATACTTTTAATATCGGTATCCATAATTACCATATTATTTTGATTTATCATTGGCAAAGATAGTAATTTTCACAGAAAAACCATATATTTGCACTTATCACTCCCATTCTATTTTATTTTAAACAAATGAAAAACGACAATATTGTAATAACTATAGGACGTCAGTTCGGAAGCGGAGGCCGCGAACTTGGACGTTTGCTTGCCGAACGCCTCGGCTATGATTTCTACGACAAAGAACTTCTATTGGAAGCGGCCAAGAAAAACGGTTTAAGTCCGGAATTCTTCAAAAATTCCGACGAAAGATTTCCCCGTTTTCTCGGCGGATCCGTATCGTTTGCAATGGGATGCAGTCCATACACTATTTTTTCGGGACCTTCTTCGATCAGTGATGAGGCAATAAACCGGGCGCTGAACGATGTAATTGTATCGCTCGGCAAAAAGGGCCGCTGCATTATTGTGGGACGCACGGCCGATTATGTGCTTCGCGATCATCCTAATCTGGTCAGCATATTTGTTCACGCGCCATTGGACGAATGTGTTAAACGCATCATGAAACGCGGCGATAGCCTCACGCCTCAGCAAGCTGCGGCAATGGCAACCAAAACCAACAAACTTCGCGCAGGGTATTATAACTTCTACACTGATAAAACATGGGGACACGCAGACACATATCATCTATGTGTAGATTCTTCCCTGATGCCTATGGAAGATCTTGCCGACACAATAGCAGATTACATTAAACGTCGTTTCAAAAACTAATCAGCAGACAAAAAGAAACAATAAATATAAGACAAAAAAAGCAACGCAGGAATGCTCGATCGGGTATTCCTGCGTTGCTTTTTTTGTTTCAGACTACAAATTATAACCGATTGTAAATTCCCAGCGTTTATTGTGTCCTTTCAGCTGTTTGTCGGTTAACGGCACAGGTTGCAAAATATTCCGGCAACCATACATATAGTGCGCACCTATATAAAATTTACCCATTGCAAGAATTCCTAATCCAGTTTTCAAGCCGTAGTCATATCGCTTAGCCAGACCACCATCCCCGAAATAATCAGCCTTGGAATGGAAAATCTTAGGCATACCGACCTCATTGTAGCCAAATCGCGTGAATCGGTTCTTACCACCAAAGCCCCATGCAAAATACGGGCCTAAGTCGATCTGCAACTGAATAAGTTCAGCGACACCCATTCTGAAGGAAGCAAGGAATGGAACTGTCAGATAATTGCAACTTGCTTTACCATTATAGAGTTCAAAAAATCCAGTGTTGTCTGTCAGTATTGAATATTCATTTTTCCGCGTTGAAAGATAGATTCCAGGTTGAATCGTCAGATATCCGGTAAAGTTGATATCGGCCACAGCCCCGACTGTTAAACCATTGCGCCACTGCTGTTTCTGCGAAGCAATTCCGGAGAACTGCGAATGATAGTTATTTGTCAGATTCGATGTGTTAAATCCTGCTCGAACACCGACAACAATAATATTTTCAGGGCGCGAAGTATTAATCAGATCCATTGCCCGCAACAGCGTCGGACAAATCAGACACACAGCTACGACAGCCGCGATATAGCATATCCTTTTCATATTCCTTCCGATATTTATGTTAATCGTGTAAAATTACACAAAACCTTACGTAACCGCAACTCAAATACAATGTTTTTCTATTCATTTCAATAAGAATCTTAGCTCTACCAGGGCAACCGCATCAAAATTTGGCATTAAGAAGCATGTCCTTTAGATAGTCGT
>CAYQYL010000086.1:0-9304 GCA_964421745.1 uncultured Muribaculum sp. | reverse complement strand
AGCGATATCTTCTTTTCACCGATCGAATCGTTGGTCTTCACCTTCATTTCAACATTGTTGGTAAACTGCATCGAAAGCGTCCCCGACTTGCCTTGACCCGGAACTCCGTAGAGCGAGTTGGCGAAATAAGAATATTTACGCTTAATCAGCTCACCGTTGGTGTTATAGTACTGGTAATTTCCATAATAACCGAAAAACGGCGACGAGAAATCAGGATTTCCCGAAAACGACAAAGTTGGAGTGAGCACGTGACGGATCATCTTCACCTTGTCGCCCAGAAATTTCATCGGTTGGAAAAAACCGTAAATCTTGGTGTCGAGCGACACCGATGCGCTGAAATCATATACGTTGTAGAAACCGTAGGTAGTGTCGCACACCTCCATCGACGCATTCGGATCCCACTGGCGGCGTATCTTGTTAGTGTACATGCGGTCGTCGATACGTATCGACGGTGTGACATTAATGTACTTGAACATCGAAAACGTGGCCGAAATCGGAAGCGAATGCCGCATACCGTTGCGCCAGTCTTTGATGAGGCTCTTCTGGAAGAACACATCCTGCTTGGCTGTCAGCGAGTTCTGGAACATACCCGAGTATGAGAGCTTGATCTTCTCATACCAGCGTTCACGCCCCGAAGTGCGTTTGCGCTTGAACGGGTACACCTGCGACATCGTCACCGTCAGGTTGGGAAACGAAACGGCCATAGTCGAGTCGGAGGTGCGTTGTGTGATGTTTGCCGTTGTCGAGAACGACCATTTCGAATTAGGTATTCGGTAGGTCATATTAACCGTCGACGACTTGGTGTTTTCAGTGAACGAAGGCGAATAGTACGATGTCACACTTGCTCGGCGATAACCGCTCGTGCTGAAATTCACACTCGCCGACAACGACATGTTAGGGTTGAATTTAGCATCCTGCATGTGGCTCCACCGTAGCTGGAAGTTGGTTTGACGCGAATAGTCCGGGCTACCTTTTTCCCCATAAACCGAGTTGAGATAGCTCATCTGGAAACTTCCCGAAAACTTATATCGGCGCACATACGACGACTGTGCCGACAATCCCCACGAACCCTTGGTGTAGATTTCGCCCGTCAGCGCAAGGTCGATATTGTCATTGATCGCAAAGTAATAACCTCCGTTCGACAGATAGAAACCGCGGTTGTAGTCGTCGCCGAACGTCGGGAAAATGATACCCGACGAATATTTCTCTGAAAACGGGAAATAGCCGAACGGCACAGCCAGCGGCAGCGGCAAGCCGGCAAGCACCATATAAGCAGGACCGGAAACAACATTCTTCTTCGGCTTCACCTTGGCTTTTGTCAGCTGGAAGTAGAAGTGTGGATGTTCGTGGTCTGAGCACGTCGAGTAACGGCCGTTCTGCATATAATATTCGCCGTTGTCCATCTTTTTGGTCTGGCCGCCGGTGATATAGCCTTCGCCCTGCTCCGTAATCACGTTCGTAATGAATCCCTTCTGCGACTTGAAGTTATACACCATTGTTTCGCTCTGGTAGTCGCCGCTCTTGTCCTTGAACACCGGTGTGTTGGCAAGCGTGCCTGTCGAGTCAACCGCACCCGAAGCAGTCACGTTGCTGTTGTTCATGTCCATTTTAATCTCCGCAGCCGTCAGCGACATGTCGCCATAATCAACCTTTGCGTCGCCATACATAAATGCAGAGTTCTGTCCACGCATCACCATTGAATCAGCAGCCGAAAATGTCACTATGTTGTCTATATCAACCTTTCGACGCTGTATTTTAGGCTGTTTACGCGGCTGGTAAAGAGGCAATGAAGCGAGAGCAAGCGAATCCGAATCAGCTTCAGAAATCAAAGTGCGCCGCAGCCCTGTCGATACCGAATCGTTGTGCGCCACGGTGTCGGTCACGGTAGTGGTAGCCGGCGGTTCATCCATTTCCACAGCATACGACAAACCCGGCGCCCCCGTAGCGGTAACCGCACACAGAAGCACTGACAGCATTATTATTATGTGAGAACGATTGATCGAACTCATTTGTTGAGGCCGGCCATGCGGCACGGAGTTTTGTTTTGCAGCCACAAAGATACAACAAGCCGCCCATTTATCGAAACAGGCGGCATGTTAAATTTTATTGACTACACTTGGGCTATGGTTGCAAATCCTGCCAACCTTCACCCCGTATAGCATCTGCATTTGCTGTAACTATCAAAGTTCCACAGCCTTATAATCAGACTACCCCTTTAAAAAAGATAGGCTGCCGTGATTGTCCAATAACGGTTTTTGCCGTTAATCGACTTGGCATCCGGATCCAGACCGGTGAAATTCATAGCCTTAGTCAGACCAAGACCGTAGCTGGCAGCAATCTGAACCTTATTGACAAGCTGCACACCCAAACCGAAATTCCAGGCCCAGTCAACAGCTTTGTTCTTCATCGCATCATTGATAGCGCGCTTCGTAGTCAGGAACGAAACACTCGGACCCGTTGTCACAAACGGCGAAAAAACCTTGCTCACCAGCGGCAGACTCAGTTTATATTTCAGATTAAGAGGAATTTCAATGTAATCACGGTTGTTGCTGCTCTTCGCGCCGTTGCTCTCAACGCAATCTGTGCGGTGAACATACATTGCCGAAAGGTCGAAACCTACTCCAACCAAAGGAACTGTGAATTCCATCATTGCACCCCCGGTGAAGCCGGCACGGTTTTTTGCATCAAAAACTTTTGAATTAAAATGCATTGAGCTGACATTCATACCCGCTTTCAAACCGAAGCGAAACTGAGCACTTGTCTGCAGCGAGCAAACTGCGGCGATTACCACAACCAGGCTCATAATTAAAGCGCGAGTCTTTTTCATTCTTTTTCTATATTAAATTATTTACTTATTTTGGTTCGTGCCCAAAGTTAATCACTCTCTTTCAATCTGCAAAATTTATTCCATCCCAAAATTCATCCTTCACTTCCACCCTCACTTCCACCACACCCCTCCCTTTGCCTCTCTGCCCGCCTGTCGTGAACCGACGAGCTCGCCGGTTTTATCCCCTTACACCCTTCTGTCCTTTTGTTCCTCTGTCTAAAACACACTAACCATTCTGCCCGCCCGTTGTGAACCGGCGAGCTCGCCGGTTTCTATCCTCTTCTGTCCTTCTGTCTGCCGAACCAATCCCTTCCTTCTGCTCTTCTGTTCTTCTGTCCATCCCCCCCAAAAAATTCCTTCTTCTGTTCTTCTGTCTTATCCATCAGCTCCTCCTTAATTCATCCCACGCAACAAACTCTCCCCGGCACATTTTTGCCCATTTGTTCCCTTCGCCAAAAACAAATCACCCCTAATTTAAGTCTTCAAATACACTTTTCACATTTTTTTAGATTTAATCTGTAAAATTTTTATCAAAAATGTTGCATGAACAAAAATGATGTTATAAATTTGTGCCATGAAAGTAATCATAAAGGCATAATCACATCCCTGTATACACTTTACAACATGTTCTGAGAGCTCTGTCGTGAGACATGGCTCTTTCTTTTTTTTACAACTTACAATCAATCAAAATTCAATATCCCATATTCCACATTATTAAAAATAATTCCGTAAATTTGCGCCATTAAATTGCCATAAAAGATATTGCAAATATATAATCATCCAATTCAACTAATATGAAGATTGTACAATCATTAGTTCTTGCCTTGTCTATTTTCTTTGCGGCAGGCACTTGTTACGCGGCGATGACCGACGACCAAGTCATCCAATACGTAAAACAAGCTACCCAACAAGGGAAAGACCAAAAACAGATTGGCAAGGAACTTCTTGCAAGAGGTGTCACAGAAGCTCAGGTCAACCGTATCCGCATCAAGCTGGAGCAAGCCGAAGAAAAAGTCGATGACACATCTGACGCTTATAAGCGGCAAATGAATGTCATTCGTAAAGGTGAGGAAACGCCCGACAATATCAGCGAAATTGCAAATGAAGCCACCGAAAGGAGCACAGCAACTTTCGGCCGACAGATATTCCGCAGTCCTGCCCTGACTTTCGAACCGAACGAGAATGTCGCTACTCCAGAGGACTATCGTCTCGGACCGGGCGACGAAGTCGTTATCGACATCTGGGGTAACAACGAAGACCGTATACGTCAGACAATTTCGCCCGAAGGACGCATATTTGTGTCGCAGATCGGCCCGATTTATCTTAACGGTCTAACCATAAAAGAAGCTAATAAACTCATAAAAGAGAAAATGTCCACCAAATACTCCGATGTGGCCGAATCTGGCAGCGACATTTCTCTGACTCTCGGACAGATGCGCACTATCCAGGTCGACATCATGGGCGAAGTCGCAACGCCGGGCACCTATCGGTTGTCGCCTTTCTCCACACTCTTCCATGCTCTTTATCGTGCCGGAGGTCCCTCAAACAAAGGAACATTACGTGAGATTGAAGTGATGCGCAACGGCCGTAAAATTGCGTCGATTGATATTTATCAGTATCTGTTCGAAGGCAAGAAGAGTGCAGACATACGTTTACAGGAGGGCGACGTAATTGTTATTCCCTCCTACGACCGCATCGTCACTGTCGCAGGCGAGGTTAAACGCCCTATGCAATACGAAATGAAACGCGGCGAAACCCTTGCCGACCTCATTAAATTTGCCGGTGGATTCACAAGCAACGCCTTCACCGAACGCATCAACATAGACCGCGTGACAAACGGAGCCCACACAATGGCTACCGTCGAGCAACCCGAATATACAATGACTCGTCTTGACGACGGCGATGTCGTAACGATTGGTTCAGCCGTCAACCGCTACGACAACCGCGTCGAAGTACGCGGATCGGTTTTCCAGCCCGGTAACTACGCCCTCAGTCCCGAGATGAAAAATATCACCGACCTGATCAACGTTGCCAGCGGTCTGAAAGAAGATGCCTATCTCACCCGCGCACAGCTCTTTCGCGAAAAGGACGACCTATCTATCGAAGTTATCAGCATCGACCTGGGTGCGGTTCTCGGCGGAACACAGAAAAACATCGAGCTGAAGCCAAACGACGTACTCGTCATCTCATCAATCCACGAACTTGAACCCAAAGGCAATGTGACTATTGCCGGCGAAATACGCCGTCCGGCGTCGTATCCTTATGCCGACAACATGACAGTCGAAGATCTCGTGCTCGAAGCCGGCGGCCTTCTCGAAGGTGCGTCATCGGCTCGCATCAGTGTTTCCCGCCGAATTATCGATCCGGGGGCAACCGAAATCACAGCTTCAATCGCTACTATCTACAATCTCACAATTGAAAACGGCCTTGTTGTTGACAAGGACAAGAACTTCAAGCTCATGCCCTACGACATTGTCGACATCCGTCGTTCGCCCGGTTATGTGCCACAGCGCCGCGTTTCTATCGGCGGCGAAGTTCCCTTTACCGGGACATACACACTCGACAAACGTTCAGAACGCCTTAGCGACCTCGTCCGTCGTGCCGGCGGCGTCAGCAAGTACGCCTATGTGCGTGGCTCCCACCTTACCCGTCGTCTCTCCGAAGACGAAATCGCCGCACGACAGGAAGCGATTCTGCTTGCACGACAGAGCGCAGGCGATGACTCAATCTCAATCGGTAAACTGAACATCAGCACAACATATACCGTAGGTATCGACCTCGAAAAAGCACTGGCAAATCCGGGTAGCCTCGAAGACCTCGTGCTTCAGGAAGGCGACCACCTCTTCATTCCAGAAATGGTGAACACCGTCAAAGTGTCGGGCGACGTGCTCTTCCCGAACACCGTTATCTACACCCCCGGCAAAAAGCTTAAATACTATATCGAGCAGTCGGGCGGTTGGGGTTCAAAAGCCAACAAAGGCAAAGTGTTCGTAGTCTACATGAACGGTACAGTTTCTAAGGGTAAGAAATCGCCTATTGAACCCGGATGCCGCATAATCGTTCCCTCCAAGGGCGACAAGAAGGGTGTTTCACTTGCCGAATGGCTCGCTATTACCACAAGCGCATCATCTATCGGTACGGCAGCTGCCGCAATCACTAACCTAATCAGTAAGTAAAAGCAATGACTCAGAATAATATTGAAATGCCCGACAACCGGGTTGACGACGAACAGGAAATCGATCTGCTCGAACTGGCCTCCAAACTATGGAGCGCTCGTCGGCGCATTCTCAAATGGGCCGGGATAGGCGCCATATTGGGACTCATCGTAGCCTTCAGCATCCCAAAAGAGTACACGGCATCCGTCACGCTGGCTCCTGAATGGGGTAATTCCAAGGCCAACACACAGAGCGGTCTGGGAATGCTGGCATCAATGGCCGGAATCAACATCAATCAGGGACAGGCAACCGACGCAGTCTATCCTCAGCTCTACCCCGACGTCATTTCCTCTGTTCCATTCACCGTTGGACTGCTGAAAGTCGAACTACCCACAAACATCGAGGACACAGACTCGGCCACCGTAGAATCATTGCTCGTGGACCACTCACGTTCACCCTGGTGGGGATTCTTCTTTAAAGTGCCCGGTATGATTATCGGTAGCATAAAATCCCTGTTTGTCGACGACGAAGAAACCGCAGGCGACGGCACTATCGACCCATACCGCCTGACACTCAAGCAATCGAAGCTCGTTGAATCTCTAAACAAACGAATAGAGGCTACCGCCGACACAAAAACATTAACTGTCGTAGTCTCAACCACCATGCAGGATCCTGTCGCTGCTGCTACGTTGGCCGACACCGTTGTTGCCCGGCTGAGTAAATTCGTTACAGAGTACCGTACCGGAAAGGCACGCAAAGACCTTGACTACGCCCGCAAGATCAACGAGGAAGCACGTCAGGAATACTACAAAGCGCAGAAACGCTACGCTGCCGCTGTCGACCGCAATCATGGTCTGTCAACCCGTTCGGCTGCCATTGAGCTGGAACGCCTTCAGAACGAAAGCCAGCTTGCGTTTAGCCTCTACAATACAACAGCCCAGCAGGAAAAAATGGCAGAAGCCAAGGTGCAGGAAAATACACCCGTTTTTGCTATAGTCAAACCCGCAACCGTTCCCGTAAAACCCTCGAAACCAAGAAAGGTTCTGATCCTCATTGGCTACACATTCCTGGCCGCTGTGGCAGCCTGCGCCTACACGCTATTTGCACCACAGCTCATCGAATCAATCAAAAACATTCAACAAAACGGCACCGTCCAAACAAACAAATCCGACAAATAAGTTTTCCCCGACCAACCAATAAACTTAGAGCCTGGAGAAATGAGCTACTCACTTCTCCAGGCTCTAAGTTGTTATCTGACAGTTATCGCCAATTTAAACATAAATTCACCCGCTTCGTAGGGTGGGGCATATCACAATCACGAATCCGACCGCTTCGTAGGGCGGGGCACATCACAATCACGAATCCGCCCGCTTTGTAGGGATGCTCCATGGAGCATCCTCCTTAGCTACAACCATTTACACACAATAGCTATTAAATTGTAAGCGCAAAGCGGAGGCAGCGTAGCTGCCGTCAGAATAGTAGGCAGGGGCTGCGAGCCTCGTAGAGGTTCGCAGCCCCTGTAATCCGACACGAGGAAACTGCGCCGCGTAGCGGTGCCACATAGCAAAGTATCATTTCACACTTTATTAGTGGATCCTTCCTTCTGTTCTTATGTCCCAAACTCACCGGCCTCTTCTTCTGTCTTAATCATTCGACATATCAGGGAAAAGGGTAGGGAGGTGGTTAATTCAAAAGCTAAATCCCGAATTCCTTTCTGATAGCCTCAACCATGTCGAGTTTCTCCCAGGTGAACAGCTCAACCTCGATCCGCTTGGTTGGCTCGTAGCGCGAGGTGAATTCCTTTGTCACAACGCGCGGCTCGCGGCCGATATGGCCGTACGATGCCGTTTCCTGATAAATCGGATTGCGCAGCTTCAAACGCGTTTCAATCGCGTGTGGGCGCATGTCGAACAACTTCGCAACCTTTGCCGAAATTTCGGCGTCAGTCAGATCCACCTTTGCCGTGCCTTTTGTGTTCACATAAAGACTCACCGGCTCGGCTACACCGATTGCGTATGCAACCTGCACAAGCGCCTCATCGGCTACACCGGCGGCAACCAGATTTTTCGCAATATGACGTGCTGCGTAAGCTGCCGAACGGTCGACCTTCGACGGATCTTTACCTGAAAATGCGCCCCCACCGTGCGACGCACGACCGCCGTAGGTGTCAACAATAATCTTTCGGCCGGTCAATCCCGTGTCGCCATGCGGGCCTCCGATAACGAATTTTCCGGTCGGGTTCACATGCAGAATCATCTCTTCGTCGAACAACGCCTGCACCTTCTCTGGCAGTTTAGCTTTAACGCGCGGCAGCAAAATCTTCTCCACATCGCGTCTGATCCGACCAAGCATACGCTCGTCAGCCTCGTCCTGAGTCAGTGTGCCGCCGGCCTGCACAAACTCGTCGTGCTGCGTCGACACAACTATTGTGTGGATTCTCACCGGCCTGTCGTCGCCGTCATATTCAATCGTCACCTGGCTCTTTGCATCGGGCCGCAGATAGGGCATCAGATCCGTTTCGCGACGGATATACGACAGCTCCTGCAGCAACCTGTGGCTCAGATCGAGCGACAAAGGCATATAGCTCGGCGTTTCGCTGCAAGCATAGCCAAACATCATTCCCTGGTCGCCGGCGCCCTGATCCTCTGCCTGTGCGCGTTCAACGCCTCGGTTAATGTCAGCACTCTGCTCATGCAGCGCCGAGAAAACCCCACACGCATTCCCGTCAAACTTCAGCTCACTGCGGTCGTAGCCAATCTGCGTGATCACACGTCGCGTCACATCCTGCAGGTCGATGTAGGCATTACTCTTCACCTCGCCCGCAACAATCACCTGACCCGTTGTCACAAGCGTTTCGCACGCAACCTTCGACTCCGGGTCGTGAGCCAGAAACTCGTCCAGAATCGCATCTGAAATCTGATCGGCAACCTTGTCGGGATGTCCTTCCGACACCGACTCCGACGTAAACAAATAATGATGATTCTTCATATCCATATTGCGTAAACAATTAAATTCAACTATAAAAAAATTTCCGTCGCGGGCCAACAACCCGGGCGGAATCCATATCAATAACTAAAACCATCCTTACCTGTCCCCGGAGCCAACCGGCTCTGACAGAAATCATCCGTGCGGTTTTAGCATTTTTTATGGTGGTTGCAAGCAGCCAAATTTTTCCACCCGAAAATGTCGTCACAACTACGACAATGCAAAGTTAAACATTTCCCCGCCAAAACTCCAAATCTGCCTCACAAAATCCCTCACAAAATCCACGGCTCTTTCATTTAAAATCTCTTGGTTATAACCTCGGCAGTTATATTTTATA
>CAYQYL010000085.1:0-9337 GCA_964421745.1 uncultured Muribaculum sp. | reverse complement strand
CGCTCACCTCGACACTGCCAGTGTCGCGCTCTAGCCAGATGAGCTAATACCCCGAAAGTGAGTTGGTTGTGGTCCCACTAGGGCTTGAACCTAGGACTCCCTGATTATGAGTCAGGTGCTCTAACCGACTGAGCTATGGGACCTGCAATGATTTTGCGACTACAAAGGTAGAGATTAATTTTGAGTTATGCAAAGTTTTTGCTGAAAATTACTTGGACTATGATTTTAGACTGATGCATGTAGTTTTGCTATAGGGGAAAGTGTTGAAGGATAGGCGTCTGTCGGTATTTTGGCTGCGAGTTTCAGTAGCTTACAGTGACGGTTTCGTAGTTCGACTGCGGTATGTTGTGACCGTAGCGACGGGCTTCCTGACGTATTTTACGCATCTCGCTTTGAGCGTGCCGCAGGTTCTGTTTCAATCCGGTGTAGTTCTGCGGTCTCCAGGCTCCGGCTGCCGTTCCGCCGACATCTTTGCCGTTTTTCTTTACTGTGGCTCCGGCTCGTGTAAGGCTGTCGTAGTTACTTTTGGCATTGTTTTCCCATTTGGAGTACAGGCTCTGGTAGGTGCTTAGTCCGAGGTCTTTGCCGTTGCCAGATGTTGAGGGTGCGCTGGCACCGCCGGTGCTACCGGAGCTGTAGTCGGCCGGGCTGCCTGAATATGTGCCGCCACCGGTTGTTCCTCCGCCTCCTGAGAAGGTATTAACTGCCTGATTGAGTGTGTTTAGGAAATCGCCGACGGCGTTGATTTTCTCCTGACGATCCTGTTGTTTCATGGCGGCGAGATTCGATTTTGCAGTCTGGTTGCCATAGGAAGCAGCTTTTTCGTAGCATGAGCGGGCTGTTGCGGCATCGCCTTTGTTGACATACATTGCGCCCATGTTGTTCCAGCATGAGCCAAGCACCTGGCGGTCGGCGTCGCCGCACAACGCGATACATTTCTTGTAACCTTCGATTCGTTTGTCATAGGAATCTCTTGGTAATGCTTCAATCTGATTGAAAACAACTTCGGGAATCGATGGCTTCTCGTTGCCTTTGGCGTCGACTTTTGTTTCGTAGCCGAGGCGACTCACTTTGTAGAGGCCCTCTTTGTCGGCAACAGAAAATACATCGTCGTAGGGGGTGGTTGAAAGTAATTTGCCTGTCTGGCCGTTGACAATGTATTCTTTGTCGCCACGTCGGGCGGCAACAATTTCAGAATCTTTCGAAGTGGATTCGATGTTGTCGTATTCAATAGGGAGCATAATCTCGCCAACGCAATTCATCAGTCCCCATTTGCCGTCGCGACGGGCTTGGAACATTGTCATATCGTTGTTGTTGAATCCCCATACTTTTATTTGGTCGTACGCCTCGCTTAAGGGCATGCCATAGATGTTATAGAGGCGCTGGCCTTTTTCGCCTGTTTTAGTGCCGACAAAATAGTAGCCGAGTTGTTCAAGACTGCTGAACGGGTCACCTTGGGGTTTGTAGTTGTCGCTCAAGTATAGAGTTTTACCGGCTTTGCCTTTGGCCGATTTCTTTCCGGCGCTTTCGACAATGGAACAGTAGAATTTAACGGTTTCCATTTTCTGGGGATCGACAGCATGGCCATTTGCCGACGCCAGATTGGATGTGCGGAGTTGTTCGCGGCTTTTGTTCATCTGGTCGCCGAAAGTTGCCACATCGTTTTTGCCGTTGCGTCGCAGATAAGGAATTAGTTTGTCTTTAGTCAGCTTTTTCAATGCATCTTCGAGCTTTTTCTCTGTGGGATAGGTGCATGGCACAACTTCGGTTCCGGCAAGTGATGCTATTCCAAACTGTCCGTTAGCGGCCGATTGAACAACGGCGAGAATATTTTCTCCTCCCTTGAAAAAGCCGTTGTCAAAAGCTTTTTTCAGGCCTTTGTTGTTTTGAGTGTAGTGCCACATCTGTTTCATTGCAGAGTAGCGGTCGGGCATTATCGGTCGGCCCTGCCAGTCGAGTACCAGTCGGTAGCCGTCGTGCGTTTCAGCTATTGGGCACCGCGCTGTTTCATCTTCGAAGTTGGTTATCGATAGTGTGATGCTTTTGAAGGGGGCGTCTGTTATCGGTTTGAAATTATAGTCGTAAATGTAATAGTTGTTTTTGTCGGGACTGGCAATAATGAGAGGACCAAAACGGTTTATGAAACTGAAGTCGGGGGAGATTTTTTCCCCTTTCATGTTAATGAAATGATGTGTGCCGTCGGAGTTGGTCACTTCGGCCATTCCGTCGCTAAACTTGGTTGGCGGAGTGTCGAAAATGAAGTCGGTGACCATTGCTCCGAACTGATTCATGAGCGCATATTTTTTGCCGTCGAAACTTACGGCTGCAAGCCCGTCGTTAAAAGGTTTTGCTTGCTTGAAAACGGGTGCAATTTTCCACTCTTTGTCGAGCTTGTAGCCGTAGACACCGAATCCGCCGTAGCTTGGTTTGGGGTACGTTGCGTCGTCGGCTTTGGCCGCAACGCATATAACTGACAGTGATAACAATGCAAATAGTCGGAAAATTGCTCGATTCATTGGTTGTGAATGGTGTTTGAATGTAATGACTGGTGATTGCTTTTAGAGGCGAGTCTGGCCGGTGCCTGTGATAACGTATTTGTATGTTGTCAATTCGTTAAGAGCCATTGGCCCGCGGGCGTGAAGTTTCTGAGTGCTGATTCCAATTTCGGCGCCAAACCCGAACTGAGCGCCGTCGGTAAACGCTGTCGAAGCGTTGGCATAGACGCAAGCGGCATCGATTTCGCGTTGAAAGCGGGCAATAGCTCGGCTGTCGGAGGCAACGATGCATTCGCTGTGGTGCGATGTGTGAGTTTGTATGAAGTTAATGGCGGCGTCGAATGAGCTGACTGTTTTTACCGACATTTTGTAGTCGAGCCATTCGTGGCCGAAATCGGTTTCCGAGGCGTGTTCAAGCCAGGGGTATTTGCCGTTGAGTGCAGTGTAGGCATCGTCGTCGGCATATATCCGGACGTTTTTCACCGACATTGGCGCACAAATCTGCGGCAGCATATACAGCGCGCCTTGATCGATAACGAGTGTGTCGAGAGCGTTGCAAACGCTGACACGTCGTGTCTTGGCGTTGCAAACAATGTTGCGTGCGGTGTCGGCATCGGCACTTGTGTGCACGTATGTGTGACATACACCGGCGCCGGTTTCGATTACGGGCACGAGTGCATTCTGGCGCACGTAGTCGATCAGTCGGCGCGATCCGCGTGGAATCACGAGATCGACGTAGCCCGTGGCTCTGAGCATTTCGGTTGTGGCTTCGTGGCCTGAGGGGAGCAGTGTGATCAGATTCGCATCCCAGCCCAAGTGAGCGATTGTTGTACGGATTATTTCCGTGGCGCAACGGTTGGTGTTTTCGGCTTCGTGGCCACCTTTGAGCACACAGGCACTGCCGGCTTTTACGCAGAGTGCAAACACATCAAAAGTGACGTTGGGACGTGCTTCATATATTATTCCTATCACACCGAATGGCACACTAACTTTTTCTATCACCAGTCCATTAGGACGTGTTGTGCGGTCTAAGGTACGGTCGAGCGGGGAGGGTAGTGATGCCACATTTCGCATGTCGGCTGCTATTGCTTCGAGTCGCCGGCGGTCGAGTTGCAGACGGTCGTAGCGGGGATCGTTGGCGGGCATCGATTTCAGATCGTCGGCATTGGCTTGCAGAATGCTGTCGGCATTCTCTATGATACTGTCGGCAACAGCAAGCAGCATACGGTCGATATCGGCAGTTGATCGCTGTCGCTGCAGATGCATTGAAGCCTTGCGCGCATCAGTCAGAGCGGAGATTATCGATTGTGCCATGTTCAGTCTTTCATAAGTTCTTTCAAAAACGCTTCAGCTTTGCGTGCTTTTTTTATTATGCGTTTATTGTCGAGGAACATCAGATAGGTCGAATAGTGAGGTTTGCCTTTAGCATCGTCTTCGCGTACATACTGCAGCAGAGCCATATTGCCCTTTGCTCCAGTCCAGAGCAGATTGTTGTCGGTTTGCTGCACCTCGACCGGTTGGCCGAACAGAGCGGTCAGATGCTCTTTGGCGATGTCGAATGTGGCGCGTGAATCTGCATCGGTAGTTTTGTAGAATCCGATTTGCTCAAGTTTGTTTTTAGTGAAATCGAGCACGCTGCCGTCCCAGTCGATGCCGCCGTATCTTGCGGGTGCGTAGGAGAACTGGCGTTGAGTGTCGTCGGGTGCGCCTTTGGTCATTTTACGAGGCACATCACCGATCAGTTCGGAGCACTTCTCAAGTGTCCAGCCGAACTGCAGTCCGTTGGCTCCTTTTATGTGTGGTTTCTTTGCTGCTGATGCAGGCTGAACACTAAGTAGCATTACAATTGAGCATACAAGAATGCGAACGAGGCTTTTTGAAAAATGAGTCATATCTATTATTTAGGTGTTTAATTCTGTATAAAGATAGTCGGCATGGATCAGTGGCTTACGGTCGCGGCAACCAACAGCCTGACGTGCCGCGTCGGCATCGCAACCGGCGCGTCCCCATGCAATAGTGCGTCCACCGGGGTCTTTCACCTGCACGATGTCGTCTTTTTCGAAATTTCCTTCAACGCTTGTGACTCCAACCGGCAACAGGCTGACTCCGACACGGTCGGTTAATGCAGATGCGGCTCCGCTGTTTATATGGAGTACACCTTTGGCAAAGTCTTCGCTGTGTGCAAGCCATTTTTTAACAGGTGAAGCTGCCGAAGGTGAGGCGACGAACAGAGTATGCGGAACCGAGTCGGGCTGCTCGGGACCAAGTCCGAGAAGTGATGTGACAACACCGGGGCGTTTGCCGCGGGCAATCATCACGGCAATGCCTTCGGCAGCGATGCGTGTCGCTGTGCGATATTTGGTGTCCATTCCTCCGCGCCCCATTGAGCTGCGGCTGCGTGCGATACAGGCCGATATGTCGGTGCCCGGTTCAACACTTTTAATCAGCCGGCTGTCGGGATCGGAAGGGTTGCCTGTGAATACTCCGTCGACGTTGCTGAGAATAATCAGCACCTCCATGCCCAGCATCGAGGCCACCAGTCCCGACAATTCATCGTTGTCGGTGAACATCAGGTCGGTCACTGACACAGTGTCGTTTTCGTTGACAATCGGAATTATTCCGGCGGCGAGCATCACCTCCATACAGTTTTTCTGATTCAGGTAGTGGCGGCGGGTGGCAAAGCTTTCCTTGAGAGTGAGCACCTGACCGCATGTGAGCCCGTGCTCGCGGAACAGTTCGTAGTAGCGGTTTATCAGTTTTGCCTGTCCGACCGACGAGTAGAGCTGGCGCGCGGAAACGTTGTCGAGTTGCATTGGCAGATTCCGCAACTCGCTGCGGCCGGCAGCAACAGCTCCGGACGAAATCATAACCACTTCCACGCCGGCGCGACGAAGAAGCGACACCTGATCGACTAATGCCGACATTGTTGTGATGTCAAGAGTGCCGTCGGGTCGGGTTAATACATTTGAGCCTATTTTCAAGGCCACGCGCCGGAAAAGGGGCGTTGAATTGGCGCTATTCATTGTTTTTGTTATCATCGCGAATTGCAACGCGTCGGATTTTGCCTGAAATTGTTTTAGGAAGTTCGTCGACAAATTCTACGATGCGGGGGTATTTATAGGGCGCAGTGGTGCGTTTAACGTGGTTTTGAATCTCTTTCACCAGCTCTTCGCGGTTACGGTTGCGATAGTCCGGGGCGAGTACTATGGTTGCCTTGACAACTTGGCCTCGCACTTCATCGGGCACACCGGTTATTGCGCATTCAACCACAGCCGGGTGCGTCATGAGTGCGCTTTCCACCTCAAACGGCCCGATGCGGTAGCCCGACGATTTGATTACATCGTCCATGCGGCCGACAAACCAGTAGTAACCGTCCTGGTCGCGCCAGGCTATATCGCCGGTATGGTAGAGCCCGTCGTGAATTGCTTCAGCGGTCAGGACCGGATCATGGAGATATTCTTTAAACAGTCCGGGCGGACGCTGTCCGTGGTGGAGCCGAACAACAATTTCGCCGTGAACGCCGTCTTCAACCGGTTCTCCGTTTTCGTCAACAAGGTCGATATCGTAGACCGGACCTTTTTTGCCCATAGAACCTGGCTTGGGTTCGATCCATGGATATGTGGCAACGGTCAGTGTGGTTTCCGTCTGTCCGAATCCTTCCATGAGTTTTATCCCTGTCAGCTCATACCACTGGTCGAAGACGCTCGGATTGAGTGCTTCGCCGGCAATTGTGCAGTATTTGAGAGTTGAAAGGTCGAATTGGCTCAGATCCTCGCGTATGAGGAAACGGAACACAGTAGGGGGTGCGCAGAACGATGTGATGCCATATTTCTGAATCATATGGAGCACATCGACCGGCTCGAATTTGTCGTAGTCGTAGACAAACACATTAGCTCCGGCAATCCATTGGCCGTAGAGTTTGCCCCATACGGCTTTGCCCCAGCCGGTGTCGGCAAGGGTCAGGTGGAGGCTGTCGGGCGACAGGTTGTGCCAGTAGCTGCCCGTGACGATGTGTCCGAGCGGATAGGTGAAGTCGTGGGCAACCATTTTTGGTTCGCCGGTTGTGCCTGAGGTGAAATACAGCAGGCTTATGTCGGAGTTTTCGTTGGGCTTTTCCGGGCGCACAAATGGTTTTGCTTCGGCAATCGCCTTATTGAAATCATACCAACCTGCCGGCACGGCCGGGCCGGTGGAGATGAGTGATTCAAGTGTCGGACATTCGGGCACGGCGGCCTCGATATGTTCGGTGATAACAGGATCGCCGGCGCAGACAATTGCTTTTATGCCGGCCATGTGGCAGCGGTAGACAATGTCTTTTTTTGTCAGCAGATGTGTTGCCGGAATAGCGGTTGCTCCGAGTTTGTGAAGAGCGAGAATCGAGAACCAAAATTGGAAATGGCGCTTTAGAATCAGCATCACCATGTCGCCACGGCCAATTCCTATACTCTGAAAGAACGAGGCTGTCAAATCGGAGTAATGCTTCATTTCGCCGAAGGTGAACTGACGGCATTCGCCCCGGTCGTTTGTCCAGAGCAACGCCGGTTTGTCGGGATCGGTTTCGGCCCATTTGTCGACAACGTCGTAGGCGAAGTTAAAGTTTTCGGGGACATTAATATGGAAGTTATCCATAAAGTCCTGATATGAGGAGAACTGTGTTTTCGGAAGAAAATTTTCAATCATTTTTTTAATTAATGCGGTGGTGTTGGTCGGCTGCTTACAGGATTATTGCAATCATTTTTGCCGGTTTGTCGCCGACGGCTCTCAGTGAGTGTGGCAACGTTGAGTCAAACAGAATGCTATCGCCTACTCGTAGCACAGTCTGTTTGCCGCCGACTGTGATTTCCAGTTCACCCTCGACGATGTAGTTGAATTCCTGCCCCGGATGAGTGTTAGGCACCACAGGTTTGCCTCCGGAAGCGGTTGCGTGGGGCGAGATGGTGACCATGAACGGGTTTATCTTTCGGTCGCGGAATCCGGCAGCGAGATCCTGGTAAGAATATGCGGCAGTTCGTTCCACTTTCACTCCCTTCCCGTTGCGGGTGATATAATAAGAGCTCATTTTTGGTTCTTCGCCGAAGAGCAGAGCTGTCAGTTCGACGCCGTAAGTCCCGGCCAGACGGTGAAGAAAACTAACCGGTATGTCGACCGTTCCGCTTTCATACTCTAAAAGCGTTTCGGGTGAGATGTCGCATCCGGCAGCCATATCGGCCACCGACAGTTCGAGCGCGTCGCGCAGTCCGTGTAGCCTTTTCGCTACCTGTTTGAGTTGTTCCATAGTTTTCAGTTTATTTTAGAGGTCCGATGTATTTCGAACCTAAAAGTTAAACACTGCAAAGATAACAATAGTTTTCAATGACAACCACGGGTTTTGCGCATATAATTCACTGAGTGTGCGAAAGTCATAGGAAATAAGGCGAAATTGAGAGCATGAGGAAAGGGGAATTCCAGTTGTTGGCCTGGTAATTTTCACGACTATGACGCATTGCCCGGCAGGAAAAGATAAACGATAAAAAAACAGTTACGAAAGCTATTGATGTGGCAGCTTTCGTAACCTTTAATGTTTCCGTAAATGAGGCAATGTGGCTAAAGAATCAGGCTGGCTGACGCATGTATGAGTCGCGGATTGTGCCTGCTACATTGATAATGTAGTCGCCCATCTTCTCGAAGTCGTTGATGATGTCCATGTAGAAGTTTCCGGCCTGGAACTCGTAGACATGGTCGTTGATGTTTTTAACGTTTCCGTTGCGGAGCTGATTGCGGAGGTTGTTGATTTCGCGCTCTTTGTTGTATGATTTAACCAGGTCGGCTTCACGAACATGTTCGATGTTGGCAAGGAGTTTTATCATGTTGTCCATTGCTTCCTTGACGTCGGTGAACATGGCGTCGATGTTTTCGATAATGTCGTTGTCGAAATCGATGTTCTGTTCGGTTTTGCGCATCAGTATCTTTGCGCTGCGGTAGCAGCAGTCGGCGATGCTTTCGATTTCGCTGGCTATGTTGAGCATTGCAACAACCTTGCCTTTAGCTTCGTTGGAGAGTCGACCTTCAGAGCAACGGCGAAGATAATTGCTTATTTCGAGCTGCATGCGGTCAGATATGTCTTCATATTTTTCCAACCGCGAATAGAGTCGGGAGTATTCTTCGCTCTTTGGATCGGTGTGGACAAATGTGTCGAGCATGGTGAGCATCCGGTTGACGCGTTGTCCGAATACAACCATTTCTTTTTCGGCCTGAGCAATGTTGAGTTCAGATGCGCTGAGCAGACCGGCTGAAATGAAGCGCAACTGGAATTCCTCGTCCTCTTTGTGCTTGGCCGGGATGAGTTTTTCTACGATTTTCACATATAATCCGGTGAACCAGATCATGATGAAAACATTCACGAGGTTGAACACGGTGTGGAACATGGACAGACCGAAGGAAACGCTGAACTGCATTCGGGCAACCTGAGCAAGCACGGGATGGTTGGCCGGGAGAGAGTCGCCGACATAGGCGTTGTAGGTTTGTGGATCGGTTGCTTCAAGAGTGTTGACAAAAGAATACATTTCGTCGGGGTTGCCCTGGCCGAGTGCTTCAGTGATGTTTACGTTGAGGCGGACAAACGGATAGAATACTATCAAAGTCCATAGAAGACCGAAGAGGTTGAAGAGCAGGTGTCCCATGGCGGTTCGTTTTGCGGCCACGTTGCCGCTGAGAGAAGCAAGCAATGGGGTGATTGTTGTACCGATGTTGCTACCGAGAACGACAGCGCATGCGAGGTCAAACGAAATCCAGCCTTTTGTACACATGATGTGGTGATGTTGATATCGTCGATTGCTACGTATGAGCCATCCACTAATTCCTCA
>CAYQYL010000084.1:0-9374 GCA_964421745.1 uncultured Muribaculum sp. | reverse complement strand
CGATGCGCGACGAGAATCAGCTCCATGCCGCCATTGTCGAAATTGTTGTCGAAGATCACGCCGAAGTGAAATACTCTACCGTGCAAAACTGGTATGCCGGCGACAAGAACGGCCGCGGAGGTGTCTACAACTTCGTGACAAAGCGGGGACTCTGCCGCGGCGACTACTCTAAACTGTCGTGGACTCAGGTCGAAACCGGTTCGGCTATCACATGGAAGTATCCCTCGTGTATCCTCAAAGGTGAAGGCTCCGTCGGAGAATTCTACTCCGTAGCCGTCACCCGCAACCACCAGCAGGCCGACACCGGCACAAAAATGATACACCTGGGGCGCAATTCCCGCTCGACAATTGTCAGCAAAGGCATCTCTGCCGGCAGCAGCCAGAACTCCTACCGCGGACTGGTGAAAGTGGCTCCCGATGCCGACGGATGCCGAAACTACACACAATGTGACTCGCTGCTGCTCAGCGACCACTGCGGCGCCCACACATTCCCCTACATCGATGTGCTCAACGACACTGCCATTGTCGAACATGAGGCCACCACATCGAAAATCTCCGAAGAACAGGTATTCTACTGCAACCAGCGCGGAATACCGACTGAGGAAGCAATCGGGCTGATTGTTAACGGATATGCAAAAGAAGTGATGAATAAACTGCCGATGGAATTCGCAGTCGAGGCTCAGAAACTGCTGCAGATAACCCTCGAAGGCTCCGTAGGCTGACGCAAAAAACAAGCAACAAGATATGAACAACGAACTCTTACTGGATGTAAACAACCTTCAGGCTTCAGTCGAAGGCAAAGAGATATTAAAAGGAATCAATCTTCAGGTACGCCCCGGCGAAGTGCATGCGATCATGGGGCCAAACGGCTCTGGAAAGTCAACACTGTCAATGGTGCTTGCCGGCGCGCCGGGCTACGAGGTGACCGGTGGTTCGGCAACATTCCACGGCACCGATTTGCTTGCCCTTTCACCAGAAAACCGCTCTCACGAAGGGCTGTTCCTCTCGTTCCAGTATCCGGTCGAGATTCCGGGAGTGTCAATGGTCAACTTCATGCGCGCGGCCGTCAACGAAAAGCGTAAATATCTCCACGAAGAACCACTGTCGGCAAGCGACTTTCTCAAACTGATGCGCCAGAAACGAGCAATTGTGGAGCTCGACAACAAACTGGCCTCGCGTTCGGTGAACGAAGGTTTTTCGGGCGGCGAGAAGAAACGCAACGAAATCTTCCAGATGGCGGTGCTCGAACCGCGCCTGTCGATTCTCGACGAAACCGACTCCGGACTGGACATCGACGCACTGCGAATTGTAGCCGGTGGTGTGAATAAACTCAAAACCGCCGACAACGCCACAATAGTAATCACCCACTACCAGCGTTTGCTCGACTATATCAAGCCCGACTTCGTGCATGTGCTCTACAAAGGCCGAATCGTGATGACCGGCGGTCCGGAGCTGGCTCTTGAACTGGAAGAAAAAGGTTACGACTGGATTAAAGAGCAAGTTGACAAATGAGTAGGATAAGCCAATACACAACCCTTTATCGCGACAATGCCGCTCTGATCGACAGCGGGTCGGCGCCGGTGCTCAACGCCTTGCGCGAGCCTGCATTCAAGGTGCTGTCGCAAACCAAATCGTTTCCGACAAAACACACCGAAGGGTTCGAAAAGACATCGATCGACGAAATGTTCGCCCCGGACTACGGAATCAATCTCGAACGCCGCAATCTGCTGGTCGATCCAGCATCGAAATTCCGCTGCGAAGTGCCCCGTATGAGCACACTCAACGGTTTTGTCGTAAACGACATTTTCGTTGCAGGCAACGATGTTGAGCGTAAGTTGCCCGAGGGAGTAATTTTTTGCTCGCTCGCAAAAGCTGCCGTCGACCACCCCGAGCTTGTCGCACGCTACTACGGCCGGCTCGCCCCTGCAAGTGAATCGACCGTAGCCCTCAACAACATGCTCGTTCAGGACGGTGTGTTCATATACGTGCCCGACGGAGTAGCCGTTGAGCGCCCGATACAGATTGTAAACATTTTCAGTTCTCCGATTCCGCTGCTGGCCTTCAGGCGTATGCTGATAGTGGTCGGACAGGGCGCGAAAGTGTCTGTCCTGACTTGCGACCATACATACGACAACCAGCAGAGCTATCTGGCCTCGCAGATTGTGGAGCTTTATGCCGGCGAAAACTCATCCGTCGACTTCTACGACATGGAAGAGTCGTCGGCAGCGACATCGCGCTACTCCCGGCTTTTCGCGCGCCAGCAACAAGGATCGCGACTGATTGTCGACGGAATCACCCTTGCCAACGGCAACTCCCGCAACGACTATGTCGTCGACCTTTGTGGCGAGCATGCCAGCCTGCGCCTTGGCGGAATGGCGATCGGCCGCGACCGCCAGCACATCGACAACAACTCGCAGGTTGCCCACACGGCACCCTCGTGCCAGTCCGACCAGATGTTCAAATACATTCTCGACGGCGAATCGACCGGTGCATTCGAAGGCGGAATAAACGTGAACCAAGGTGCCGTCAAGACACAGGCCTACCAGAGCAACCGCAACCTTCTGGCATCGAAAGACGCACGTATGCACACAAAGCCGCAACTGCTCATATTCTGCGACGATGTGAAATGCTCTCACGGAGCCACAACCGGCCAACTCAATCAGGAAGCGCTGTTCTACATGCGTCAGCGCGGCATAGGCGAAAAACTGGCAAAAACAATGCTCATGCAAGCATTCATGGCCGATGTGATCGACATGGTTGAAATGGAAGGGTTGCGCCAGCGCCTCCACCACCTGGTGGAAAAACATCTGCACGGCGAGTCGTCGTTCTGCTCCGACTGTTCGCTGACAATCCCTGAACAGGAAACTCAAAACTGATATGGCACAAACGGCTGACATCATAGAACGCATCCGCGGCGAATTCCCCTCGCTCAACCGGCAAATAGGGAAATATCCTCTCATATATCTCGACAACACGGCCACATCGCAAACTCCGCGCCGGGTTGTCGAAGCTATCGACCGTGCCTACTACAACACAAAGGCCAATGTTCACCGCGGAGTGCACACCCTGTCGCAGGAGATGACAGCCCTGCAGGAGCATGCCCGTGAGAAAGTGCGCGAATTCATCAACGCTCCCTCGACCGATGAAATTATTTTCACTCGCGGCACCACGGAGGCAATTAATCTTGTCGCCTCATCATTGGGCCGCGACTGGCCCGACGGAGCCGAAGTTATTGTCACCGTAATGGAGCATCATGCCAACATTGTGCCCTGGCAGCTGCTTTCGCGGCCTGGACGACGAGTGACGCTGAAAGTCATTCCGGCCGACAGTCGCGGAGTGCTCGACATGGATGCCTACCGCAATCTTTTCAGCGACCGCACCGTAATGGTGGCCGCCACACATGTCAGCAACGTGCTTGGCACAGTGAATCCGGTTAAAGAAATCGTAGCCGAAGCCCACAGCCACGGCGTTCCGGCACTTATCGACGGTGCACAGGCAATCAGCCACCGTGCAGTCGACGTTCAGGACATCGATGCCGACTTTTACGCTTTCTCCGCCCACAAAATGTATGGGCCATCGGGTGTAGGCGTACTCTACGGCCGCCGTTCGCTGCTCGAACAGATGCCACCCTATCAGGGCGGTGGCGAAATGGTTGGACACGTGACATTCGAACATACAACCTATGCCGACCTACCCTTCAAATTCGAAGCCGGCACCCCCGATTTCACCTCGATTGCAGCCATGGTCGAGGCAATCGATTTCATCAACACAACAGGCTACAATCTGATACACAGCCACGAAACAGACTTGCTCGACTACACTACGGCACAGATGACCGAACGTGTAGCCGGCCTGCGATTGTTCGGCACAGCACCAGGCAAGGATGCAATAATCTCATTCCTCATTGGCCGCGCCCACCACTACGATACAGGCCTGTTGCTCGACAAGCTGGGTGTAGCTGTCCGCACAGGCCACCACTGCGCCCAGCCATTGATGCAGGCTCTCGGAGTGGAAGGCGTTGTCAGAGCTTCGTTTGCCGTCTATAACACCCGCGCCGAGGCCGACGCTTTTGTCGACGCCTTGTGCCGTATAGCCCCTATGCTGCAATGAAACAGCTTACACCACTGATAGGCATGACCCTCGGACAGCTACAGCAGGTAGCTGCCGAATGCGGAATGCCGCGCTTTGCCGCCAAGCAGATGTGCAGGTGGCTTTACGAGAAACGCGCAACCGATATCGATCAGATGACCGATCTTTCGAAGCATGCCCGCGAGCGGCTGGCTCAAAGCTTCTGCATAGGCCTGGAACAGCCCATAGCCCGGGCAACGTCGGTCGACGGCACTGTCAAATACCTCTTCCGAGGCTGCGGTGGACGCTCGATAGAGTCCGTCTACATTCCCGACGGCGAACGAGCCACACTGTGCGTTTCGTCGCAGGCAGGCTGCCGAATGGGCTGCACATTTTGTATGACCGGCCGTCAGGGATACCACGGCGACCTGACCGCCCACCAGATCATGAACCAGGTGCTGGCCATTCCGCAAAGCCGGCAGCTGACAAACATCGTTTTCATGGGAATGGGCGAACCGCTCGACAACCTCGACGCTGTGCTGCAGGCCATTGAAGTGCTGACCGCACCATGGGGACTGGCCTGGAGCCCGAAACGAATCACAGTATCTTCGATCGGCAAACTGCCGCAACTGAAAACGCTGTTAGACCAGACAAAAGTGCATGTGGCAATCAGCCTTCACTCCCCGGTTGCCGAACAGCGCGCCCGGCTGATGCCGGTTGAGCGCGCCTTCCCGATAAAAAAAGTTCTAGACACCCTTCGCGGCTACGACTTCGCCCACCAGCGCCGTCTGTCGGTTGAATACATAATGTGGAGCGGCGTCAACGACTCGCCCCGATACGCCCAGTCGCTGGCCAGGCTTCTCAACGGACTCGACTGCCGCGTCAATCTGATCCGCTACCACAGTTCAGGCTCTGACCCCGACGAACCCGTATGCTCCGACCCCGAAGTCATGGAAGCTTTCCGCGACCGCCTCAACGAGCTTGGACTGACGGCAACAATCCGAACATCGCGCGGCGAAGACATAGCAGCGGCATGCGGAATGCTTGCCGGCGAACACGACAAAACGTAATCATAATCAAACAAACGAATATAACACTACCATGTTTTCAGGAATAGTTGAAGAAGCCGCCCGCGTGGTGGCTGTTGAACGCGACGGAGGCAATGTGCATCTGACACTTAGCTGCTCGTTTACCGACGAGCTGAAAATCGACCAGTCGGTGTCGCACAACGGTGTGTGCCTGACTGTTGTTTCGCTCCCCGGCAACGGCACCTACACCGTCACCGCAATCCACGAAACTCTCGAACGCAGCAACTTGGGCGACCTCAAGGCAGGCTCACTTGTCAATCTGGAACGCAGCATGATGCTCAACGGGCGCCTCGACGGCCACATTGTTCAGGGTCATGTCGACTGCACCGCAGTGTGCACCTCAGTCGAAGAAGCCGACGGAAGCCGCTATTTCACATTCCGCTATGATGTTCCCGCCGAAATGGCACGCCGCGGCTATGTGACAGTCGAAAAGGGCTCGGTAACGGTCAATGGCGTCAGCCTGACAGTTTGCGACTCCGAAACCAACCAATTCCGTGTGGCCATCATACCCTACACTTTCGAACACACCAACTTCTGCCAGATTGAACCCGGAACGCGTGTCAATCTGGAATTCGACATAATTGGCAAATATCTCGCACGGCTCATGGAGGTGGGCACCGATGAATGATACAGCCGTAAAAGGAGTAGCCGTCTACTGCGCATCATCGAGCAACATCGCTCCTGTGTTCTTTGAACAGGCGCGGCGCGTAGGACAATTGCTGGCACAAGCCGGTGTGCCGGTGATAAGTGGCGGCGGTAGTGCCGGACTAATGGCCGCTGTTATCGAAGGTGCTGTCGAAAAAGGAGGCGAAGCAATCGGCATCTTACCACAGTTCATGATAGACAAGGGTTGGGATCATCCGCTGCTGACGCGACGACTGGTGACAGAAACGATGCACGAACGCAAAATGGCCATGGCACAGATGTCGCGCGCCGTCATTGCCCTGCCCGGCGGAGTAGGCACACTCGACGAACTGTTCGAAATAATCACCTGGCGTCAGCTTCACATCTATCCCGGCAATGTCGTGATCTGCAACACCGACGGTTTCTACAATCTTCTGTTCGAACATCTCGCTCACACGGCAGAGAGCGGTTTCATGCGGCCGGAAGCGCCTGCCCACCTGTGGCAAGTTGCCGCCACAGCCGAGCAGGCCGTAGAACTGGCACTCGCACCTCCGACCGACCCCGGCGTGCAGTATCAGATGCCCGAACGCAAGCATTAGCCTCAAATCAATGGTCCGTCACCCCGACACATATTGTTCATGGTTCGACTATGCCGACATGTCGCTGCACATGCCCGACGAAGTTGTGCCCTACACACAGGGGCTCGAAGCAGTTGCCCGAAACAGCGTCTGGGGACAGGATTCATCTATCCTGACATTTTTAATCGGAATACTGCTGCTGTCGATTTTCGCCATGCGCCACTACAAACGCTTTCTGTCGACCACTTGGAGGAGCCTGACTGACGTTCGCGAGCGCGCAAACGTTTTCGACGATCACACCATCGACCGATCAGGCGCCGTGGCGTCGCTGAACCTGATGGCCTGTGTCGGCGAATCGATAATGCTAATCACCGCCTGTAGCCTTATAGGAATAACTGTCGCCGAACAACACGCCTTCACTATCCTGCTGGCGCTGACAGCATTAATGTGTTGCTATGCTGCCGCGCAGTATGCTGTTTACTGGACACTCGGATTCATCTTCACCAGCCGCACAATGCGCTCCAACTGGCTCTCAGGCTTCAGCGCCGTGCAGTCGATGCTTGGCATCACACTGTTTGTTCCGGCTCTTGCAGCCATGTTCTACCCCGGCGAAGCACTGCTGTTTGTTGCCGTTGGAGGCAGCATTTACATATGCTGGCGTATAGTTTTCATTTTTAAGGGTTTTAGGATTTTTTTCCATAATTATTTCTCCTTAGTCTATTTTATTTTGTACCTTTGCAGCGTGGAAATTATACCATTACTCCTGTTGTACAGAAGTAGCGTTACAATTTGTCAATTACTGAACTGACTATTATGCTGATCTGCAGGCACAAAATTGTTTTTTGACACCGCGGATGCCAGTTCACAGTATGCTTAATCAAATCAATATTCTGAATAGTGAAAGTTAAGAAAGTGCTTGTGTCGCAGCCAAAGCCCACCTCGGATAAGTCACCTTATTTTGAAATTGCCGACAAATACGGAGTTGAAATCGTTTTCCGCCCGTTTATTAAGGTTGAAGGCTTAAGCGCCAAAGAATTCCGCCAGTCAAGAATAAATATTCCCGATTACACGGCCGTTATTTTCACTGCCCGCACGGCAGTTGACAATTTCTTCCGTTTGTGTGAGGAAACACGCTACAATGTGCCCGATACGCTGAAATATTTCTGCACATCGGAAGCCATAGCAAACTACCTGCAGAAGTACATAATCTATCGCAAACGCAAAATTTTCTTTGTCAACACCGGCAAACTCGCCGATTTGATTCCCACTCTTGTAAAACACAATAAAGAGCGCTACCTCTATGCCGTCAGCGATGTGAACAATCCCGCCGACAACATTCTTGACAAGAACAACATAAACTACACCCGTGCCGTAATGTACCGCACCGTCAGCAACGACTTCGCACCCGACGAGCCGTTCGACTACGACATGCTCCTGTTCTTCAGCCCGCAGGGTATTGAATCGCTGATGAAAAACTTCCCCGATTTCAAACAGGGCGACACTCGCATCGGTTGCTTCGGAGCAACAACGGCCAAGGCCGTGCGCGATGCCGGTCTGCGCCTCGACCTTGAGGCGCCGTCAGAAAAAACGCCATCGATGACCGCCGCTCTCGACCAATACCTGAAAGAAGAAAACGCCTGACAAGCTGCCAACAAGCCCGCTTATGTGTGTTGAAAAAAAACATACGCTGCGACTCTACAAAAAAGAAAAACTCTGCTCGGTAACAGCAATCGACAACCTTTTTGCCGTTCGCCACAAAGGCGAAACCGCTACAGAAGGGGCTGCAATTGCCTATCCGCTGCGAATGGTGTGGCGCCTTAATCCCACACGCCTGTCGCCAAGCGGCGTGCAATTCTTGATTAGCGTTCCCAAAAAGAAGTTGCGCCACGCTGTCGACCGCGTCACCATGCGTCGGCGCATACGCGAAGCCTATCGGCTGAACCGACACCTGATTCCACTGCCCGAACATGTCAACGCACTGGACACAGCATTTGTCTACGTAGCCGACCGCATTGTCGACTCCGCACACGTCCACGCTGCCATGACCAAACTGCTTCGCAAAGCGTCCGAGGCAATATCTACGCTGCCAAACTCAACCACAGAGAATGAAGTTTAGCCGGCTCACATACCCGCTGCGATGCTTGTCGGCGGCCGCGACATGGCTGCTTGTGCTTCCGATACGCATCTATCAGACGGCCATTTCACCACTATTTCCACCCTCATGCCGCTTTGTTCCGACATGTAGCCAGTATGCCGTTGAAGCTTTGCGCCGACACGGCCCGTTGCGAGGCTCATGGCTGGCGCTACGCCGGATTCTCCGCTGCCATCCCTGGAATCCGGGAGGCTACGACCCAGTTCCATAACCGCCATGATCTTCAACGCACACACCCATTCCCTTTCGTCGCCTAACGCGCTCGTCAACGTCGAACCGGGATTCACCCCAGTTCCGGGCCAGAATTATTCGCTCGGAATTCACCCCTGGCACGCAGCCGAGGCAAACCTAGACACCGTCGAAACGCTCCACACACAAGCATCCTTGCCACAGGTAAAAGCCATCGGCGAAACCGGCCTCGACAAAAACACACCCGCCCCCGATATTCAACGCACGCTGTTGCTCGATCACATCGACATCAGCGAAAGCCTCGGCAAACCTCTCATACTCCACATTGTAGGCGCTTACAACGACATAATTGCCCTCCGGAAACAACTCCGTCCATCGCAACCATGGATAATCCACGGCTACCGAGGCAAACCACAACTCACCGCCGAACTGCTCCGCCACGGCTTTTACCTCTCGCTCGGACAGCACTTCAACCCCATGTCGGCTCAAATAATACCCTCCGACCGCCTCCTTGTTGAAACCGACACATCCCGTGTAGACATCGCTGCCATTGCCGCCCGTCTGCCCCAATACGACCCCACACTTGCCTGGCGTCTGTTCAAACTATCCGACAATTAACCCCAGGGCAACCGCATCAAAATTTGGCATTAAGAAGCATGTCCTTTAGATAGTCGT
>CAYQYL010000083.1:0-9548 GCA_964421745.1 uncultured Muribaculum sp. | reverse complement strand
GGATGATGCCGTCGCTCTTGTAGCCGATGTTAACCACAGCCTCGCGCTTGTTGAGGGCGATAATGGTACCTTCGATTACGTCTTTGTCCTTGACGGTGTTGAGCGACTCGTCATAGGTTTTGGTGAGTTCTTCGCGGGTTTTTCCGGTCTGGGTGTCGCCGTTTTCATAGGCATCCCAGTCGAAGTCCTCGATGGGAGAAGTCTTTACTTCGTTCATTTAATAAAGTTAATAAAATAGGGTTAATTAATAATTTGCTGAAACCAATCGTGTGTGCGATTTGGCAATAGCGGTGCAAATTTAGTATTTAAATTTCATTCACACAAACATTTTGGCTACATTTGCATATGCTTTCACGTAATAATTTATGGATTGTAGGCGCGATAGCATCCTTGGTTTATGGATTGCTGTCGTATTTGGTCCCGTTTCAACTTGACGATATATGGTATGCCGGTTTGAGAGATCGTTTCGGCGGCTATATGGAAATAATGCAGTTTCATTGGTTGGAGCAGAACGGACGTCTTGGCAACTTGCTATGCCCTTTTTTGATTGGCGAGTTGCCGAAATGGCTGTTTGCCATTGCTGTGGGTTGTTGCTCTGGAGGTTTGCTGGTTCAGTCGGCACGGTTGAGTTGCCGAGCCGGCGACAGATGTGACTGGTGCAGGATACTCTTTTTCTGGCTTGTGTTTGCAGTTGGGTTGCCCTGGCACGATGATATCATGGTTGCCGACTTCGCGCTGAATTATGTTTTATCGGCGTGGTTGAATATCACGTTCTTGACGGTGTTTTTCGGGCATAGACGTGTGGGGCTATTGTTCATGATCTGTGGCGTTGCTGCGGGGTGGTCGCATGAGGGTGTGTCTGTTCCGCTGTTGTGTGGCTTGCTGTTATGGGGCATTGTGCGTAGTAAAGAGTTTGATCGTCGAAAGTGTCTGTTGCTGATTTGTTATGCTTTGGGAATTGCCATTGTTGTGTCGTCGCCTGGATTGTGGGAGAGAGCCGCTAATAAAAGTGAGCTGGCGGCAGAGTTGAACCTGCGGACAATGATGCGCACGGCAGTGTTCTGGTTCCCGGCCGCAAGTGCGTTGCTTCTGACGTTTTGTTTGTGTGGCATTGTCAAGCGATGGCGGCAATTTGTAGTGAAGGCATTTGCTGACAGCGTGTCGTTTGTGGGAATTGCCGCAATTGTTTGTTCATATTTCATTGTCCTGTACACTGGAGCGTCGTTCAGGGGTGCCTTCATGGCCGAGCTGCTCAGTGTTGTAGTCGTATTCCGAACATTTATCGGACGTGTCAACAAGCCTGTAGCCATTGTCAGTGCGGTGTTGCTGACTGTTTTTTACGGCGGCGTTTTGTGGTGGCAATATAAGCTTGATCGCCAGAACAGGACAATTGAGCAAAAGTTGTCGCGCAACGGTGGACCTCTTTTTATTCCATTGATTGATTACACTCCGTGTTACACGCTTGGGCATCCATCCGATGGTCAGTGGCGGAATCCGCTCCAATATGTTTTATTGAACGAGAAATACGGAGTGGACGAACCTATTGTAGTGTTGCCGCAGGAATTGGCTGATTTTGGTGGAAAGACATACGGCGTTGAGTTGGAAGGAGATGCCGGCGCTGTGTTATACGGCGATTTTGTGCTCATTCCGGAGTCTGAAGAAGTTAAGAGGCTGGTTGAGATGCAATCATTTGGCGACAGCTACCTGTATGGTGGGTTTAATGTAAGAAATCGCAAAGGGAGGGAATATTCAATATATGCTTCATTGCGAGGTTTCAAGGCTGCTGATGGCCGTGTGTGGTATTTGTTGACGCCAGACCGCAGATATTGGCGCGACAATTACGAAATGGTAGATTTCAGTCTATAAAAAACGGTATCGACACTTCAGTGCAATCTGAAGTGTCGATACCGTGGTAACGGTGTGCGATTATATCTTATTTGAATTCTTTTGCGATAGAAGCAGCTATTTCTGCCATGTCTTTGGGTTCGATCTTTAGTTTTTCACGACGGAAATCCATATCACCTTCGCTGTTTAAAGGAATAAGATGAATGTGGGCGTGAGGAACTTCCAGACCCATTACGGCAACTCCAATGCGTTTACAGGGGAGTGCCTTTTTCATAGCTTCGGCAACACGTTTGGCAAATAATTGCAGCTCGGCGTATTCCTGATCTGACAGGTCGAAGATATAATCGGTTTCGCGACGAGGAATCACAAGTGTGTGACCAGGAGCAACAGGATTAATGTCGAGAAAGGCGTAGTGCTTGTCATCGGCGGCAACTTTGTAGGAGGGTATCTCGCCGTCGGCAATCTTAGTGAATATTGAAGCCATGATTAGAAGGATATTTCAACGATTTCAAATTTTGCTATTCCGGCGGGAATCTTTATTTCGACAATCTCGCCAAGTTTGTGCCCGAGAAGGCCCTGTGCAATAGGTGTAGACGAGGCCAGTTTCTTTTCTTTGAGATTAGCCTCTGAGTCAGCAACGATAGTGTATTCCATAACCATACCGTTTGCAATGTTCTTGATTTTTACTTTGTTCAGTATCTGAACCTCCTCGCAGTTGAGTTTGCTATCGTCGATAATACGGGCATTGGCAACAAGGTCTTTGAGCTGCGAAATTTTCATTTCGAGCATTCCCTGAGCCTCTTTGGCGGCGTCGTATTCGGCGTTTTCCGAAAGGTCGCCTTTGTCGCGCGCTTCGGCTATTGCACGGGAAATTTCGGGACGTTTCACTGATTCGAGATAGGCTATTTCTTCCATTTTTTTCTTGTAGCCTTCGCGGGTCATGTATGTGATTGCCATAATTTTATGAGTTATCTAATTTATTATTAATTGTAAAAAATTAAAGGAGTCCCGACCTTTTTTCTTCGGACGGAATCCTTCTACAAACGATTTCAATTGGCGCATCTTTATGCTACCATAACTACATTGCAAAGTTACAAATTATTTTTTAAATCCGGAATATGTTGTATAACATCTTTTTCATGGATAAGTTTTTTCATAAGTTTTTGATACAACACATTAATTAGAACGGTCGGTGTTGAAAACAGGTTTTAAGAGCAGATGAATGCCTCGTCCGCCGAGCGATGTATAGCGGGCAGCGATGCGTAACAGTAGACGTCGGAATGCTGATTTTTCGCGAGATAATGCCGTTTCGAGGAGTCTGCGGTAGTTGGCGTAGCTTTTTTCTCTGAGGTATAGACCCGCGAGGACAGCTCGTTTGAGATTTATGCATCTTGCAGCTTGAGGCATTGCAGCAAAGATGAAAACCTGTTCGCAGCAATTAAGCGAATGTTCCCATTTTTCGGGATGTGTGCTCAGATGTGTTCCGGTGATTGAGTTTGTCTGGCATCTGACAATTACCTCCGGAGCGCCGGTGGCTTTAACTATTGTCGGATTCAGCATAAGTAGGCGCATTCCTAATTCATAGTCGTCCCAGCCTCGAAGGTTTGCGTCCCAACGGCCGGCCTGTCGGAACAATGCTGTGGTAGCGGTGTAATTCAGCGTTGAAAGCGCACTGCGAAAAATGTTGTTCCACACCAGATTCCTGATCGGAAATTTATGGACAACTACTTTGTTGGCGAGAGTGTGCCATTCGGTATCCCAGCCAATTAATGTGGCATCCGGATTAGCGGTTATTGTTTGGACAATACGTTCGATGTGTCCTGGAAGCATGATGTCGTCTGAGTCGAAGAAAACCGTCCAGGGTGTAGTTACATTATTCAGTCCACGGTTGCGGGCGGCGGCAGCGCCCCCTCGTAGTTGTGAAAAAACAGAAATAGGAAAATTTTCGGATCGGTTGGCGTCGACCCACTGTTTTACTACCGCAAGCGACGAATCGGATGAATTGTTGTCAACTATAATCAGTGACGGCTTCACGGTTTGTCCGGCAACGCTGTTGAGCGTTTCAACAACTTGCCCTGCGCGGTTGTAGACAGGTATGACAACAGTGATAAGTTCGCTGGCCGATTTCATTTTAACACGCGTTTTAACAGGTGTTTGACTTGCAGTGTGGTGTGCCAAACCATTTTGTTTGCAGATAACAACATGTAGATATTATCTGAGGCAGACGATTGTTTTAAAAGCTCTGATGTCAGACTGCGTAAAGAGGTGTCACCTGTATTAAACATGAGTTTTGACAGAAACAATGCTGAGTTTGTGTAATATTCATTAAGCTTTTCAGCAGGAATTGAGCAAATGTCTTGCAACAATTGAACCAAACGAAAGGAGCTGTAGTAGAAACGGAACGCCTTTTCCGGATCGGTCTGTTGCGATTCGGTTCCGGGAAGAACTGTATAGTTCAGTGTTATTTGAGGAAGATATGCAATTTTTCCGTCATGAGCCATTAGGGCTGTTATCTGGAGATCTTCACATTTAAGCCACGGACTTTCGAAAAGTTCGGGGTGGTTTTTCATAGCCTGCAGCACAATGTCGCGCTGGTACATGGCTGTGCACAGGTGAACAAGGGGCGATAGCTTGTGCGCAACTATTGGAACAATCAACTTGCTGCCGGAAATCACAGGCGAAAACCAATCGGGATAGTCACCGGAATTAAAGTGAGGTTTAGAAATGGAATTGTTAAGTGGATTGTAGCATTGCCATGCTGTGTGAACAAGTGTAATTTCTGAGTCGGAATTCAGAATGTCGAACTGGCGCTGGAGTTTTGTCGGGTCAATCCAGAAATCGTCGCCGGCACAATCAGCTATGAATTTTCCGCGGGCTTCGCATATGGCTGTAAAGTAGTTGCGTACCAAGCCAAGATTCGACGGTCTGCGAATGTAACGTACCTTATCGGGATATTTCTCGGCATAGCGTCGTCCGACTACTTCAGTAGAGTCTGTAGAACAGTCGTCGGCAATAAGAATCTCGTATGGAACCGAACATTTTTGACTTAGAATTGAATCAAGAGTGCGGGGGAGAGTTGCCTCTTGATTGTATGTGGCAACAATCACGGATATCTCCATATCATCACATTTTATTGATTAAAACGGAGAGCTCCCTTGCCATATTCTCTCTAAGATATTTTGCTTCGAAATTTTCTTTCCAAAATTTTGAAGCATCTGCCCGTAGCTCCATGTATGAGGCATAGTCGGAAATGTATGGTTGCAATTCGCCGGCAATAAGTGCCGGGTTAAATTGTGGCGGAACAAGAATTCCCGTTTCAGGAGTGACAATTTCTGCGTTTCCACCTACATCGGTGGCTATCACCGGTACTCCGTATGATATGGCTTCGACAATTGAAATCGGGAGTCCCTCGCTACGACTTAGCAGCATGAACCAGTCGACAGGTGTAGAACGGTATATTTTGTGTACTTCCTCGTTAGGGATTGCTCCGCGTAGGTCGATTTTCAAATTTGGAGGTAGAATGTCGGTCTGTTCTGAACGTTTCTTCAGACTCGGCATAAGTGGCCCGTCGCCGATGTGAATCCAATGCACCTTTTTGAAAGGAAACGCAGAGGCGATGGCGGCTGCTGACTCAAGGCAAAGTTCAACCCGCTTTTCAGGTGCTACACGCGCGCAAGACAGAAGAGTGAGTGTGTCGCTGTCTTCGGTAGGTACCGGTGCGGAGCCGTCCGGTGAATTAGTTCCAAGGCGCCGGGTTGAAATTTTTGATTCGAAATCGGGGTAAGAGCGAGCCATATAGCGAGTACCGTCGTCGCTTGCACAGAAAACACCACGCAGGTTTGCAAGTGACTTGCGCCTGATAAAACGCAGACGATGTTTTATTTCCGAATCGAATATGTCGTGGCCGTGAGCACGCGTGACAGCTTTAAATTCCGGAAAAAAACTGAGTGCATCGGTTACGTTGTCGAACCAGAATGTGTAAAATATGGTGCTCTCAGGTCGCAATCTGTAGCGTGAGATTATTTTCTTTATCTGACTATAACTCCTGCGAATATTCATCAGATAGAACGAAGCCGACAGCATTCGACCGGGATTGCGGGTTTCGGAAATAACATTGGGGAGTTGTTGCAAAACCCATGGCTGGAAAAGCCATGACAGGCGCGCTGCCCTATATCTGGAGCTAAATGCGCTTGCCATTGTTGTGTCGACAATCACATTGTCGAAATCTATAGGCAACTCTTCGCAAACAATCCTGTGGGGCACTAAGATGATGCGGTCGAAACTTTTAGATAGTGCTTCGATTTCGGGCATGACAAAAACTTCCTCCGTGTAGCACCGGAATGGAAATGAGTCGGTGAACAATACGACGGTTGTTTTGTCGGGCAACATAGTTTTATATGTTGCGGCCTATTATTGCCGAAAGGTTTTCGTAGTCTTCGATGCGTTCGATTAGTTTCCCGTTGACAAGCAGGAAGGAAACAGGCACGGTTTGAACGTTGTAGTTGGTAAGAATACGGCTTGCTCCGGATGCTACAGGTGGGTTATAAACTGTTATCCAAGGCAGATTTTTAGCTGATTGTTTCCAGAAAAATTCGTCTTCGTCGAGGGCAATCTGATAAATTTCGAACCCTTTGGCATGATATTTTGAATATGCATCTGCAAGTGCTACGTTGAGTGCCGGCGAAAGTTCCGCCCCGTAAAGAGTGAAATTTAGCAGCACTACGTTATTGTTCGATACTGCATCGGATAGCTTGTGTTCTGTACCGTTGTTGTCAAGTAGTGAGATGTCGAAATATTCAACCTCTTTGATGTCGACCTGATCAGTCTGGTCGGCTGGTATAGGCCTGTTGGAAAGATATACGCTTTTAAGAAAGCGAGTACGGGGGTCGTCCG
This sequence comes from uncultured Muribaculum sp., assembly GCA_964421745.1. Lineage (GTDB taxonomy): Bacteria > Bacteroidota > Bacteroidia > Bacteroidales > Muribaculaceae > Muribaculum. Next base: position 2,810 of record CAYQYL010000083.1, on the reverse strand, counting down.
GTCGCTGTTCGTTGAACGAGTTTGCAACTGCGCCGAAAATTCTGTTGTCGACATTTTTTGTGGGGTTAAACAGGAACTGATTGCCAATCTGTTTGCAAACGATGTAATAGGAAACAATTCCCGCGGGGTTTGCCAGAACCATATTTGTCAGGTCGCGCTTCAGTAATGAGTCGGATAAAGCGCCCGTCATACCGAGCGAATCAATACTCTGCTTGATTCTACGATCGACCTCCTGCAGTTGTTCGGCTGATTTAGAACCTGCGATTTTAGCTTCGGTATTGAAATTGTCGGCTGTTGTCGATATGGTTATGGTTTCGGTGCTGTCGATGGGGAAATAAATGTAGTTTCCGTTCATCGCCAGTCGGTAGATGTCAGGATATCCTGTTGCCGCGTGTTTGTAGGTGAAATTACCTTTGCTGTCGGTTGACAGAGTATCGACGGGCAACCATGTGCCGTTCTCGGCTGCTTCGATTGCAATGTGTGCGTTCGAAGCACCGGCTACAGAACCTTTGAGTTGCCATTGGTTTGACTTAGAGCATCCGGCAAGCATTAGTGCCGATGCAATAGATGCAATTGTAAAATATTTGATATTATTCATGTGCTGCAAATTTTTGAATTAGAGTTGCAAAGATAGTAAAACTAAGCGAAAATCTGCTTTAGTTTATTTATAGCGTGATAGCAGGTGTTCAGATCGGATGTGTAATGGTCGTGAATGGCTTTTAATTGTTCGTTATCTTCTGGGTTTCCGCGAACGGCTTCGAAATCCGCTTGAACCATATCCTTGTCGTCGGAACCAAATCCAATTTTCATGTTGTCGCTGAATTCTTCGATTCCGTCGGCAACACGTTTCTGTTCCATTATTGTTATTGTATCGGTCCACCGACTTAAAATTGCAAACAAGGCTTTTGGTGTAAGGTCTTTTGTTGGAATACCATAGGCCTTTTCAAAATTCTGGTGAATGAATTCAGTGACAAGGTTATGGTAGTTGGCGTGTATGTCTGCAATTGTGTCGAGCAGTTGAGTGAGAGTTGAGATTTCACCTTCGGCCACCGGAACAACTATGCGGTCGCGTATGCAATTGCGGGGCGCCATAAGACCGAGAATGTCAATCCAGCCTTCATTAGCAGGCTCATTGCCTGGAAATAATTGTTCTGCAAGCGGTTTATCGGCCGTAAGGTCGGTTTTGTTTATCAGGGAAGCGAGATATTTTCCTAAAAAGAAATCGATTGCAAAGGCATAGTTTTCGCGACCGGCAGAAATTGAATTTTCTTTTATCGAGAAATTGTAGGGAGTGATAACATCAGGGTCAATGTCGAACTGAGTAAGCAGTTTTAAACCACGGTACATTTTCGACACATTCAGCGGGTTTATTATGTCATAATTAATAATGTCGTTGCAGCCAAGCTCATGGTTTCGCTTGTCGCGTTTGGGCCATTTAAGAAGGTCGCGTATAACTCCCGAAGTGCAAACCAGAGCGCCTGGCATGACGTATGTTTTCCCGTTTTTCCCGAGAACGGTTGAATAGGGAAACATGCTTGTGTCGGGGTGATTATAGTGTGAGCCTATAACCTTGGACATCTGTCCGAAATGTGCGGGCCAAAGAACGTAAGAGTTGCTTCCGGTTTTACAGCCACGCTCCATTATGCCGTGGTGCATCGGGCCAAGCCTGTACATGTGATTGCTTTGATTCGTTCCGCTGCCGGCATTGAAGAACGAATAGACACCGCCAATCAAAAGACTCGATTTGTGGTGAGTTTCGGCATGCGGACCCGCAATAATCGAGCAAGCTTCGCCGCACTGCATATTACAGTTGGCAAAAATAAGCGAATGAGTGGCCGTGAATCCGTTGGCTATTGTGGTGGCCTGTCCAATGAAGGCGTTTTCGAGCAAAGATCCATTGGTAACCTTAGCTTGGGAACTGATGATGAAATTTTCGGCAACAACACTGTTTGCTACTGTGGCGTTGTGTCCGATTGTTCCGTTGCGCAACGACGAGACGTTTGTGATATGGGTGTGGTTGCCGACATTAACATCGCAGATCGATTGGCAGTTTTCTATCTTTACGTCAGAGCCTATTGTTCCGAAATCGGCTCGACAGGTTTCAATGTAGTCATCTCCGATTTTTTCGAGAGCCTTATGAAATTCCGGGCGATGTCTGTAGATTGCAGCCATGTAGGCAATCTGTGCGGTGATACGGTCGTAGAACTTCACGGCGCGTCCGCCTGTTTCATCCATAACGTTGGCAACAGTGCCATTTCCGAAAAGTGCGTTCTTGTGACAATATATGCTGCCAACAGATGAAATTGATGTGTTGTTTCCTATACGATAGTTGGCGATAGATCCAGTCACACCGGAAATACGGACATTGTCGCCAACAGTACAATTATGTAATGTCGCATTATAAATTCCGCATGGTTTTCTCATTCCGGCTTCGTCAGTAACCATTCCTCGTGGCGACCCGAGTTTTATCGATCCGGAAAAATTTACATTAAAGTAGCGGTCGGCCACAAAATCGCGAACCAGAATGCCATGCCAGTTTTCAGATGTACAATTCCTGTTTTTCAGAGCTGAGATTTCATCTTGTGTTAAAAGACGGAAATTTCCTGTATTTTCCATGTTATAATGTAAATGATTGTGTCCGGTAATACAATTAATTATTATTCGATATCCGCTTCATCGTATTTCTGGAAAAGAAAGTCGTTGTAGGGAAACCGCATCATATGAACCTCTTTCGCTTTCTCATACAGAATCTCTCCGGCGAGCAGGTCGATGCGATCCTGCGGCGTGGTGCGCGTGAGGTCAAACTTTTT
>CAYQYL010000082.1:0-9669 GCA_964421745.1 uncultured Muribaculum sp. | reverse complement strand
ATACGGCGCGGTAGCGTCTATAATCGCCTTGTTAAATGCCACGATAGGATTCTTTTCTGAAAGCAAGTGTTGCGGAATCTTTTTTATGTCGGTGTCAAGACCTACACAAAGAAACGATTGTTTCTGTTTTATATTTTCAATCAGCTGATTACGTGTCATGATATTTTGCGTGTTAGTTTAATATTAATGTTTAAAGCTCCGATTCCTTTAGCTTTTCGGCGTTTTCTGCAACAATCAGGTGATCTATACAATCCTGAATGTCGCCATCCATAAAAGCTGCCAGGTTGTAGATAGTGTAATTGATACGGTGATCGGTGATTCGACCCTGGGGATAATTATATGTTCGGATTTTAGCCGACCGGTCGCCGGTAGACACCATTGTGCGGCGACGCGATGCAATATCATCGATGTATTTCTGATGCTCCTTGTCATAGATGAATGTACGCAAACGGCTCAAAGCTCTTTCCTTGTTCTTGGGCTGGTCGCGTGTTTCTGTGCATTCAATAAGAATTTCTTCCGTTTCACCTGTAATAGGGTTCTTCCAGTTGTAGCGAAGGCGCACACCGGATTCAACTTTGTTCACATTCTGTCCTCCTGCACCGGAGCTTCGGAATGTGTCCCATTTGATTTCGCCCTCGTTGATTTCAACATCGAACTCTTCGGCTTCAGGGAGAACGGCAACTGTGGCAGCCGATGTGTGAACACGACCTTGCGTTTCTGTTGCCGGAACACGTTGAACTCGATGCACTCCGCTTTCATATTTCAAAATGCCGTAAACTCCTTCACCACTGACAGAAAATACGACCTCCTTAAAACCGCCGGAAGAACCTTCGCTAAAACTTGTTACTGCTGTTGTCCAGCCTTTGGATTCACAATAGCGAGTGTACATTTTGAATAGATCGCCAGCAAAAATTGCAGCTTCGTCACCTCCGGTTCCTCCACGAATTTCTACAATAGCATTTTTAGCATCTTCCGGATCAGCAGGAATTAGAAGCAATTTAATCTGCTCCTCCATTTCAGGCAATTGCGCCTGTGCTGCGTCGATTTCATCTTTAGCCATCGCTTTTAGCTCCGGATCGGATTCTTCGGCAAGCACCTGCTTTGCTTCCTCCAGATTTGCCAAAAGGTTCCGGTAGGCACGAGTTGCCTGAGTCAGTTTCTCCAAGTCTTTATATTCTTTGGTCAGCTTAACGTAGCGCTTCATATCGGCAATCACTGAGGGATCCGTGATAAGTGTGCTCACTTCATCGAAACGCGATTCAATTCCGTCAAGACGTGACAATAACGAGTTCTCTGCCATTCAAGTATTTTTAATTCCAAATGGTTACTTATAATCTTGATATAATGTATGTTCAGTGGACGGTAGCGTCACGTTCCATACCTACACATTTTTCGAATATGCGAATTTACAAAATTATTAGCAAAACGCCCTCTAATTCGTCCTTAAAATACGATTAATCTTCCACTAATGTGAGAAATTTATTTTTAATTTTTTACATTTTTTAATGTTATTGTATCACATTTCAGCACACAATCCAAGGTAAATTTGCAATGTCTGAATACGACTGACTTACACACAAATTTAGCAAATATGACAAGAAGATATAAATTCGACACTGAATGGGAACAGGCTCTGTCACTTCTACCGGACGACGAAGCAATTGAAGCTCGCACAATTATTGAGAACTACCAACAGACAGGCGAGATGCCAGCAGGACTTAAACCACAAATGGAAATGATTCTGCTGCTTGTGCGTCCGATGATCGACAGACGCAGACGTTTGTCGGCTGCCGCACGACAGCGTCGACTAATTGCCAAGGCCACAAAAACCGCAAAATCAACAGATGCAGAACTGACACCAGACCCGGGACTATCACAATTGCACAATAACGGGAATGAACACATTGAGATTAAAAAAACGCATAATCTGACAGAGAAAAAAACTATAGCCGCACTCGCGGAGAAGGCCAGGCGAAGAAAAAGGAAACGTAATAAATACCGACAAAAGTAAATTTTGATAATTGCGGAATTCAGATTAATTTTATGGAGTTATAAATTTAATGCTGATTAATTATGATTGAAGATATTCTGAAATATAACCGCGAGTTCGTTGAGCAACAACTCAACCTAAAATATCAGACTACAAAATATCCAGACAAACGCATAGCGATAGTTACCTGTATGGACACGCGTCTGGTTGATTTGCTTCCTGCAGCGCTCGGGATACGCGGTGGCGATGTAAAAATGATTAAGAACGCCGGTGGCACTATTATCAATCCATTTGATTCTGCAATGCGTTCTATTCTCGTTGCGGTTTATGAGCTTGGTGTTAATGAGATAATGATTATCGGCCACACTGATTGCGGTGTGCAGGGTATGGATGCAAAACACATGCTAAAGCTTATGCATGAGCGAGGTGTAAGTGAACACAATATTGCATTGATGCGACACTGCGGCATTGATCTGGATTCATGGCTGCATGGTTTTGACGATACGTCGGAAGCTGTCAGACAGACTGTCGATTTGGTGCGCAATCACCCGCTAATGGCTCCAGATGTCAGGGTAGGTGGTTATGTGATCGACACTCAAACCGGTTTACTTAATGTAGTATGCCGCGACAAAGTTGCTGATCAATAATGATGATTGTATATTTAAACAATTAGCCCGTTGCAGATTTGAAATGCAACGGGCTATTATGTTTTTACAGTGCCTTCATCAAGAATTGTCTGAAATCATCAATATTTTCATTATATGAATACGGGCCGGACAATAGTTTGCCGTCGGGCGACAAAATCAAATAATACGGCTGCGCATTGGCGTTAAACTTATGGCGTTGCAGATAGCTCCATTTGTCGCCATATGTTTTCAGAACAACATCTTTCCCATTTTCTTCAACCGTGATGTCGTGCGGCAACGGACGTTTATCGTCGACCATGAGTTTTATGATGATAAAGTCTTTAGCTAACATTGATTTTATCTCATCGTTGTCGAGCACAGCACTTTCCATTTTGCGACAGTTCACGCATCCGTAGCCGGAAAAATCTATTAAGGCCGGTTTATTCTGGATACGGGCTTGTTCCATGCCTTGCTCGTAATCACTGTACTCGACAAGCCCGTCGCCATAGAGATTAAAATCTTGAGTGTAAAGCGGCGGTACAAATGCACTCACACCTTTAAGTGGTGCGCCCCATAGACCGGGCAGAAGATAAACAGCAAAGGTGAATGATGCCATCGCTCCAACAAAACGGGGAATACCGGTTCCGGAGTTTTTCGACGTATAATAATGTTTAAATTCGAACCATCCCATAAGGTATGCGCCTAAGAGTGAGAACATCACAATCCATAGTGCGATAAACACCTCACGGTCGAGGATGTGCCAGCCGTAGGCCAGATCAGCAACAGACAGGAACTTCAACGACAGAGCCAGTTCAATAAAACCGAGTACAACTTTCACTGTATTCATCCAGTTGCCAGACTTGGGAGCACTGTTGAGCCATGAGGGAAACATTGCAAACAGGCAGAATGGAATTGCCAGAGCAAGCGAGAACCCGAACATACCCACTAATGGAGCCATGCTTGTGCCGCTTGTAGCAGCTTCTACAAGCAGTGTTCCTATAATAGGACCGGTACACGAAAACGATACGAGTGTCAGGGTGAAAGCCATGAAAAATATACCCATTAATCCGGTAGCGGATTCTGCTTTAGTATCAACTTTATTTCGCCATTTCTCAGGCAATGAAATTTCAAATGCTCCGAAAAACGAAAGAGCAAAAACCACGAGAAGAAGAAAGAAAATGATGTTACATACGGCTCCTGTAGCAAGCTCGTTTAGTGCCTGAGGACCAAAAAGAGCCGACACCGCCAAGCCAAGCACAAGATAGATAACAATGATCGATACACCGTAGACAATAGCATCGGCGATGGCTTTTGAGCGGGATTTATTTTTTTTCAGAAAGTAGCTGACTGTCATCGGTATCATCGGCCACACACAGGGTGTCAGCAATGCCAGAAGTCCACCTAAGAAACATGCACCAAACAAATACAATAAATCTTTTGATGAGGTTGAATCATCCTGTTCTTTTACTACATCGACGGCATTCCACAACTCATTGTCGCCCGCAGATTCATATGTATTCCTTGTTTCATTGCCTGTTACCTTAGATTCCTCTGTAATTCCATCGGCAATGTTAGCAGATGCCTGTCCGGAGAGCTGTCCGGTGAACGAAAAAGGCACTTTAGTCGGTGGAATACAGTTGGCATCGTTACAGGCTGAGTAAACTATTTCTCCTCCGATTTTATAATTAGCTGATATGATTTGTAATTTCTGGCGTACGGTTGCTGAACCGGTCCACCAGCTTAGGTTGGCACCAAACATTTCGTCATATTGTGTGTGAGGAGCCGTATCTGCAATAAGCTCGCCAACCGGTTTCACACCTATTGTTTCGTCCCACGAAATCTGCAGCGGATATGGGCCGACTTCAGGATTTACATCGTTGGAATACACATGCCACCCCGGCTCAATCGACATAGTTGCAACGATCTGCGCTTCTGTGTCGTTAGTTTGTTCAAAGCGTATATCCCATTTAGCGGGTTCTACAATCTGTGCGGTAGCTACAGCAAATGTAAGCTGCATCAAACCGATAATTAACAGGTTGATAATACGTTTCATTTTTTGCGTGACTTTGGTTGTGAATATTTTACGTAATTCTTATTGAAATTAGGGTTAAATGATTTTCTATCATTTGTCCATGCTCCCAATCCGGGAAACAGTTGCTTAATCAAGTCCGTGCGGTGAATTCGGCGAAGCGACTTAATAATTTCAGGCTGATACGTCTTATCATACCAGAAAAAGTACTGACGCTGTGCCAGTTTCTGTTCAGGTGAAGTTGCGCAATAGATTTTCTCGCCGGTATACGGATGATAACCGGAATAGTAAATCTCTGTTGCAACTGTCATTGGAGTAGGGGTGAAATCCTGGACCTGCTCAAGGTGCATTCCCATATTACGGGTATCGGCTGCTAGTTGCGCCATATCTTCTTCGGTACATCCGGGATGTGAAGATATGAAGTAGGGAATCAATTGCTGTTTAAGATTATATTTTTCGTTTATACTATCGAAAATAGCCTTAAAATCATGAAACTGACTGAACGAAGGTTTGCGCATCACATTAAGGACATGATCGCATGTGTGCTCCGGCGCAACTTTCAAACGTCCGGAAACATGGTTTGCTATCAGTTCCTGACAATATTCTTGATTGATTTTATCGCTTTTTTTATCGCCGGTGGAATGCATCGCGAGGTCGTAGCGTACACCGCTGCCAACAAACGATTTCTTCACGCCTGGCAAAGTATCGACCTGACGATAAACATTGAGCAGATTCTGATGTGATGTATCAAGATTTGCACACGGCTTCGGATGCAGACAAGATGGACGTAGACAAGATGTACACTTGCTTTTATCTTTTCCACCCATGGTATACATATTGGCCGACGGCCCGCCAAGATCACTGATATACCCCTTGAAATCGGGCATTTCTATTACTTTCCGAGCTTCCTTTAAAATTGAGTCTGCACTGCGCGAAGCAATGAATTTGCCTTGATGAGCAGAGATTGTGCAGAAAGCACATCCGCCGAAACACCCCCGGTGCAAACAAATGGAATGGCGAATCATTTCGTAGGCAGGAATGCGTTTGCCACGATAGCGAGGGTGTGGCATTCTGGTGTATGGGAGGTTAAAAGTGGCGTCAATTTCTGCAGTGTCGAGCGGTGGAAACATAGGGTTGACTTTTACATAGATCTTGTTGTCGGTCAATTGCCATATTGTTGCGCCTCCGTCGAGTTTGTTGGCTTGTTGTTCGATATGTTTGAAATTAGCCGATTGCTTACGTTTGTCTTCACGACATTCCATGAAGGAACTGAGGACAATATTGTCGTTATCGCTTTGTTTCGGACAAGCTTGGGCAGGAAGCCTCACCACTGTCTGGCGTATGTCTGTAAGTGAATCGATACGTTCTCCCTCGTTCAGCCGGGCTGCAATTTCCAACATAGTTTTTTCGCCCATACCATAGCATAACATATCGATAGGACTATCGGCCAAAATCGACGGCCGCAATCTATCCTGCCAATAATCGTAATGCGACAACCGGCGCATCGACGCTTCGATACCACCTGCAATAACCGGAACATCTGGGTAAAGCTTTTTCAGTATTTCGGCGTAGACAATAGTTGGATAGTCGGGACGCATCCCATGTTTACCACCGGGAGTGTAGGCATCGTCGGAACGCAGGCGTCGAGCTGCCGTATAATGGTTCACCATTGAATCCATGGCACCAGCAGATACTCCGAAAAATAATCGTGGCCGACCAAGTTTTCGGAAATCGCGCAAATCGTCGCGCCAGTTTGGCTGGGGAACAATAGCAACCTTATAGCCGTGTGACTGAAGGATTCGACCGATAACTGCAGCTCCGAACGATGGATGGTCAACATATGCATCGCCGGAAAATATTATCACATCTAATTGATCATAGCCAAGTGCTTCAACTTCTTTTTGCGAAGTTGGTAGCCACAGTTTAGTGTCCATGCCATAGGGCGGGACTACAATAGCAGACTGTGACGATTCATTGTTAACCCTGCGTTGAGTCATTCCGATAGTTGTTTTATTCGCTCTTCGGTTTTCAGAAGCTCGTCGCGCAATCGGGCGGCCTCCATGAATTCCATTCGTTTTGCAGCCTCTGTCATATCGGCACGTAGACGTTCTGCAGAGCGTTTAAGCTCTTCGACCGACATATAGGGAATAACAGGGTCGGCTGCGACATCGACCGTAGTGACATACTCTTGAAGATATGGAACTGACTCCGTCTTTTTCGTAGCCGCAGAAGATGAGTGTTTTACACCCGAACGCAAAGCCTGAGGTTCAGCACTTTCTTTATCGACACCGATGATTGTCTGACGTGCTTTAACGATTGCCTGGGGGGTGATTCCATGCGCTTCATTGTATTCGAGCTGCAGAGCCCTACGGCGTTCGGTTTCCTCTATCGTATGACGCATCGAATCGGTAATTTTGTCGGCATACATTATAACTGTTCCGTTCAGGTTTCTGGCAGCGCGCCCTACAGTCTGAATCAGCGAACGGTGGCTGCGCAAAAAACCTTCCTTATCGGCATCAAGAATCGCCACAAGTGACACCTCAGGCAAGTCAAGACCTTCACGTAGCAGATTGACTCCGATAAGCACATCATAGTTGCCCGCACGCAAATCGTCGAGAATTCTTATGCGGTCGAGTGTGTCGACATCACTGTGAATATAGGCCGATTTGACACGTATACGCAAAAGATAATCGTTCAACTCCTCGGCCATTCGTTTAGTGAGAGTTGTCACTAATACACGCTCATTTGCTTCGACGCGGAGCTGAATTTCTTCAAGGAGATCGTCGATCTGGTCAATCGACGGTTTTACATATATCAATGGATCAAGCAATCCTGTGGGGCGAATTATCTGTTCGACTACAACACCTTCGCTTTGCTGCAATTCATAGTCGGCCGGAGTAGCACTTACATATATGATTTGTCCAGTCAGCTGTTCGAACTCTTCGAATTTCAGCGGCCGATTGTCGAGAGCTGAAGGCAAACGAAATCCGTACTCAACAAGATTAAGTTTACGCGACAGGTCGCCACCAAACATTGCTCTTATCTGCGGAACTGTTACATGACTCTCATCAATAATAGTCAGGAAATCGTTAGGGAAATAGTCGAGCAAACAGAAAGGTCGCATTCCAGGCGAACGGCCGTCAAAATATCGGCTGTAGTTTTCGATTCCCGCACAATGACCGATCTCGCGTATCATCTCTATGTCGTAGGTTGTGCGTTCATATAATCGGCTTGCTTCAAGCTCTTTTGCTTCATTGCGGAAAAAGTTGACCTGTTCGCCGAGATCTATTTCCATTTTCGCTAAAGCCTTACCGACTCGTTCTCGCGAGGTTACAAACAAATTTGCAGGAAAAATCTTAAATTGATCGTGCTGGCCGAGCGATGTACCGTCTTCGGAGTGAATTGTGGATATTGATTCAATTTCATCACCCCAGAAAATGACGCGAAGAGTGATTTCCTCATAAGCCAGACGTATATCGACTGTATCGCCTTTCACGCGGAACGTTCCTCGCGACAATTCAAGCTCGTTGCGGGAATATAGTGCATCAACCAATTGACGCAGAAACACATTACGTGCTATACGCTGTCCGACTTGGATGCTGATAACCGACGAGTTGAAATCTTCGGGATTCCCCATACCATATAGACATGAAACCGAAGAAATCACTATGACATCGTTGCGACCCGACAAAAGCGCTGAGGTAGTTGCCAGACGCAGTTTGTCGATCTCGTCATTTATCATCAGGTCTTTCTCGATATACTTGTCGGCCGAAGGAATATAAGCCTCGGGTTGATAGTAGTCGTAGTAACTGACGAAATATTCAACAGCGTTGTCAGGAAAAAATGCCTTGAATTCGGCATAGAGTTGCGCTGCTAATGTTTTATTATGGCTAAGGATGAGTGTCGGACGGTTTACTCGCTGAATAACATTAGCCATAGTGAAAGTTTTGCCGGAACCGGTAACACCCATAAGTGTTTGAGCCGGAATGCCGGAGTTAAGACCTTCAACCAGTTGGTCAATTGCTTGTGGCTGATCGCCAGTAGGCGAATATTTCGAATTCAATTTAAAGTCCATAACTCACAAAGATAAGCAAAAAAAGCGAGTTGCTGTCTTGCATGCCACATTACGGCTATTAAAAAATCTTAACCGACAAAAAACGCGGGCAGATGCATAACTGCGCCTGCCCGCGACCAATATAATTATTTCAAAACAAAATTAACTATTAGTTAATGCCCTGACCCATCATTGCATCGGCAACTTTCATGAAGCCGGCAATGTTGGCACCCTTCATATAGTTGATGTAACCGTCGTTTTCTGTGCCGTATTTAACGCACTGTTCGTGGATACTCTTCATTATATAGTGAAGTTTTGCATCTACTTCTTCAGCGCTCCACTGAAGGTGTTCAGCATCCTGACTCATTTCAAGTCCGGAAGTGGCAACACCACCGGCATTGACTGCTTTTCCGGGAGCATAAGTAATTTTTGCAGCAAGGAACGTATCAATAGCTTCAGGTGTACAACCCATATTCGAAACTTCTGCAACAAGTTTCACACCATTGTCGACCAGCATTTTTGCGTCTTCTCCATTAACTTCGTTCTGAGTTGCGCAGGGAAGGGCAATGTCAACTTTCTGTTCCCATGGCTTGCGGCCTTCGAAGAAGGTTGATTCAGGGAATTTCTCTGCATAAGGTGCAACAACGTCGTTGCCTGATGCGCGGAGTTCGAGCATATAATCGATCTTTTCTGCATCAAGACCAGCCGGGTCATAGATGTATCCGTCAGGACCGGAAATCGTTACAACCTTAGCTCCGAGTTCAGTAGCTTTCAGCGCTGCACCCCAGGCTACGTTGCCGAAACCTGAAATGGCAATAGTTTTACCTTGAATGTCGTCTTTCTTGGCATCGAGTATGCTTTGTACAAAATAGAGCGCACCAAATCCAGTTGCTTCCGGACGTATACGGCTACCGCCGAAACTCAGACCCTTACCTGTGAATGTACCGGTGCATTCGCGCGACAGTTTCTT
>CAYQYL010000081.1:0-9937 GCA_964421745.1 uncultured Muribaculum sp. | reverse complement strand
GAAACGAGGTGAAATGGGAGATGTACACCAAAAAAATACAGATTGAAGCCCGTGTTCTCGGCGACCTGGCTGTGAACCACATCATTCCCGTGGCAATCCGCTATCAGTCGGTTCTGACCGATAATGTTTTCAAACTTAAAACTCTGTTCCCCAACGAAAAGGGCGACAAACTCGCACAGCTCGATCTCGAAACAATCGAACGTATGTCGTCGCATATGGCCACAATAATGGAAGAGGTCAAAAAGATGGTCAACGCCAGAAAAGAGGCCAACAAGATTGAAAACGAACGCGAAAAAGCTATCGCTTACCACGACAATGTAGTTCCGCCAATGGATGTAATCCGCTACCACATCGACAAACTTGAACTCATGGTTGACGATGAAATGTGGCCACTTCCCAAATATCGCGAACTGCTCTTTATCCGATAAGTCTACTGTATTTGAGGCTGCGCGAATGATTCACGCAGCCTCTTTCATTAATCCTTGAATTTTGGAACAGATAAAACACGAATGCGGAGTAGCTTTGATCAGGTTACTCAAACCATTGGAATATTATAAGCAGAAATACGGCTCTGAATATTATGGTCTGAGCAAACTGTATCTGCTTATGGAGAAACAGCACAATCGCGGCCAGGAGGCAGCCGGAGCCGGTTGCATTGATCTCGACGCACCTGCCGGCACGGAATATATCTGGCGAGAACGTGCTCTCGGCTCACAGGCCATTAAAGAAGTATTCGCAAACATATCGGCTCGTATCGAAAATGAAAGTCAGGACGACGGCAACTCAATCCTTCCACCTCCCAAACCTTTTTTAGGCCAGATTTATATGGGCCATCTGCGCTACTCGACAACCGGCCGCTCGGGTATGAGCTACGTACACCCGTTTTTAAGACGCAACAACTGGCGTTCGCGAACACTGATGCTGTGCGGCAACTTCAACATGACTAATGTTGAGCAGATCTTCAACAATGTAGTTGCGCGTGGACAACATCCACGCCTGTATGCCGATACGGTTCTCCTGCTTGAACAAACAGGCTATGCACTCGACCGTGAGAACACACGTCTGCACCGGCATTTCACAGACATGGGGCTCGAAGGTGCTGAAAACGCACATGCTATAGAGCAGAACCTGGATCTTCGTCATGCACTCCGCTCAGCCGCTTCGACATGGGATGGAGGATATGTGATTTGCGGAGCTGTAGGATGCGGCGACATCTGGGCTCTGCGCGACCCAAACGGCATTCGCCCTGCATTCTATTACTCAGACGACGAAATTGTTGTTGTCGCCTCGGAACGTCCCGTGATACAGACAACGATGAACGTGCGGCTGGCCGATGTTCATGAGCTAGAACCTGGTTGCGCGCTCATGGTGGATGCGGCTGGCAACGTTAACCTTGAGCGAATATTGCCAAAAGGCGACAACCGCCGCTGCTCGTTTGAACGCATTTATTTCTCACGCGGAAGCGACGCCGCAATCTATCAGGAGCGTAAAGCACTCGGTCGTTGCCTTGTGCCGGACATTATTAAGTCGGTTGGAGGAATCGACAGATTGTCCGAAACAGTTTTCTCTTTCATTCCAAACACGGCAGAAGTTGCTTTTCTCGGCATGGTGGAGGGACTCGAACAGACCCTCGACAACAAAAAAACCGATAAAATCGAAAAGTTGTCGGCTGAAGGGAAACTCACCAGAGAACGACTTTCGGAAATTATGGCCGAAAAACTGCGCATTGAAAAGCTTGCAATAAAAGATATTAAACTCCGCACATTCATTGCCGAAGGCAGTTCACGCAACGATCTGGCCGCGCATGTCTACGATGTCACCTACGGACTGATTCGCGACAACATCGATTCAATTGTTGTTATCGACGATTCCATTGTGCGCGGTACAACGCTTAAAGAAAGCATCCTGCGAATGCTCGACCGGTTAAAACCACGAAAAATTACCGTAGTCAGCTCGTCGCCTCAAGTGCGATACCCCGACTGCTACGGTATCGACATGTCGCGCATGGGCGAGTTCTGTGCCTTTCGGGCTGCGGTAAGTTTGCTCAAACAAACAGGACAAGAAAGCATTCTGGACGAAGTCTACAAACAGTGTAAAGCACAGGAACAGCTCCCCGACAATCAGATTGTGAACTGCGTCAAGGGAGTCTACGCTCCGTTTACCGACAAAGAAATCGCCACAGAGATTGCCCGGATGCTGACACCTGCCGACATAAAGGCCGATGTGGAGATTGTTTACCAGACTGTAGAGGGTCTACACAAAGCCGTACCCGACTGTCCGGGCGACTGGTATTTTTCAGGAAACTACCCCACTCCGGGTGGTACGCGACTGGTGAACCGCGCTTTCATCAACTACTACGAGGGGCATCACGAAAAGCGCTGATATAACGACATTTTTTTTGTACCTTTGAGGGCGAACCGCAAATTGCGCTTCGCCCTTTGTTATGCTCACATCCAACCTTAAGAACATACTCGGCAAGAACCCATCGTTGGTGCTATTCACGGTCTGCTGCATGTTGCAGACATTCATATTTCTGTGTTGCGACGGGCAAGCATCATTTCATCTGTTCACGGTGTCGGCCAACGTGTGCGCCACCGGCTTTTTACTGCTGTTGCCGCTCTTCCTGCTGCCGGCACGCGTGCGCTGGCTTCAGATTGTATGGATGTTTGTCATAGCGGCACTGATGATTGCCAACATCTGGTATCTACGCGTATTCGAAGATTTTATGTCGCCCGCAAATGTAATGCTGCTTACTACTGTGGATTCAACCGTTGCGCGCGGCACGATAGCTGTGATGCGCTGGTATGATTTCAGCATTCTCTTTCCACCTGCAATATGTGCATTCGTTTTCGCACGTCAACGGGGCGCACTAAATAGCTATAGCCTTCGATTGCGAATTGCCGGTATAATAGTCTGTGTGATGGGCACGGCATGTTCCGTATTCAAGCTCCACCGCGACTACTATCTATACCTCGAATCGACCGGTCATGTCAACTCACTTGAGAGCTATATTTCTATACTTAACGAAAATATGTCGCGTCGCCAGCAAGTGCTCGCCTACGGATTCGCTGTTTCTCAAACAATAGAATTATGGAAAACTCTACTCGGAGCAACCCATTTGTCAGAAACCGACCTGGAGAATATTAGTTCATTAGCTAACCGACCATCAATGCCAAGAACAACTAACGGCAAGAATCTGATTGTCGTGGTTGTCGAATCGCTTAATTCAACAGCCGTTCAATGGGATAACAATGGAATAAAGGCAATGCCATTCCTTAACGCACTGCTTTCCGACTCAACAGTTTTAACTTTCACCAATATGGTGTCGATTGTTGGCGAGGCACGCTCTGCCGACGGACAATTTATGTACCACACAGGCATGTTTCCTCTACGCAGCGAACCCTTTGTCGTAGCAAATGCTTCCGGGCCCTACCCATCGCTTCAACGACAGCTCCCTAATGATTATACATCCATTGAAATCATTGGTGAAGATGCCACACAATGGCATCATAAAGAAACATCTCTTGCCTATGGCTTCGACCAATTATATGCCGACATATCGACAGGACAAGATAATTCTGAAACATCGTGCCAGGACGCGATGATATTCGAAGAGGCGCAGACAATTATAGCAAATCTTAAACAGCCTTTCTATGCCATGATTTCAACGCTAACGATGCATGATCCGTATAGCGCCGATGAATCTTCAACAAATCTTCCATTCGTGACAGCCGGTATGGATGAACGCGACGCAAACTATCTGCAGCGCTGCAACTTGTTCGACAAATCGTTGGCACGTTTCATGGAGTGGCTAAAAAGTAGTTCTATTTGGAATAACACAATCGTTGCTGTTGTTTCCGACCATGAAGCCAGGCGTTCATGCCTTTCACCGGAAATAAACTCCGGAAACCAGTTTTTCGCCATCCTGAACACCGGCTCCGAAGGCAAGCATTCCAATGATATTCTCAGCCAGATCGACGTTTACCCCACGCTTCTCGATGCTCTCGGAATGCTTGAAAGCTCAACGTGGGCCGGATTAGGCAAATCTGTTTTCAACGGACAGGCAACCGGTTTTGCCCTCAAGCCCGACGAAACAATTGCAGGGACTGCCCTTGACTCTACAGCAATAGCCAGACAAAAAATGGCATGGCCTCTGATGGAAAAATGGATCAGGGCGCGCAACAAATCGGCAGCGCTATCAACAGTAATCCAATAGCTTAAATCACGAAAAAAGGCCACGTCATCCGACGTAGCCTTCTGCGGGTGAGGTGTGGGGGTCGAACCCACGACCTTCGGAACCACAATCCGACGCTCTAACCAACTGAGCTAAACTCACCATTTGTTGTGTTGACTTTTCAACGCTGCAAAGGTAGCGCTATTTTAGTTATCAACCAAATTTTTCATAAAAAACTTACGGCAACTGCATCAAAATTTTGATGCGGTTCGTGAATTTCTACAAGATTCTCTTAAAAGTCAAAGTGATGGCGTCCCTGACCTACCTCAAGAGGGAGATCTGATCCAGGTAGAAATACGGTAGCTGCGCTTCCGACAGGCACCACAAGTTCAAGCGTACCGCTGCCGTCGGCGCTATATCTCACTTCGGAGGAAAGCTTGCCGTATGGAGTATTTTTAGCATAATGCACCCTGTTTAGCGATGCTACCGGAACAGGACGAACTATCACGTGACAGTATCCTGGGCTTTCAGGATCATAATTGACTCCGGCAACCTGTCGGTAGAGCCATACCAGACCACCTCCGAACATAGGGTGATTCCGAGAGTAGTCCCCGTTCCATTGTTCCCACATTGTGGTTGCTCCCTGCTCTATCCAGTTCAGATATCCCGGGAATCCCTGCCGTGTCATCACCTCATACGCCAGATCAGCCAAACCATTCTCTACCAAAACCGTGAACAGATATCGGGTGCCGAAGATGCCTGTATTCAGATGGCTGTCACATTCATCTTCTATCTCACGGCGCAACGCTTCCACAACGCGAGCCTTATATTCCTGAGGCACCCCCATCGTAAGCGCGAACACATTGCTCCCGTAGCGACCGTAGGTTCCCTCCTCTACGTTATAGAATTTTTTATGAAACGCCTGGCGAATGCATTCAGCAATCTCCCCATACCTGCTGCTATCGCTGTGATTACCTATTACTGCAGCAGCCTTCGAAGTGATGTCAGCACACATCCAGAGGTAGAACGTATGCACCAACTCTTCCGACGGTAACTCCCCGGGGGTGTTCCATTCGCCGAGGTTGAACCAATAAAAGGGTTCCCCACCGGTGTGAAGCGTCTTCTGCTGCAGCATGGTTCCGTCAGGTGTAAGCCAAGTCAGCATATGGTCGGTCTGGCGCTTCATTGCATCGTAACTGTCAGTTATAATCGTGGAATCGCCATAATTCATATAATGCTCCCATGGGATTATGTTCATTGCAGCTCCCCAGGGCACACCGCCCCCGCAACCGGGTTCCCAAGGGGCTGAGTTCGGCACATAACCGCTTTCGGGATGCTGGGCGTCGCGCATATCACGAATCCATTTCTCATAGAAAGAAGACGCATCGTAGTTCGCCATCACCATGGCTGCCGCCACCTGTCCGTCGCCTGTATATGGATTACGCTCACGATGTGGACAATCGCTCGCCACTCCACCATGCATGTTATCGGTCTGCGTACGTTGCCAAATATCCACAATCCTATTCACCAACGGATCTGACGAACTGAACGATGCATCAACCGGAACATCGGTTCCGATCCACTCCGCCACTACCTGCGAAGGCTTGAGCGAATCTACTCCCGATATCACCGCACGAGAAAACACATACCATGTGAAGGCCGGCGAATAGCTCTCGCTGCCGCTACCATCCATCACATACTTATGCACCCCCAATGGTGACTCGCACTCATAAACCACGCTGACGGTATCTCCCCGGTTTCCTCTCATATCCGACAGTGCTATCCATCCGGATATCTCCTGACCGAAATCAACCATATACGATCCGTCAGGGAGGCGCCTCATATCAATGGGAGAAAGGCGTTGGAGCACACGGTCGGTGGGCGATGTGTGAGCCGTCAGCTTACCTTCAGGAGCCTCGCGAATTACCACCGGAGCATCCTCATCCTCTGCCGTAGCATCATAAATCTCACCGCCGTAAACATCATTGAACACTACGTGCGACGGTCTGAAGTTCCAGGTTCCGTCGGTGACAACTCTATTTTTACTGCCGTCGACATATGTCAGTTCGATCTGGCATATGAAACGTGGAGAGCCATATCCCTCCACCCACGAAGTGTGGCTGTTGTAGAACCCGTTGCCAACAACAGCCTCAATAAGGTTATCGTCGGCTTTGATGGTCGGCATGAGATCGTATGCGAGATATTGCACTCTCGCCTCCGTATAACTGTCTTCCAGAGGCAGGCGGGCATGAAGCAGCCCGGGGCGCGGTCCGTAGTTCGTAAAATTTGGAACCAGATGGTCGTCGCCCACTTTAACCCCGTTGAGTGTCATCTCGAAATACCCCAGACCACTCACAAAAGCCTTGGCGGAAACTAAACCCGCTGTATCTACTTCGAAATGTTTTGAAAACAGAGGTGCCCGACAATAGTCTTCAGAGGTTTCTTCACCCTGCTCAGGCGAGCCGATCCAAAGAGCCTCCCAGTCATCGGCCTTCAGGCCGGTTACGAAAGTCGCCACATCGCTCCACTCAGAGCATGCGCCTTTCTCATCCCACACCTGCACCCTCCACCAGTAATCGGTTCCGGATTCCAGTTCCTCACCCGAATATCTTACCAAAATGGAGTTTCCTGATTCCACCTTGCCAGAATCCCACAAATCTCCGCACCCTTTTTCAACTGACGAACGGGACTGTGATACGATCACCCGATATGCCGACTGCAATGCGCCAACGATTTCCGAAGAAACCGGCTCATTGACCCATTCGAATCTCGGGGCAGAGGGCTCTATTACCGAAGGTTTGAGCATATGCTCCACCCTAAGCGATCGAGGTTTAAGAGAACACGGTGAAGACCCGTACATAACAAACGAAGCTCCTGCACCCAAAATAGACAGGAATAACAACAGCCATCTCATGACTAAACGGTTTTAATATTCGAAAACGGTGTCAGGACACCTTCACTTTACACAACTACAAATATACCTATTTTTACGCCTATTCTAAAATTCGTCAACAACTTATTCAGGTCAACTGCATCATAGTTTGGACACAAGCCGTATTTCCGGTGCCTTACGGCAATGAGCATAAAAAGTGAGCGGATTCGACTCACGTCGAACCCGCCCTGAGGATGAAAATAAAGGTTTCTTGGATTGTACAGAGGTTATTATTTTGGATTATATCAGTTACTTATTTCTTGAATGCTCCTTTTGCAAGCATGTATTGCGCAATCTGAACTGCATTTAAAGCGGCTCCTTTCTTGATTTGATCGCCAACTACCCAAAACGACAACCCGCGTTCACAGGTGAGGTCTTTGCGCAGACGTCCAACATAAACGGGGTCTTTGTCGGCAATGTCGAGAGGCATTGGATATTCCTTTGCTTCGGGGTTGTCAAGCAGCACAACGCCTTCGGCTTCCGATAGAACTTTACGCACCTGATCAAGACTCAATGGCTGTTCTGTTTCGAGCCAGATTGCCTCGGAATGGGCACGCATCACAGGAACTCGAACACACGTAGCGCTAACGTCGAGCAAAGGTGCATGCATGATTTTCTTTGTTTCGTTGTACATTTTCATTTCCTCTTTTGTGTAACCGTTTTCTGTGAAAACGTCGACTTGAGGAATCACATTGTAGGCGAGCTGAAAGGCAAATTTCTCGATTGTCGGTTGTTCACCGTTAACGAGTTGTGCGTGCTGATTGACAAGTTCGTCCATTGCAGCCGCTCCCGCACCGCTGGCAGCCTGATAGGTTGCCACATGCACACGACGGATTGGCGACAGATCGTTTATCGGCTTGAGAGCAACAACCATTTGAATGGTTGTGCAATTAGGATTGGCAATTATCCGGCGGGGCGCATTGAAAGCATCGTCGCCATTCACTTCGGGCACCACAAGTGGAACATCTGCCTCCATACGGAACGCGCTCGAATTGTCAATCATTATTGCACCATGAGCCGTAATTGTGTCGGCATATTGACGCGATGTGCCGGCTCCGGCCGATGTGAAAGCAATGTCGACACCCTTGAAATCGTCAGCATTGTCGGTCAGTTCCTTCACAACTATTTCTTTTCCACGAAACGTGTAGCTACGTCCTGCACTTCGTTTCGAACCGAAAAGCAGAAGTTCGTCAATAGGAAAATTTTGCTGGTCGAGCACTCGTAGAAACTCCTGTCCGACTGCTCCGCTTGCACCTACAATTGCTACTTTCATTATTCAATGGTTGTTTGTTGTGGAAACGCCGTAATTCCAAGTAATCCGGCTTTGATTGTACCTTTTACAATACAAAATTAGTTTTTTTCTTTCGTATAGCAAAATATTTACATCATTTAACACAGAATTGTAATATCATCTATTTTTTCTTCCTATTTCTCCGGAAAATGAATCGGAAAAATAACAAGTCGATAGCTATTGCTGTCGAGTTTGACAATAAGATAATCATCGACACAGCGTATGTCGGAGATTCGCGACGCTTCTATGAAATCAGGCGGAGGCAATTTCCTTTTATCGTCATCGTCATCGTCATCGGGAACATAAGTTATTTTTATGCCCTTGTGGTCCACATTCATAGTATGAGGCAATATCGACATTCTGCTTTCGGGCGACATGGCATGATAATAGTATACCCACAGAATTATATGGGGACAAACTAAAAAGACCAACACCACGGCAATCAACAAGTAGCGTAACGACAAAGTGACGGCAGCAAACAAAGAGAGTGCCACGGGCAGTGCAAATGCCCAGTACCAATTGCGGCGTATCCACACGCGCATCAAAGTAAATGCATACCGGTAGGTTGGAATGCTGAATGGTGTGTCGCACGACTTAATGAAAAGTGTCGGATCCATGCTAAAATATAAACGCCGGAATCATCCAAGTGATGAATCCGGCGCGGTGCGATTATTGAAAACTATTTATTTCGCGGGTGTTGTTTCCGGTTCAACGCCGGCCAGTTCTGGATCGATCATGATGCGTCCACAATATTCGCAGACGATCACTTTCTTGCGCATTTTTATTTCCATCTGCTTCTGCGGTGGAATGCGGTTAAAACATCCGCCACACGCATTACGCTGAATGTAAACAATTCCAAGGCCGTTGCGTGCGTTAGAGCGGATACGCTTGAATGCTTTCAGTGTGCGTTCGTCGATATTGGGCTCTATTTCTTGAGCTTCTACACGCAGACGTTCTTCATCCTGCCGGGTTTCCGAAACAATTTCGTCGAGTTCAGCTTTTTTCTCGGCAAGAATATGCTCGGAGTCGCGCAAACGTTCTTCTGTCGTTTCTATGTCGCGCATCTTCGCATCGATTGTGCGGGCATATTCGTGAAGGTGTTTTTCGCAAAGCTCGATTTCGAGGCTCTGGAATTCCACTTCTTTCGACAGCAGATCGAACTCGCGGTTGTTGCGCACGTTGTCGAGCTGTTCTTTATAACGGGCTATCTTTGCCTGCGAATCGTTTATTTTTTCTTTTTCTACAGCAGTTTTGTTTTTCAGCTCTTCGATTTCACGTTTGTAGTTTTCGATACGTGTACGCAGACCCTGAATACTGTCTTCGAGGTCTTTCACTTCAAGAGGAAGCTCACCGCGAATTGTTTTGATACGGTCGATTTTGGTGAGTATAGTCTGGAGTTGGTAGAGCGATTTCAGACGCTGCTCTACTGAAAGTGATTCTGTTTTAGCTTTTTCGGTGGCCATATTTTATAGGTACACTATTGGGTTTGTTTCCGATTGTGATATATGCGCTGCAAAGTTAGGAAATTTTTGTGTAAGAA
>CAYQYL010000080.1:0-10266 GCA_964421745.1 uncultured Muribaculum sp. | reverse complement strand
CTCCGGTCAAGGCCTGGCGGAGTTCCCGGGGAGCTGGTCGTGTAGGACTTACCCGAGCACAAAGGTAATACTTTTTCCCGAGTGTGCAAAAAAAATATTTCTATCTGCCCGGCGAACGTGTTGTTCTGACGTAGGTTGCACCGACAAGTCCTACTACGACATCGTTCGACAGAGTTTCAAGCGTCAGCTCTTTAAGTTCTTTGTTGGGGTCGAGGTTGAGGCGGAGCATCACTCCAGCGCCTCCATCAATACGCCGTCCGTAAACACCCTTAATGTCAAGCTGTTTTGCAACGTTGTCCGTAACAGTAGCGTCTTTGAACAACAATCTGTAGGGACGCGGAGTTGCCAGTTTGAAAGCTTTTCCGTCAACGTAGTAGTCCTGCTCTATCGGGCACCAGTTATTTGGCGCCAGTAAGGGCAAAATTTCTTCACTGCCGTCGGTGTAGCGGGCTTTGATGGTTGCGTTTTCAATGTGGCACTGCATGTGGTTGGTGCTTCCGGCGAGCAGCAGCTGAATTCCTTCAGCTTTGCCCGAGAGTGGAATTGCCACTATGTCGGGATAGTTGTCGAACAGTGACGTGTAAATCACATTGTTCCCTGTTGCTTGCGACGCAAAAGGAATGCCTGGCGAGGTGTGTATAATTCCGTCGGGTCCGACCGCGTGTCGTAAGCCTGAATCATCGATATGCGCGGTGTCATCCGGGTGACACCATTCGCCTACTCCCTGCACCGGAATCTGCAATGTTGTGTATGGCGACCTTGGCGAAAGATATCGGTTGCGGAATATATCGGTGATATTTGCGTTGTAATGTGCAGAAAGGTTTATGGGTTCGTAAACGTCATCCGGCGCTATCTTCAGGTCGATTCCAAGTTTTGATGCGTCAGGCACAGCGTGTGTGAAACTTTCTGTTTCTTCCCACCATGTGAAGTCGCCCGATTTGACTTCACGAAAACCTTTTCGGGTGAGTCCTGTTGCTGTTGGCAAGACTGATGAAATCCTATCTCCAGCCCATTCAATTTCAACTGTCATTTCTCCGCAAACCGGAATTTGCAGCTCGATTGATGGAGAGCCGATAGCCGAGGCTACTGTGACCCAGTCGGTAGCATTATTGTTGACTCTGACTGATTTAATTTTGTCGGCATGTACCGGCAGAATAAGCTGCACCGTTCTGATCGAGTCAATAGACACGGAAAATCTGTATGTGTCTTTCGTTCCGTAGCGGCGGAAACCGAATGAGAAATCATTATGGCGAATCGTTGCATGTTCCCACTCCGGGGGGAATCCCGGTCGAATGGTGGCTGTGTGGTGCAGGGCGTCGGGCGCAAAGCCGAAAAGCCCCTGCACAACGGCACGAGCCATCATAGCTATCGGATCGGCGAAATCCCGGTAGCACTCGCCGCGGGCTGCATCGTAAAAGCTCACTTGTCCCAGATTGCCCGGACTGTTGCCCAGATACATCCCGTCGAGCATCGAGCTTTTCAGCAGCTTTGTCGCAACTTCCGGACGTGCGGCCTGCCAGTAGGCTAAAGCCGTGTGCATAACTTCGGCAAAAGCTACGTTGTTGATGCTCCAGGCGTAGGGGAGCCAGTCAGTTGTCGATAGGGTAGCATAGGTGTCCCTGTCAATTCCGTCGGCTTCGACTGTGAGATGTGGAATGTTGTTGTCTATGTAGCGTGTAGCCCGGTAGGCCATAAAATCGTCGGCCGTGTCGCTGTCGATCGCGTGGTAAACTGTCCATAGTGCCGGGTGGTCGTGTAGTCGTTTGTGTCCCATAAAATCGCGGTGCTCAGCCCACACGCCTTTACTGTCCATCCACAGGGTGGCGTTCATAGCTTCAATAATCTTGTCAGCTTCATTTCTGTAAGGAGTAGGATCTTCGCCGATTATCTCCGCAATTTCCGCCGCAAGCCGGTTGGCGCGGTAGTTGTAGGCCGACGCGTGTGTCACCGCACCGCTGTTGTAGTACAGCGCGTCGCTGGCCCAGATGCAGCAGTAGGCATCATACAGGCCGTCGTTGTCCGGGTCGAAATTCCGCTTTTCCCATTCCAGATGCAATGCGATTGTTTTCCACATCTTGCGAGCATATTCCATGTCGCCGGTCCATTTAATGTGCCATAACAATTCGTCGATGTAGCATAGGTTCATGTCGTAGTGATGCATCTGGTCGTTGCGTTCAGGGTTGCGGCAAATGTAGCCGTTGCTGTACATTTGTGTGCCCCATTTTTTCTCAGCTCTGGCAAGTTGTTTCCCTGGATCCTGCGATGGATGAGGAATAGACGGCTCCACATTGGTGACCTGCGATTTGGCATAAGCGTCGAAGTGGGAGCGTGCGCGGTCGTGCCAGCCCAGAAAGTCGCCGCTGTAGGCACCACGCCAGCCGCTAAGTGGCTGCCGCCAGCCAATAGCGCCATGCAACCATACCTTGCCGTCCCATGCTCCGTCGGCCGCGTGGGTTATTATCGGACCGAGAACGTTGAAATACGGATCGGGAGTGTCTATTTCTAACTGAGCCGACAAATCGGAACGCTGAGCATCGGCTTTTGCGTAGTCCCCGGCAAGTTTCTTTTGGTTGTCGGTGGTGATATGTCGGTCGGCATATTCAACGTAACCGGTCTGCCGGTTACCTCCTATATATAAATGTGCTGTATGCACATTTGTGCTGTTCGGGTCGGGAGCGAAACAGTTGACCGGATCGGCACCCATATCGCCGTTTCGGTTAAGTTTCACTTTCACTGTCGGGCAACAGACGGCGTGAAGCGACGCTCCTTTTGTCATGTCAGTAGCCTCTACTTTCCAGAGTGCACCCTCGAAATCGCGAGGGGCGACTGTAGTCAGTGTGATTCTGCCCTTACCCCAAGCCGGATCCGACAATTCATAGCGCCGTTGGCCTCCGCGGAAGTACGATTTGCAATCGGCAACGGAGTCCAACCGCAGTTTCGTGTCACCGGTTTCTACAATAAAATGGACATTGCGATTGTCTTTCCCGTGGAAAGCACCGAAAATCGGCATATCGCTTGTTTCAACACGAAAAGCTGTGTTTCCTCCATACAAGGCACGTGTGTAAAGGTTCTTGCCGTTTTCGGAGTAAATATATCCGTCCGCTGTCGGCCGGTATTGCAGCGTTCGTTCGGAGGAGCGTTCAATTGGGTTGTGGTCGAACATGCCCACGTAGGCTTGTCCGTTTGCATACATGGCGAGCACGACTGCCACTGCTATAAATAGTTCCCTTAGCATAAATTCAGTGTCATGGTATTATACTGCAAAGGTACTAATTAATGTCGGATTTTACTCATGCTATTGAATTCTAATCAGTCCTCCCCGTAGGCAAGGCACTACTGGGAGGACTTGTTTGGATTACAACGAATACGCATTGAGTGGTGTATGCCATTATTAACTTAACGTGAGTTCGACGTAATAATTCACAAAAGCGGTTTAGATGTAAGAACAGATTTACGGTGTAGTCAGATTGACGTCCGGCAGGACGTTATTATTAGTAACACGGTACGTGGAGCGCAGCGACACGTGCCGTGTATGAGAGATGAGGTTGTGGCGTCTGGAGGACGCCGGTTTACCTGATCGCAAAGGATACCACTGATAGCATGCAGATTCGCAGCTGCGTAAATCGGCGTCCTCCAGACGCAAACCGGGTTGATTGGGGGAGCCGGGCACGTGTCGCTGAGGCTCCACGTACCTCGGTTACTGATTAATCGTCGTCCTGCCGGACGACACCTTACGTCTGCAATATTAGGCATTGCATCTACAGATTTTAACGTATGCACTGGAAATTCAGTTTGTACGCCCGATTTTATACTTTGTTATAGATAGATTTATAGTGTGACTTCTTATGTCGAACTCACGTTAACTTAGAAGAGAAAAATGTTGTGTTGGTTAAAAGGTGTTAAATAGAATGAAATTTATTTGATTGTTCAAAACAGTTTGTAATTTTGCATTCGTTACGGACGTAGGCCGTGACGCGTATCCTTAAATTCACACCTGAAAATGGCGAAAAACTGCACAAAAGTTGGCGTATAAACCATTCGTAAGGAATTATTAACGTATAATTAACAGGAGTTTAGAAATAAACCGAAAAACTGACCGTTCTAAGAAAAACTGAGAATCTGAATTTGGCCTCACACTGACTCTGCGGCAACCAAGCCGGCAAAGTGCTGTCCACTCATTTTATCGACCGTGCGTTTTCCTCAATAGCCAATAGATAGTTAAAACAGGCGACCGAAAAACCGAAACCGGCAACATTTTGCAGCCACCGTCTGCGCGGGCGTGCATCCGAGTTCAGTCCAGATTAACAATAAATCAATAAACCATAAAAACAATTAGTATGAAAAAAATCTACTCTTTATTTGCAGCAACATTTGCATTTGCGCTCTGTGCAAACGCAGCAGATCTGGTTCCTGAAGATATCGCTCTTGCAAACCCCTCGTTCGAAGAAGGTGGTGATGAAGCTGCTGACCACCTCCAGGGTTGGGAATTGGGTAAAGGAAACAGCGATTGGTGGTCGCCTCGTGCCCATACAAAATCTGCTCACGAAGGTAATTGGTATATCCGCATCGCAGTCAATAACGGTCTGGAACCTGAAACATACGTTCAGCAGTTTGTTGAAACAGGTAAAGGCCCCGGTGTTTATGTTCTCACTGCTGCTTGCTCGGCTTCACGTGATGGCTGGCGCGGCGACATCAATAAAGTTGGTGGTGGTGAACCCTACGTAGACGAAAATAATATGGGTAAACCAGGTAGCATGTACTGCGCTCTTTGGATTGCAGACGATGAGGACGATCCCGAAGATCCCGAAAGCCGAGGCTTTGTTAAAGTTGGTGAAGATAAGGGCGCATGGCAGGTGATCACTATTATCTACAAATCGGAAGTTGATCAGCCCTACCTGACAATCGGATATGGTCTTCCTAAATCTTCTGACGGTATTCCAAAACCCAACATCCAGTGCGACGACTTCAAACTTCAGTACTACGACACAATGGACGAAGAAGCTGTTAGAGCACAGTTGTTCGGCGGTTCAGGTATCGACGAAATCTATGTAGCAGAAGAAAGTGTTGGCGACAACAAGTACTACAACCTTCAGGGTATAGAAGTTGCAGAACCCACAACCGGTCTGTATATCCACAACGGCAAGAAAGTTCTTGTAAAATAATTTAGCTATAAGCTATCTATTGGAATAACTAATGAGGAAAATATTATTCTCGGCAGCCGCAATGGTCCTGCTGGCCGGGCAAGCCTTCGCACAGCGTGTGATGGACAAGCTCGACCGAGGCCTTGTGGCTGTCGGCGCAAATAATGGTGTATTCGTCAGCTGGCGTGTCCTTGGCGAAGATGCCGACAACGTAAAGTTCAATCTTTACCGTGACGGAGCGCTGGTCAACGCCCAGCCGCTCACAGTGTCGAACTATGCCGATGCATCCGGCTCAGCGTCGAGCCGCTATGTGGTGAAGACTGTAGTCGACGGTGTCGAAACCGAAACGTCGAAACCGGCAATCACATCGGCCAACAATTATCTTGAAATTAAAATTGCTCCCGTTCCGTCGAATGCCGACGGCTCGGACATCTCGGCCAACTATGAGCCCAACGACGCAACTGTGGCCGACCTCGACGGTGACGGACAAATGGAGGTGTTGCTGAAATTGCGCAACACAGTGTTCCATGCCAACGGATATCCTCTCAATTCGACCGATTTCGACATCATTCAGGTTTATAAGCTCGACGGAACACTGATGTGGTGGATCGACTGCGGCCGCAATATGGTCGACTTCCAGAGCAATGAAATCAACATCGCAGCCTACGACTGGGATCTTGACGGAAAGGCTGAGTGTATACTGCGCGGAGCCGACGGAATGGTGATTCATCAGGCCGACGGAACTACTCATGTTGTGGGTGATCCGAATGTAAATACCCTCGGCGACGTGCAAGGCTCGGGCGGCGTGGAGAAATTCACTCATTCCGGAGCTGAGTTCCTGTTGTATCTGAATGGTGAAACAGGTAAGCCCTACCAGGTCATGGAATACCCGCTCAAACGTCTTGAAGATGGTGAAACAAATCTCAACACAGCGTGGGGCGACGGCTACGGACACAGAAGTTCGAAACACTTTTTCGGAGCCCCCTATCTGGACGGCCGCAAACCGAGCATTTTCTTGGCGCGAGGTATCTACACACGCCATAAAATGGGGACTTTCGACGTCAATCCCGCAACACATGAACTGATCGAGCGCTGGCGCTGGGTGAACAACCAGCCCGGTTCGTCGTGGTTCGGACAGGGCTATCACAACTATTCGATTGCCGACGTCGACTGGGACGGCCGCGATGAAATTGTGTTCGGATCGATGGTGATCGACGATAACGGACGCGGATTGTCTACAACAGGTCTTGGCCATGGCGACAGCCACCACGTAGGCGACTTCAACCCCTACATCTATGGCCAGGAGGTTGTTGCCTGCAACGAAGACCGCCCGTCGAACAACTACCGCGACGCGACAACAAGTAAAATTTACTATCGCGCCACAGCTACTGCCGACGACGGCCGTGCTATTGCCGGCAACTTTTCCAACGACTATCCGGGCGCACAGTTCGTGACGTCGCACGACTGCACCACACTGATATCGGCTGTGATTAACGCGCATCTTGAAGGATCGCAACCAACAACCGATGTTGCCCAGAACTTCCGAATCTACTGGGACGGCGACCTGCTCGATGAGAATTTCAACGGACAGTCGGTGCGCAATTCTCCCGGTGTGATCTACAAGTACCGTCATGGTGCAATTCAGACTTTCACCGGTACGCTGACAAACAACGACACAAAAGCGACACCTTGCTTCCAGGGTGATATTTTCGGTGACTGGCGTGAAGAGGTGATTATGCGTTCGACCGACAATAGTAGCATCCGTATCTATACGACAACGATTCCGACCGAGCATCGTCTTTACACGCTGCTTCACGATCCGCAGTATCGCAACGCTGTTGTCTGGCAGATGAACGGCTACAACCAGACTCCTCATCCGAGTTTCTTCCTTGGCGAACTTGAGGGCATTACACAAGCTCCTCCCGCTCCGACAATGAACAACCGGCAGGAGATTGGCGGCACTATTGCTGTTGGCGACAATGGCAAGAATCTTGTTTTTGCCACAACAGCCGACGCTTCGGCTTCGGTTGCCGATGGCGCGGCTCCGGCATTGTTTGTCGACAATGCTCCGACCTGGGTGCAGGGCCATGACGATAACGACAATATCACTTACACTACCTACACCCACACTTTGACTGGTGGCGGTTTTGCCGGCTCGATGAAACTGGTGAAACTTGGTGGAGGTAAACTCGTACTCCCGGCGGCAGCTCAAAAGTACACCGGAGCCACTCAGGTTTGGGCGGGTACATTGGCATTTGACGGTGAAATGCCTTCGAGCCGCGTATGGCTCAACCGTTTCGGCGTGCTCGAAACCAACGGTGGTAATTTCGGCAAAGGAATAGAAATGAACTATGCATCGGAGTTGCGCATTGGAACAGATTCTAAAGCAGGATCAGTGACTACTCCCGAACTGGCACTCGGATTCGGTGCGAAAGTTTGTATCGACCTGTTTGCCGACACTCAGACTGCCGATGTGCTGAATGTGAACGCCCTTAAAATTGAGAAGAAAGTTTGGGAAAACGGTCCGGAGTACTCCACTCCCGTGCTCTTGTTTGTGCCTCATTATGCGGCCGGTGAGTCTAAGCTCCCCGCGGGCGATTATCTGCTTGGAACAATAGGCTCGGTTGAGGGCAATCTTTCGGATCTGGTAGTTGAAGGTTTGAACGGACAGAAAGCTTCATTGGCACTGTCGGAAGGACGTCTTTATTTACAGATTTCCGATTCGCGTGAAGCTACTGATATAGTCTGGAAAGGTTCGGTCGGTTCCACCTGGGATCTGGGTGAAACCTCCAATTTCGTTATACTCTCTACAGGCGAACCAACAACTTTCGTAGCCGGCGACCGTGTCATTTTCGATGACTCGGCAGTAGGCACTGAAGTAAATATTCCCGTTTCGCTCCATCCAGGTGCCATTGTGTTCAACAACAGCACTAAGAATTTCACAATCGGGGGAGCCGGTTTCGAAGGTGAATTCAATGTTGAAAAGAAAGGCACCGGACGTGTGACGTTAAACAATGTCAGCACATTCACTGGAAAAATCGAATTGCACAACGGTGTTG
Organism: uncultured Muribaculum sp.; assembly: GCA_964421745.1. Lineage (GTDB taxonomy): Bacteria > Bacteroidota > Bacteroidia > Bacteroidales > Muribaculaceae > Muribaculum. The sequence goes on along the minus strand of CAYQYL010000080.1, from coordinate 2,066 downwards.
TCCGTGCTGCATCGCTCGGAAGTAACGAAGGAACTGCAAACGGCGCTCTTGGACACTATGCAAACGAAATAGTGATGACGAACGGAGCTATGATTTCCACATCCGGCGACGGCAAGATGAGTCATCCGATGAAGGTAGAGGAGGGTGGAATCGAGGTTGAATCCGGCACGCTTACCTTGTCTGGTACTGCTGTGAAGGGCAAAGGAACCTTCATTAAGGGCGGCAACGGACAACTCAACTTTACGGCTGCCAACGAAATCGCGACATTGCGCATCGACGGCGGAACCGTTTACGATGAGGGTGACACACATGCTGTTGGCAATACGGTGATTTTCAATGGTGCTAATGTCACTCTGCAGCACATCGACAGCCGCTACTCCTACAGCACAGACAACGCCAACTATGTTGTTCCCGAAGGCAAGTCGGGTAAACTCATGCTCGACGGACGCTGTCAGTACAAAGGCTCTCTGACCGGTAGCGGCAAACTCGAAGTTGTTTCTTGTTTTGTGCGTAACACGCTCATGGGTAACTGGAGCGAATTTGCAGGCACAATCACTGCCACCCAGGGGTCGGGTAGCTCGTTCGACTACTATGGAACAGCCGGCTTTAACAAAGCGATACTCAATATCAGCAGTGGCTGCACATTCAACAATACTTCACAGGAATTCGGCGGCGCGTCGAAAAACAAGAATATGAAGCTCGGCAACCTGAGCGGTAGTGGTGTGCTTGGCGGAACCGGTACATATTATATTGGAGAGCGCGGCGATGACACAAGCTTCTCGGGCACGATTGCTGCAGGAATCAATGTTGTTAAGGAAGGCAGTGGCCAGCTGTCGTTGTCGAAAGTGCAGCCCGACATGGGTACGCTTACAATTAATGACGGTGCTGTTTTCCTGCGATTGACAAATGCTGCTCAAACTGGAACTATGACCGGTACTTCGCCTATGGAAGTCAAAGGTACACTTATGGGCGCAGGACATTGCGGCAACTCATCAGTGACATTCAAGTCAGGCTCAAAAATGTACCCGACCAACTCTGTCGTCCGACTGACGCTGCGTACACTTTATTTCGACGGCGATCTGACAATGGAAGCAGGTTCGAAAGTTCAGCTCGACCTTGTCGATGCAACCAAGTATAGTAGTATCAATGTTGCCGGTACTATGAAACTGGGTGGTGAAATCGATGTGGTTCTTGCCGGCTATACACCAGCGCTCGACGATGAATTCACACTCTGGACCGCCGGAAAGGCCGAAAATGTACCCGTGTTCAATTTGCCGGAGCTCCCGGCCGATTATATGTGGGACACATCGGCTGTTACGCCTACGAGCGGCGTGGTGAAGGTAGTGGCATTTACCGGTATTGACGACATTGCGGCCGACACAGTTGTGACAGTCGATGTTTTCACAGTCGACGGCAAAGCTGTGAAGTCGTTTGTTGCGCCTGCCGGCGAGGTCATTGCCCGTTGCAAGGTTCTCGGTACAGGAGCGTACATTCTCAATATCGCCGGTAGCAACATCCGATTCTCGCAGAAAATTGTTTTCTGATAATCGATAATCAAAGTTAAACATTCTCGTTCTTTATTCGGCACCGGATGCGGTTTGTACCGCGTCCGGTGTCAAATTATTTCAGAGGTAGTACAAGAACACACAAGGATGCAGTTTATGATGTCAATATGAGGCAATGTTTCAGAATCTTGTGGCAAAACGATGCCAAAGTGCAAAAAAATGCAAACGGAGTTTATCGAATAATAAAAAATGCGTATCTTTGCAGCCTATATTGAAAAGGTAAAACAATGAAGTTACTTCAAGCTAAACTTGACAAATATCAGGAACCGCAGAAAGCCAAAGCAGCCGGGATATATCCCTACTTCAGAGCTATTTCCAGCGAACAGGACCCTGAAGTGCTAATCAACGGACGGAAAGTGCTAATGTTCGGATCCAATTGCTACACCGGACTGGTGAACGATCCGCGAATTAAGGAAGCCGCCGTTGAAGCAACCCGTAAATACGGAACAGGCTGCGCCGGCTCTCCGTTTCTTAACGGTACGCTCGACATCCACAAGGAAC
>CAYQYL010000079.1:0-10275 GCA_964421745.1 uncultured Muribaculum sp. | reverse complement strand
AACGATAAACTGAAGTATCGACGAGGGGAAATACACGTCGAGAGGGCGTTTGTTGATTGTGATAACGCCTGTGCCTTCGCCCATGATTACGCGAGCGATGGCGGCCTTGCGGCGACCTACTGCATTTACCTTTTCCATACTTCTTATTTAACGGTGTTAATATCGATTACTTTGGGGTTCTGAGCTGCATGGGGATGTTCCGGACCGTTGTAAACGTGCATATTTTCGATGATCTTGCGACCAAGACGGTTTTTAGGAAGCATTCCTTTAACAACTTTCACAAACAGCGGGTTGATGCCCGGTTTGATGTGTTTGTTGAATGATTTCATCTGGAGAATTGCCGGTGTTGCCACGCGCTGACCGCCGGGATAGCCGGTGTAGCGGAGGTATTCGCGGTCGTTTCATTTGTTGCCGGTAAGACGTACTTTGTCGGCATTGATGATGATCACATTGTCGCCGCACTCAACAAAGGGTGAGTAGCAAGGCTTGTTTTTTCCCCGAAGAATCAGGGCTACAACTGAGCAGAGACGGCCAAGAGGCTGGTCGGTTGCATCGATAACCACCCATTCGTGGTCGATGCTCTGCGCGTTGGGCATTGAGGTTCTGTAGCTAATTGTATCCACGTTATTTGTTTGATTGATAAATTAATAAATTGACCATATGCATCGTGCCGTTCGGCCAAAAACTGCAGTCTGCATCATGTCAGGCCATTAATTTGGACATAATCGGTGTGCAAAGGTACAACATTTTTCACTCTCAGCAAAATAATTTTAAGAATAATTAACTAATTAGCATGATCACTCTTTGCAACATTCTCATCATGGCGCAAACAGTGTTTCAGAGTCATGAGTTAAAATTCTGTAGGTCGGATGCATTAAAATTCAGGTGTAAGATTTAAATTGATGTGGAGTGCCGTCCGGCTGCCACCACCACCGGCGATAACACATTATTTATATATGTCCAAAAATAAAAAAAGCGGAGAACCACAAGGGCCTCCGCTCTGTAAGACAGAATCAATAGCAGCTATTTGTCTTACTTTGTATTGTTTTGTCAATTACTTGCAAACAAGTTTTTTAACCGTGTTGCCTATCCGGACAATGTAAAGACCTGCCGACGGCAATTCAGCATTCAAGCTACCGGTAGCTGAAACCAGGACACGTCCGTCGGGGGTAACCACGGCGATACTCTTGCCCGCTGCATCTACCGAAAGCGTGCGTCCTGTCAAAGTGCAATCGTAGTCAGAATCCACCTCGTCGATGGCCGACACATTACCCTCTGCAGTCGTAAACTTAACCGGAACCGAAGCTATAGAACTCAATTCATCGTTATGGCCGGTGACAGTGTAATAATAGTCTGTTTCCGGATCAAGATTCTTGATCGTATACTTTGTAGCTTTTTCAACGCGGAGAGCAGTATTATTCTCAACAGGTATAAAATCATAGCTTTCACCGACAGTGACGGCAATATCGTCGACAATTACCGACACGCCTTCTGAAGCTTCAAGGCGAACCCGGACTTCTGTCATACCTTCGCCAATTGCAGCTGCGTCAAGTTTCTTACGAGCCTTTGAGCGAGATGCCTCGCCACTGAAAACCACAACCCACGGATGAGCCGGCGATTTGCGTGCCTCCACAAACAGCGTCGAACTTTCTGTGCCGACACGACGTGTCACATAAGAAATCTCCACGATATCGCTGATAAACTGTTCTGTCTGCACATAAAGTCCATCTGACAGGCGGATCGCCGGAGCAGTAGCTCCATAATAGCCGGAAGTTGAGTTAAACTCTTCTGCATTAGTAGTCCAGCCGAAAGGCAGTTTTTCATCGTCGAACGTAGCTGTAACAGTCTTCGGACCGGCAGCCTCACCGGTAAAGACATCTATCGTGTAGTAGTCGGCGCCTTCCATAGCTTCCCATGAAACTACAGCCGATGTCGGGCCAATGTTAGTTGCTTCATTAGCAACCGGACGACGTGTGTCGAGCGGAGATATTTTTGTAGAGAAATCTCCACTTTCTACCGCCATGAATCGACCTTCGTAGTAAGCAACCGTATATGTGTAATCTGTTTTAGGCTCAAGATTTTCGAACACATATGTGGTCTTATCGATTGATGTTTCCGGCACAACCACAATGTCACCCTTCTTCAAGGTGATGTAATACTTGTCGGCACCGTCAACCTGATTCCAGCCAATAGTCGCTGTGTTGTGGGTGAGTCCGGAAACCGCATTAAGCTTCAGACGTCCGTCAACCTCTACACCGCCATTATAACGCATCGAAACTACACCGTCGTTAAAACGGGCAATCTCAGTCAGCGATTTGCCAAGCGGTGTGCCATTCCAGGGTGTGATTGCCGGATTAGTATCGTCGGTGAACGAACGCACATTTGACAAACCGGGGAATGTTGCATATTCGTCGCCACCCTTAGGATCAGCCTCAACTACATCAACACGCTGGTGTTCCGGATCACAATTCACTTTATTGTTCGACCATACGCTTGCATTGTAATCAATATGCCACACAAGCATACCCTCACCGGGAATGTAGGAATCCCAACCGGTTTTCTGACGGTTTTCAATCACATAGTATTCATTCGTATTCGGAGTCGAAATTATTGCAGCATCTGCATAGCCCTCAGCTGATGTCGACGGATTCAGAGCTACATTGCTCGGCTCTTTAAGTTCATCAAGTTTCAACCAACCCATTATCGCTCTGTCATAAGCCGAGTACATAGGTGGTGTATTCTGACGGTTCAGATAGTTACCGCTACCCATCAGCGACCAGTCGCCGGGATGACGACTTCCGTTATACTCTGTATCGTAGTAGTCAGGCAGCCCCATTACATGAGAGAATTCGTGCATGAATGTGCCGATAGCAGTGGGATATTTCGTACCGCTGGTGTTATACTCGGCCGAAGTGGCATAGCGGTTAACCAGTCTTCCGTCGGCCCAGAAATGACAATTGTGTCCGCTTAAGTACCAGGCATGTGGCCATATCGTATTGGCAATACCTGAGTCTGCCTGTCCCTGACCGGCATAGAACACATAAACCATGTCGCACTGTCCGTCACCGTCGCAGTCGTAATCGGCAAAGTTGATTTCGTCGTCAAGCGCCTTGCATGCTTCAGCAACCATTTCCGGCGCACGGATGTCATGGTCGTTCCCTTTTTGAGCACCATAGTAAGCCTGTTCATTCTCCAGCGTAACCGGACCGTATACATCGAATTGCGGCGTAAACTGGCCATTAGAGCTGAATATAAAATAATCCAGAGCCGAACCTGTTGCTCCATTGTAGTCGTATCCGGGCTTGTTGAGCATGTCTGTTATCTGTTCCTTCGCACCTTCGCGGAAACGTACATCCTGATATTCTGCCAATACAATAAGCACCTTAGGCGACCCGATAACCGGATAGCTACCTTTTTTTTCATTAGAAGGCAGATAGTCGGGTCCGGAAGCTCGCGAAGCCGCGGTTTTGGCTTGTGCAAGAACAAGCGAACGCATTGCATCCTTATCGATTGCGCTCAGGAAACTAACCTCAGCGTCGGAACGGACATCGGCGTCGGCCGCGGTTTGCGACGACATTTCGAGTCGACCCACTGCATCCGCAACGAGATAGCGCATCGTTCCGGCCTCATCGGAGCGCACCAGATAGCCGTCCATTGTGGTGGTGTAAGCAAACTTTTCATCGCCAAACATACGCAATGTCACCTGCGTGCCGTCGGGATTGGTATAAATAATCGGTTCCGGAGTCGCCGAAACAGCAAACGCACACACACGGCAGAGTGCCGTAAGTGCGAAAACGAGAGATACTCGCTTGAATAAAGATATATATTTCATATAACGATTTATGTGCTTAAGATTGATTTTTTAATCAAGAAATACAATTATTGTATTATATAAACCATGCAAAGATGCAGAAAATTCTGCTAATATCAAAATCCGGCACCGAAATATTAATTCATTTCTTAATTTATTATCTTATATTTGCAAATAAAATTCAATCATCATGTTTTTTGCAAATAAATACAGGGCTATAATGGCCGTTACAGCAGCTTGCGCCGCAATCAACGCAAGCGCTTTAGAACAGTCGCTCATCACCTCTTCGGCCGGTGAGGCAACATTAATATGCGACAACCCCGGCGAATGGAAATTCAACACATCGCTCGAAGCTGTCGACGGTAAAGAAATTATCACTATAATAATGGATGCCCCGACACCACAGACACCTCCACGATTCTCGGTGGAGATGGTATTTCCACAAACCGACATCAACCATCTTTGGTGCGGTTCAAACGGCGATAATCTGCCTTTACGCTCCGATTGGGGTGGCTGGTATGCATCGAATCTGGCCTTCGACATGCCTCTGTACACCTACATGAACAACAAAAACACCAACCGTCTGACAGTTGTCAGCAACGAGCCGCTCCGACAGGTGCGCGGCAACTTTGGAGTGCGCGAAGAAGGATGCGATATGGTTGCCAAGCTCGTCTATTTCACCGTGCCAGAAGCACCGCTGACCCACTATGAAACGAAAATTCTTCTCGACCCACGTCCTGTGTTCTGGAGCGAAGCCGTCCGTGAAGGCACACAGTGGATGACAGAAACAGCCGGAATCACTCCAGTCGAACCATCGGAAAGCGCGTTCGATCCACTGTACTCGTCATGGTATCAGTTCCACCAGGACGTTTCCGACAAGGCTATAGAAGAAGAATGCCGGCGCGCATCTGCTCTGGGCATGAAAACACTAATTGTCGACGACGGCTGGCAAACCGACGACAACGGTCGCGGATACGCCTTCTGCGGCGACTGGGAAGTGAGCACAAACCGTTTCCCTGATTTTGCTTCGCACGTAAAGAAAGTTCAGGATATGGGCATGAAATACATGCTATGGTACTCTGTGCCGTTTATCGGAAGAAACAGCAAGAACTACGACCGCTTCAAAGGAAAATACCTGCGCGAAAGAAAAGATGAAAACATTCTTGACCCACGTTTCCCTGAAGTGCGCGAATTCCTCTACAACACCTACGAAACCGCAATGCGCGATTGGAACCTCGACGGTTTCAAACTCGACTTCATCGACGATTTCCGCGTGGAAAACGACCCGGCAGTTGCTGAGAATTATGCCGGACGCGACATCAAATCCTTGCCTGAAGCTGTCGACACACTCATGACAGGCATTTACACCCGTCTGAAAGCAATCAAACCGGATGTGCTCATTGAATTCCGACAGAATTATATCGGTCCGGCTATACGTCAGTACGGCAACATGCTTCGCGCTATTGACTGCGCCGGCGACATGCAGGCCAACCGTAAACGCATCGGCAACCTGCGTCTGACATCGGGCAACAGCGCCGTCCACTCCGACATGATCGAATGGAATCCGGCCGACACTCCCGAAAACGGTGCTCGCCACATCCTTTCGGCACTGTTCAGCGTGATCCAGTACTCGATGCATCTGGGCAACCTGTCTGACGACCACAAAAACGTGATCAAACACTGGCTCGACTTCTCGCAAAAACACCGCAAAACACTCGTGAAATCCGACTTCCGCCCCTACCACCCGCAGCAATGCTACCCTGTCATGGAAGCCATTGGCGATGACGAACGTATAATTGCCGTCTACAGCGACATGAGTTTCGCACCCGTCACCGGCGACCGCACCGTATATCTCGTCAACGCGACAGGCGAAAACTCAGTCGTTGCCGAACTCGACCGCGCACCAAGCAGCGTCAAAGCCTTCGACACCTATGGCAATGAAGTGAGCGCCCAGGCTCCCACGGCCGGGATGAACCGCATTTCGATTCCACCGAGCGGCTATATGGTGCTTTACTATTAAAAAGCTTTAATATAAAAAGATTAGGTTATTCGCCTATTTTGCGTAAATTTGCCATACTCAAACACAAATATAACCAAAATGAACATCGACCAGATATCAGACCGCGTCCAGGCTCTCGCTCCCTCACAGACGCTTGCCATGTCACAAAAAAGCGCCGAGCTTAAAGCTCAGGGTGTTGACGTAATCAACCTGTCGGTTGGCGAACCCGATTTCCCCACTCCGACCCACATCAAAGACGCCGCCAAGAAAGCAATCGACGACAACTTCACATTCTACACCCCTGTGCCGGGTTATATGTCGCTGCGCAAAGCAATCGCCCGGAAACTGAAAGAGGAAAATGGCGTTGACTTCGCGCCCGAGCAGATTGTAGTGTCGGGCGGTGCGAAACAGTCGCTCTGCAACGTGGTGCTCGCGGTTGTCAATCCCGGCGATGAAGTTGTCATCCCCACTCCGGCATGGGTAAGCTACGTCGAAATGGTCAACCTGGCCGGCGGAAAGAGTGTTGAAGTATGCGCCACAATCGACAACGACTTCAAGATTACCCCCAAACAGCTCGAAGCCGCGATCAACGACCGCACCCGTCTGATCATGTTCAACTCCCCCTGCAACCCGACCGGTTCCGTCTACACCCGCGCAGAGCTCCAGGCTCTGGTCGATGTACTGGCACGTCACCCTCAGGTGCTTGTGCTGTCCGACGAAATCTACGAACACATCAACTTCACCGGAGAATTCACCTCAATGGCCTCATTCCCGGAAATAGTCGACCGTGTGTGCATAATAAACGGTGTCAGCAAAGCCTATGCCATGACCGGTTGGCGTATCGGTTTCCTGGCTGCACCGATATGGCTTGCAAAAGCAACAAACAAGCTCCAGAGCCAATACACTTCGGGAGCCTCCTCAATTGCTCAGAAAGCGGCCGAAGCGGCCTACACCGGTTCGCAGGAATGCGTAGAGCAGATGCGTCAGGCGTTCGAACGCCGTCGCGACCTCATAGTCGGTCTGGCAAGCACAGTGCCCGGCTGGAAAGTCAATGTGCCCCAAGGGGCCTTCTATCTCTTCCCAGAAGTGTCGGCTTGCCTTGGCAAACGATTCGGCGACACCGTCATTGAAACCGACTCCGACCTTGCCATGTATCTGCTTCAGGAAGCCCACGTTGCAACAGTTGCCGGCTCGGCATTCTGCTCGCCCGGCTATCTGCGTCTGAGCTATGCAACATCCGACGACACAATCGTTAAAGCAATCGAACGTATCCGACAGGCTTTGTCACAACTCGTTTAGAAACAGTCATTTCTTCCACGATGCACACTCCGCAACAACCTGTCGTACAAAAAGCCGACTGCCTCGTCATAATCCCCACCTATAACGAGTGTGAAAACGCCGCAGCTATAATCGAGGCCGTATTACGTCAGCCCCACCCGATGGACGTACTGATTGTCGACGACGGTTCGCCTGACGGTACTGCGGCCATTGTACGTGAGAAAATGAATCAACACCCCGGACGAGTACACATGATTGAACGGTCAGGCAAACTCGGACTCGGTACAGCCTACCTCACCGGTTTCGCCTGGGCTCTCGACCACGGCTACGATTACATTTTCGAAATGGATGCCGACTTCTCACACAACCCCGACGACCTGATGAAGCTCTACAAAGCCTGTGCCGACAACGGAGCCGATGTTGCCGTCGGGTCGCGCTACCTCACCGGGGTAAACGTTGTCAACTGGCCGATGGGGCGTGTGCTGATGTCGTACGGTGCGTCGAAATACGTTCGCTTAATCACAGGCATGCCTGTCTGCGACATCACTGCCGGCTTTGTCTGCTACCGCGCCCGCGTGCTGCGCCACATGCGCCTCGACCGAGTACGGTTTAAAGGCTACGCATTCCAGATTGAAATGAAATTCACAGCCTCTAAACACGGCTTCCGCATCGTCGAGGTGCCTATTGTGTTTGTCAACCGTGTGCTCGGAACTTCAAAAATGAGTTCGGGCATATTCTCTGAAGCCATGTTCGGTGTCATCAGACTGAAACTGCATTCACTCTTCCACAAATATGATCCTGCTCCACAACGCACTGATAATTGACGACGGACGCCATTTCAGAGGCTACGTTGCTGTCGAAAACGAATTCATAGCCGATGTTGGCGAGGGCAATCCACCCCCACATCTTTTAGAATCGGCCGAACACGCCATCGATGTCGACGGATGTTATCTGCTTCCGGGAGCAATCGACGATCAGGTGCATTTCCGCGATCCCGGTCTGACACATAAAGCCGATTTAGCCTCCGAATCGGCTGCCGCTGCGGCAGGGGGTGTGACATCGTTCATGGACATGCCGAACACAAAACCGCCCACTGTCACTCTCGAAGCATTAAACGACAAAATCAAGCGCGCTGCCGAAGTGTCGTTGGTCAACTACGCCTTTTTCCTCGGAGCAACCAACGACAATCTGTCGCAGCTGCTCGAAGCCGACTATTCGGCAACGCCCGGAGTGAAACTGTTTCTCGGCTCGTCGACCGGCAACATGTTGGTCGACAACAACGAACAGCTCGATGCCATATTCTCGCGCGTACCGGCACTCATTGCAATCCATTCAGAAGACGAGCAGACAATCTGCCGCAACCGCCAGGAGGCCATAGACCGCTTTGCACCACAAGAGCCCCCCGTTGCCCAGCATCCGGCTATCCGCTCGCGCGAAGCATGCATTGTCAGCACCGCACGCGCCATTGAACGTGCACGCCGGTTTGGAACACGGCTCCATGTGCTCCATGTTTCCACCGCAGAAGAAGCAGAAATGTTCGGCACAGCTCCACTGGGCGTTAAAAAAATCACTGCCGAAGTAACCGTACAGCATCTGTGGTTCTCCGACGAGGATTATGCGCGCCTTGGTACGCGAATAAAAATGAACCCCGCCATAAAGACAACAGCCGACCGCGACGCACTCCGCCAGGCCCTGCGCGAAGGCCGGTTAGACATAGTCGCCACGGACCACGCCCCGCATTTGCCGGCCGAAAAGGAAGGGGGAGCAATTTCTGCCGCATCAGGAGCGCCTATGGTGCAATTCTCACTGCCTCTGATGCTTGAAATGGCCGATCAAGGTGTGTTCACCCATGAACTCGTGGTAGAAAAAATGTGCAATGCTCCGGCACGACTGTTCGGAATTAAAAAACGCGGCTATCTGCGCCCGGGCTTCTACGCCGACCTAACAATCGTGCGTCCGCACACACCATATACCGTCACCGATAAAGACGCCCTCAGCCTTTGCGGATGGACCCCGCTCAACGGCACCACTCTACACAACCGCGTTGAACAAACCTGGGTCAACGGCCGCTGTGTCTTCAACCGCCCCTTCGGAGTCGAAACCGCCCTTCGCGCCGCTATGCCTTTAAGTTTCGACACCGGCAAAAACGCATAATTATTCATTTTTCTGAATTACAGAAAAATTTCTACAATTTTAGGCCAAATAAATTTGTCCGTTCCAGCAGATTAGCCTACATTTGCTTCGCAAATTGCGATTATGCATATAATTTGCCTTAAAAGCTAATATCTTTCAATATAATAATACCAAACAAGCAACCAAGCAAATTAGTCAAGATTAAATAGTTTTGTTATGATAGACAAAGCCGAAGTAAAAACACTGGACAAGGTTGTGGTTCGTTTCTCGGGCGATTCCGGCGACGGAATGCAGCTGGCAGGAAACATATTCACAAACATTTCTGCCGGAGTCGGCAATCAGGTTTCAACATTCCCCGATTACCCGGCCGAGGTTCGTGCCCCGCAGGGGTCGCTCAGCGGTGTGTCCGGATTCCAGGTACACATCGGAGTCGGTGTACACACCCCCGGCGACAAAGCCGATGTGCTGCTCGCAATGAACCCCGCCGCACTCAAACAAAATGTGCGCCATCTCAAACAAGGCGGCATCGTGATTGTCGACATCGACTCTTTCAAAGAAGCCGACCTGAAAAAGGCTCTCTTCACTACCGACGACCCCTATAAGGAACTGGGTCTGAACGCACAGGTGCTCGAAGTACCCGTTACAACAATGACCAAAGCTGCTTTGGCCGAATCAGGACTCGACAACAAAGCAATGCTAAAGTGCCGCAACATCTTCGCGCTGGGTCTTGTGTGCTGGCTCTTCGATCGCCCGCTCGACGAAGCAATCAGGCATCTGAAAAATAAATTCGCAAAGAAACCTGCCGTTTTCGAAGCCAACGCAAAAGTGATACGCGCCGGCTACGACTACGGAGCAAACACCCACGCATCCGTATCGACCTACAAAATTGAGTCGAAAGACGTACGGCCCGGCTTCTACACCGACATAAACGGAAACACAGCAATCTCCTGGGGACTCATTCTCGCCTCAGAAAAAGCCGGTCGGCCGTTGTTCCTCGGCAGCTACCCCATCACACCCGCGACCGACATTCTGCACGAGCTTGCAAAACGCAAGG